>CAZSMN010000436.1:0-2753 GCA_964607615.1 uncultured Chthoniobacterales bacterium | reverse complement strand
AGGTGCCGGAGCATCACGCCGGACTGTCCGTAAATCCGGCCCGACCGTCAATCGCCGGTGTGAAATTTAGTCGAGAAATCCATTGCCAAACGCATGAAAAACGGCAATAAGCGCGATTCAGCAGATGAGGTCGCGATTTGGTGGACGTTGTGCGGAAGATTCCGGCAGCGGTTTGAAACCCGGAAGTCGGGAACAGTCTCCGATCCCAATGCGTTAAAGAAAAAACCATGGGTAACAAACTCTACGTAGGAAATCTCTCGTTCAACACGACAGAAATCGCCATTCAAGACCTGTTCTCGCAGTGCGGCACCGTTTCGGAAGTCATGCTGATGCAGGATAAATTCACCGGCCGCTCGCGTGGCTTCGCTTTCGTGACGATGTCGTCCGACTCCGAGGCTCAGGCAGCCGTTTCCGCCTTCCACGGCAAAGAGCTCGACGGCCGCGCGCTCACCGTTAACGAAGCCCGTCCCCGCGAAGACCGCGGTGGTGGTGGCGGCGGTGGCGGACGCAGCTTCGACGGCCCTCGCCGCGATTTCCGTGACGACCGTCGCGGTGGTGGTGGCGGCGGCGGACGTGGTGGACGTGATTTCCGTCGCTAATTCCGCATCCCTGAAAATTTAACAAAGACCGTCCGGCTCGCTGCCGGACGGTCTTTTTTTGTTCTGTGCGGTCGACCGCGTGCCGGAGATTCGATCCCCGGAGCCGGTCGGCTCAAGGCCGCCGCGTCTGGCGGAGGAACGTGGGCACGTCGAGATCCTCGCCCTCCACAATCGTGGGCTCGATTTTCTCGAAGCGGCCGCGGGCGACGGGTTCAAACTGAAGGGTTTCCTGGCGGATTTTCTGCGCGCTCTGCTTCGGCTTTGCCGTCTCGGAGGGCTGCCGGACGCGGGGTGGCTCGGGTTTCGGACGCTCAACCGCTGGCTCTGCAGGCGGGGTGGCTGGTTCCTGGGGTGCGCTGGCGCGGGTGGGCTGGGTGACCACAAGCTCCGGTGTGGTCTCCACACGGGGAGGCTTCGGAACGGCTTGAGGGCTGCGTGTGGGAGGGGCGGCCACCGGGGCCAGAGCCGGGGAGGATCCGCATTTACCCAGAATCGTCACGACCACCGGTGCCGAGCCGTCGCTTTGAGTGCTGATCCCGAGATGCATCTGGGAGGCGTCGGCGACATGCCGTGATACTTCGTCGAGCACAGCATTCACCTCGGCCAAAGAAAGGCTGGGCGGTCCGGAGACATGTACGAGGAGTCCGCCTGCCTCGTCCAGCATACGGCCCTTGTCCAGTAGAGGGCTTCGCAGAGCCTGTTCTAGGGCACCGAAGGCCCGGTTATCTCCCGCAGAGGCTCCGGTGCCGAACAGGCAGGAGCCGTCGCGTCCGCGGAGCACCGCCAGAAGATCCGGCAGGCCGACCGCCATCGGGCCCGACGCAGAAAGAATCCTCAGCAGGGAGGCGATGCAGCCGCTCATGAGATCGTCGCAGGCCGCGAACGTTTCCGAGACGCCGGTCCGTGGAGCGGTGAGCTCCGACATGCGGTCGTTCTCAAAATGAATGACGGCATCGGCATGCCGCGAGATCTCCTCGAGGGCATTCCTGGCCTGCTGGTTGCGCCTCCGGCCTTCGAAGGAAAAGGGCGACGTCACAAGCGCGATGAGCAGAGCACCCTTCTCTTTGGCCACTTCGGCCACCATTCCCGCCGCCCCGGACCCCGTGCCTCCACCCAGACCCACAGCGAGAAAAACAATATCCGCACCGGCCATGGCATCCTCGATCTCGGATGACGACTCGCGCGCGGCATCGAGTCCGATCTCGGGATCTCCCCCCGCGCCCAGCCCGCGAGTGGCCAGCGGGCCCAGTGCGATCTTCGACGGCGCGACGGATGAGGAAAGCGACTGAAGGTCGGAGTTCATCGCCACGGCCTGCAGCGTGCCGTGGCTCATCGTGATGCGGTCGGCGAGGTTCACTCCGGCATTTCCAAGCCCGATCAACCGGATGACAGGGGCCTTGCCGGTTTCCAGAAATCGAGGAATTGAGATCATGGCGGTGAGTTAGAACGGAAGGCCGAACCTGTTTTTGACCAACTTGAAAAATCCGCTGAAGAGCCCTTCTTCGGGCATCTCGGAGCGTACGGCCTGGGCGTATTTTGCGAGGCCGATGCAAGTGGAGAACTGGGGGTTCTCGAAGGCCGAGGTCGGTCCGGAGACCGCCTGTGCGCGGGTCAGGTGAACGGGCAGGCCAAAGACCGACTCGGCCACCTCACGGATGCCACGGATCATACTGCAGCCGCCTGTGAGCATGATGCCGGCCCCGAGAAGGTGCTCGGGGATCTCGCCGGTGAGACGTTTCTTCAAAAGGGAGAAAAGCTCTTCCAGGCGCGCATGGATGATCATGTTGAGCATCTCGCGCTCGACTTCCTTGCCGGAGAAGCCGGTGTCGTTCTTGAGGATGATCTTCTCGCCGGGCAGGGCCTGACCGAGGATGGCCGACCCCTCTTCGATCTTGAGCTTCTCGGCCCGTGTGATTGGAATCCGCAGGCCGATCGAAATATCATTCGTGATGTGGTCGCCGCCCACGGCGAGGACACCGCTGTGCCGCACGCTGCCATCGAGGTAGACGATATAGTCGGTCACGCCGCCGCCGATATCGATAACGACCGCCCCGGCATCCTTTTGGGACTGGTCGAGGACGACCTGGGCGGACGCGAGGGAGTTGACGACGACATCCTGCACCTCGATATCAAATTCCTTCACGCAGCGGATGC
>CAZSMN010000435.1:0-2761 GCA_964607615.1 uncultured Chthoniobacterales bacterium | reverse complement strand
GGCTACACGTGGTCTCACGAGCTCGCGCAGGCCATCGTCTTCACCTCGCCGCTCATCCATTTTGCCGACCACTACAAAAACTACCTCGCGAATCCTGCCGTCGATCTCCTGCGCGAAATCCCGGCCGACTGGGATGAGACGATCGTCCTGCCCGAAACCCGCGTCGGGGAGACGGCCGGCTTCGCCCGCCGCAAGGGAGACGTCTGGTGGATCGCGATCGTGAATGGCAAGAAGCCCGTGACGTGGGACCTGCCGCTCGATTTCCTGAAAGGCAACGTCAAGGCCACCCTGCTCGGCGACGTGGCCGGCAAGCCAGACGCCTTCGACCGCAGCGAGAAGACGCTCACTCCGAAGGATAAGCTTCCCATCACGATGCCGTCCGGCGGCGGCTTCGTCGCCCGACTCGTTCCTGCGAAACCGTAGAAATGGGGTGCTGATCCGGTTGGACGCGAACCGTGTGGTCGTCTAAACCGGAGGTGAGATGACGCCTCCCCCGCTGCGTTTTTTTAAGACCTGCCCGTTGCTCGCAGTTTTGTTTCTGCTCGTTGCCCGTGATGGACACGCGGCGGAGAGGATCCGGATCATGCCCGTCGGTGACTCGATCACCGAGGGCGGGGATTCGTTTTCCGTCTACCGTCCGCTCCTGTGGGAAAAGCTTCTCGCGGCAGGCTACGACGTCGAGTTCGTGGGCTCGAAGAAGCGGCCGTCGCGCTTCGGCGACCTCGCCCATGAGGGATACGGCGGAAAAGACGTCGAGTTTCTCGCCTCGGTCGTTCCGGCAAATTTTGAAAAACATCCGGCCGATATCGTGCTCCTGCAGGCCGGGCACAACCACGACGCGGCCACGCAGCCGGTCCCCGGCATGATCGCTGCGACGGAGCAGCTCATCGCGACGCTGCGGGCCATCAACCCAAAAGTGACCGTGCTGGTCGCGCAGGTCATCCCGAGCTCGAAGCTGCCTAAGTATTCTTACATTCCGGAGTTTAATTCGGAGATCGCGAAGCTCGCTGCGCGCCTGAACACGCCGGAGCAACCGGTGCTCGCCGTCGACCAGGCCGCGGGATTTGATCCGGTGGCGGATGTTGTTGCCGACAAAGTCCACCCGAATCCCGGCGGTGCGGAGAAGATGGCGGAGAAATGGTTCCAGGCGCTTGCCAGGGTTCTTCCGGCTCCCGCGGCCGCTCCGAAGCCGGAGATCCAGTATTACGAGAGCGCGTCGGGCGAAAAGCTGCCCCTGCACATTTTCCGTCCGCAAGGCGGCACAGCGCCGCATCCGGCGATTGTGTTTTTCTTTGGCGGCGGCTGGAGCACGGGCACGCCGCTGCAGTTTTACCCGGAGTGTGCCGCGCTTGCCGCGAAGGGCTACGTGGCCATCTCGGCGGACTACCGCATCGCCTCCACCCACGGGACAGCACCGGCCGACAGCATGGCCGACGGACAGGCGGCGATCGGATGGGTCCGCGAGCATGCGGCCGCGCTCGGAGTCGATCCGAAGAAGATCATAGCCGCCGGGGCCTCGGCCGGCGGGCAGGTCGCGGCGGCCGCGGGGATCCTGCCGACGGTCCCGCCGGAGAACCGGCCGGATGCGCTCGTGCTCTTGTATCCGGTGCTCGACAACGGTCCGGACGGCTATGGCCCCGAGAGCATCAAGTCCCGCTATCAGGAGCTCTCGCCCTTCCACAATGTTACGAAGTCCGCCCCGCCGACCCTCCTGATTCTCGGGAGCGAGGATCCGTATTTCTCTGCGGCGAAAGCGGCGGATTTCCGCCAGCGGATGGAGGCGGCCGGCGTGCCTTGCACGGTGAAGATCATCCCCGGCGGGAAACATCCGCTTTTCCGTTTTCAGGACCGGAATAATTCCCTCCGGGCGGAGATTTTGTCGGACATCGAGACGTTTGCCGGGACGCTGAAGTAGCCGGCACACGTTACAAGACACCATGGCGGCCGGATTTTCTTCAAGAAGGTTGGCGGGAGAGCAGACGGTTTTCCGCATGATAGGCGGGCACAAGTGCGGTTTTGCCGTGCGGATGCCCCGATTTTTCTCCGACTTCCCCATGAAATCTCTCCTCCTCCCCTGCGCCGCCCTCTCCCTTGCCGCCTCACCTCTCGCCTCAGAGGCTCAGGTGCTGAATCCCCATCCCGGCGTGTGGGGCGATCAGGGCGATGGCACGTATGCGAACCCGGTGGTTGCAGCCGATGTGAGCGACATCGATGTGATTAAGGTCGGTGACGAGTTTGTGGCCATCTCGTCGACGTTCCAATACTCGCCCGGCATGATCCTCCTCCGCTCGAAGGACCTTGTGAACTGGACGATCGCCGGGCATGCGATTCCGGACGTCACGCAGATCAGCCCGGAGATGAACTGGGACCGGATGAACCGATACGGAGTCGGTGTCTGGGCCGGTGCGATCCGGCATCACGATGGAAAATACTGGGTCTATTTCGGCGCGCCGCAGGAGGGGTATTTCATGACGACAGCCCCGGCGCTCGAGGGCCCCTGGGAGCCGCTCACGCGCCTCAATGAGGAAGCCGGCTGGAACGACTGCTGCCCGTTCTGGGATGACGAAGGGCAGATGTACCTCGTCGGAACGCGGTTCGCAAAAGATCCGACGAACGGCAAGCCCTACAACGTCTACGTCTGGAAGCTTACGCCCGATGGCAAGGCGTTCGTGCCGGGCTCGGAGCGCATCATCCACCAGTCGCAGGGCAGCGAGGCGAACAAGATGTACCGGTTCGGCGGCTACTTTTACCACTACTACAG
>CAZSMN010000434.1:0-2801 GCA_964607615.1 uncultured Chthoniobacterales bacterium | reverse complement strand
GCGCAGGGCTACATAGAATTGGAAATGCCCGAGGATGCCCTCGGCGAGCTCGACGCCCTGCCGGCGGACGATCGCGCGAGGGAAGAGGTGCTGCAGCTCCGGCTGTTCATCCTCATGCGGTGCCGCGAGTGGCAGCGTTCCCTCAAGGTCTGCGACGAGCTCCGCGAACGCTACCCGGAGTCCCCCACCGGCTACATCCATGGAGCGTTCTGTCTCCACGAGGTCGGTCGCACGGCCGAGGCGAAGACCCTCCTCCTCGCCGGACCGTCGAGCCTCGCCCGCGAGGCCACCTACCACTACAATCTCGGCTGCTACGACGCCGTTCTCGGGAATCTTGAAGAGGCGACCTCGCATCTGAAGACGAGCTTTGAGATGGATAAAAAATTCCGCGAGATCGCCAAATACGATCCGGATCTGAAGTCCGTGAGCGATCTGCTCTAAGCCGCGTGATCACGATCGATCCCGTGCGGCTCGAACGGGCCTTTATCGAGAATTTTGAAACCCGCGGCGAGGTCGGCGCCTCAGTTGCCGTCTGGCAGGGCGACACAGAGGTCTTCCGCCGCGAGGCGGGCTTCCGCGATGCGGCTCGAACGGTGCCATGGACGCTGGAGACGCTCGTTCTGATATGGTCGGCAACGAAGGGGCTTGCTGCGGCTTGCGTTCTGCGGGCGCTGGATCAGGCCGGCTTGGCTCTCGACGCGCCGGTGGCCGCCTTCTGGCCGGAATTTTCCGGCGGGGGTAAGGGAGCCGTAACCGTTGGAGCTGTTCTTTCGCATGCCGCCGGTCTGGGTGCTCTTCGCGAAAAGGACGTTTCACTTTTTGATCATGCTGCCGTTGCTGCGGTGCTGGCGGCTCAGGTTCCTTTTGAAGAGGCGCTGGGACGTCCGGGGTATGGACCCCGCACTTCGGGATTTCTGATGGATGAAATCGTGCGCCGGCTCGCCGGCGGTCAAACGCTGGGGGATTACTGGCGGACGGAGTTTGCGGTCCCGATGGGCCTTGATCTCTGGATCGGTCTGCCGGAGGACGAGGAAAGCCGCGTCGCGACGATTCTCGCCCCGCGGGGATCGGGAGATCCGAACGACCCGTTCTTGAAGGCGTTCATGGACCCCGCCTCGCTGACACGCCGCGCGTTCTCCGCCCCGGTCGGCCTTGCCGCGATGTCGGCTGCGAATCGCAGCGAGGTTCGGCGGGCATCCATCCCTTCGCTCAGCGGGATCGGCACCGCTTCCGCCTTGGCAAAATTCTATTCCATGCTCGCAAATGACGGGCGCTCGAATGGCGTCCGTCTGATCGGCGAACGGCCGCTCTGGTGGGCCGGCACGCCTCTCTCGCAGGGCCCCGATGCCGTGCTTTGCCATGATGTCGCCTTTTCGGCAGGGTTCATGATGGACCCGGTCGATGAGGCCGGAAAAAAACGGCGCCTCACCATGGGGCCGTCGGCCGGGGCGTTCGGGCATCCGGGTGCCGGCGGAAGCCTCGCCTTTGCCGATCCGGAAAATGGCATCGGCTTCGCCTACGTGATGAACCAGATGGAGCCCGGCGTGCTGCCCGGCGCGCGTGCCGGTTCGCTCGTGCGGGCCCTCTATGGCTTGGATGCGAGGAGCTCGGCGTAGAAGCTCTCCAGCAGGCGGATCGCTGCCGAGTGCTCGAATTTTGCGCGCACGGACTCCGCCGCCTGGCGGGAGAATTTTTTGTAAAGCTCAGCGTCCGATGCCATCGCGAGCAGTGATTGCGCGAGAGCCGGCGAATCATTCTCCGGCGTCAGGAGACCGTCACTGCCCGTCGTAACGGCTTCCGGAATCCCTCCGTGCAGTGTCGCGGCGACGGGGAGCCCGGTCGACATGGCTTCCAGCATGGAATTCGGCACGCCCTCCTGGTCCTGTGCCGCGGTGACGCGGCTCGGGTGCAGGAAGAGGTGGGACTCGCGGTAAAGTGCCGCGAGGTCCTCCTGCGTCTGGAATCCGCAGAATCGCACGCTTTCCCCCAGCCCGAGTTCGCCTGCCTGGGCATTGAGCTTTTCCATCAGCGGACCATCGCCGGCCAGGGTGAGCGTGGCGGCTGGGAATGTCTGGCGAAACGTCGCGAACGCCTCGAGCGTGTTATCGAGACCCTTCTTTTCAATAAGCCGCGAGGCCTGAACCAGCTTCCACGCGCCATCGGCCGGAACCGGGCGATCGACAAACGGGAAGCGCTCGAGCGGGATGCCGGTCCGGTTGATGCGGATCTTCTCCGGCGCGCATCCCAGCGCCACCAGCCGCGCCGCGAGCGACTCGCTCCGCGCCAGCACCATCGGGAGCGCCGTGAGCAGTTCGCGCAGGCGGTCTGTGTAGCCCGGTTCGTTCTCGCGCGGCATGATGTCCATGCCGTGGAAGGAGACGAGGCACTTGCCGGGCCACGTGCGAACGAAGGGCAGAAGATGCACGCCCGTGTGGCCGAAATAGATATGCACGAGATCCGGATTGCGCCGCTCGAGGAGCGTCGTGAGCTGGCGGTATTCCCCGCGGTAGAAAAGCGCCTCCTCGCCCCGGATGTATTTTTTCCAGAACCGCTTCAGGAAAAAGATCCGCGGCCGTGGCAGAACCTCGATGTCGTCAAAGGGGTAGTCCGCCGCATTTTCCCGCGAGCGTGTGATCACGAACGTGCGGAACTCCCGCAGCCCCGTGACCTGCCGGTAGATATGCCGCATCTCGCGTTTGAGGAACGTGGTGCAGTAGCTGGCGACAACGGGAGCGGACATTGGAATCCAAGAAAAAACGATCCCTCCCGACGCGGCGAGAGGATTTTCGCGAGTCATCCGG
>CAZSMN010000433.1:0-2812 GCA_964607615.1 uncultured Chthoniobacterales bacterium | reverse complement strand
AAGGCAAAACCGTCCAGTAAGCCATGTCCGCAACCGACAAACGCAAACTCCGCCACACCCGCCTGCGCAAGAAACTCGCAGGCACCGCAGAACGTCCCCGCCTCAGCGTGCACTTCTCCGGACGCCACATCACGGCCCAGCTCATCGATGATGACTCGGGAGCAACCATCGTCTCGGTCCACACGACCGAGAAGACGCTCCGCGCCACCGAGAAGACGGCCGCCAACGTTGCCACGGCCCAGAAGGTCGGAAAGCTCGTGGCCGAACGCGCCGCAAGCAAGAACATCAAGAAGGTCGTCTTCGACCGCGGTGGTTTCCAATACCACGGCAAGGTCAAGGCCCTGGCCGATGCGGCTCGCGAGGGCGGGTTCGAATTCTAACAAACGACAAATATCATGCCTCCTAAACCTAGAGAACGTAGAAATACCCGCCCGGACGCACCGTCCGAGCCGAAGGAGACGACGGAGAAAGTCGTTTTTATCAACCGCTGCGCGAAGGTCGTCAAAGGCGGCCGTCGCTTCAGCTTCAGCGCACTGATCGTCTGTGGTGACCACAAGGGCCGCGTCGGCGTGGGCTTCGGCAAGGCCAATGAGGTCAGCGAAGCCATCCGCAAGGCGACCGATGCCTCGCGTAAGCGCATGGTCCGTATCGCCGTCAAAGGAAATACGATCCCTCACGAGGTGGTCGGTGAATTCGGTGGCGGCCGTGTCCTGCTCCGTCCGGCTTCGCCCGGAACCGGCGTCATCGCCGGCGGCGGCGTCCGTGCTGTCATTGAGGCCGTGGGTATCCGCGACGTCCTCGCCAAGTCGCTGGGTTCGAGCAATCATGCGAACGTGGTCCAGGCCACCATCGCCGCGCTTGCCCAGCTTCGTCCGAAAGAAGAAATTTTCCGTCTGCGTGGCAAGACCATCAAGGTGAAGACGGAGGCTGCTGAGCCCGTTGCTGCTTGATCCGATGAGACTCCATACCCTCAAACCCAATCCCGGTGCCAAGCACCGCCGCAAGCGCCTCGGTATCGGCGAAAGCTCCGGCAAAGGTAAGACGTCCGGCAAGGGCCACAAGGGCCAGAAAGCCCGTTCCGGTGGGTCCATCCGCCCGGGATTCGAGGGCGGCCAGATGCCGATCTACCGTCGTCTGCCCAAGCGCGGCTTCACGAACGCTGCCTTCAAAACCGTTTACGGTGTGGTCAACCTCGACTCTCTGGAGAAAACGTTTGCGAACGGTGATACGGTGACGGAAGACACGCTCCGCAAGGCGGGTCTTGTTAAGGGCCGTTTCGACGGAGTCAAGATCCTCGGCCGTGGTGAGATCACGAAGTCTCTCGTGGTGTCGGTCGACGAGGTTAGCGCCACCGCCCGCGAGAAGATCGAAAAGGCGGGAGGCACGATCGCTCTACCGAAGGCAGACTCTGCCGAGTAGGCGGTATTTCGTCCCTCTCTCCCGATGATTTCCGCATTCGCCAATATCTTTAAGATCCCGGAGCTGCGCACCCGCGTGCTCTTCACGCTCGCGATGATTGTTGTCATCCGGGCCGGATCGGCCATCACGTCCCCGGGCGTGAATGCCGAGGTTCTGCGCCAGTGGTTCCTCGATAACGCGAATGCGGCGTCGGCCGGAGGTGTGGCGGCCCTCTTCAACCTCTTCAGCGGCGGAGCTCTCGCGAACTGCGCGATCTTCTCGCTGGGAGTCATGCCGTTCATCACGGCATCGATCATGATGCAGTTGCTCACCGCGGTTGTTCCGCAGCTGGGTAAGCTCTCCCGCGAGGACGGCGGACGGCAGAAGATCATGCAGTACACGCGCTATGCGACGCTCGGTCTCTGCGTTTTCCAAGGCTACCTTCTGGCACGTTCGTTTGAGAATCCGCAGGCGAACCCGTTCCTGCCGGGTATCATGGACACGATCAACAAGCTCGGCGTGAGCCTTGTTCCTGTTCCCGGTCTTGGATTTCAGATCACCACCATTGTTACGATGATGGCGGGGACGATGCTCCTGATGTGGATCGGTGACCAGATCACTGAGCGCGGTATCGGCAACGGCGTTTCGCTCATCATCACCGTGGGCATCCTTGCCCAGCTTCCTGCCGGCCTCATCCAGGCGTGGCGCACGTTCGTTCCCTCCGCCGCCGGCGCTCAGGCGACTGTCAGCCCGGTTGTTCTGGTCCTGATGGTGGCGTTCCTGATTTTTGTGATCGCAGCGGTCATCGCGGTTACTCAGGCGCAGCGAAAAATCAGCATCCAGTATGCGAAGCGCGTTGTCGGTCGCAAGGTCTATGGTGGCCAGACGCAGTACATGCCGCTGAAGGTGAACTATGCCGGCGTCATGCCGATTATCTTCGCTCAGGCGATCCTCCTTGTCCCCTCCACGATTTTCAACATGGCCTTTCCCGGCCAGCGCTGGGCCCAGGAACTTTCGAACCTCCTCACCTACGGATGGCTTCACTACGCCCTCTATGCAGTGATGATCTTCTTCTTCAGCTATTTCTGGGTGGCAACGCAGTTCCAGCCCGTCCAGATCGCTGACGATCTCAAGAAATACGGCGGCTTTATTCCCGGCGTCCGCCCGGGCAAGCCAACGGCGGATTATCTGGATTTCACGATGACGCGCCTGACCTTCGCTGGCGCGGCCTTTCTGACCATTATCGCGGTGTTGCCGCAGATGCTCACGCAGGGACTTCAGGTGCCCTACATGACGTCTCAATTTTTCGGAGGCACCGGCCTCCTCATTATCGTCGGTGTCGTGCTCGACACCATGCGGCAGGTGGAGACGCATCTCCTCCAGCGGCATTACGACGGATTCCTGCGCAAGGGAC
>CAZSMN010000432.1:0-2830 GCA_964607615.1 uncultured Chthoniobacterales bacterium | reverse complement strand
CCGATCCAGTGGCAGAGCGAATTGATGCAGAACGTCATGTGGTGCACGAAGACGATGCGGGCCGTGCCGGCGAGGAGGAACGCCCCGAGCGCTGCGACCGGTCCACCAACGAGAGCGCCAATGACGGTCGGGAGGACGAATCCCACGCCGATCGCGATGGGCACGTAGTATTCATGCTGCCACCACGCGAGTTTGTCCTTCTGCAGATCGCGCACCCAGGTCAGCGGCGTGTCGGGACCGGTGCGGAAGAGGAGCCAGCCGATGTGCGCATGGAAAAATCCCTTCGAGATGTCGTAGGGATCGTCATCGTGATCGACGAACTTGTGGTGACGACGGTGATCGGCGGACCACGCGAGAGCGGAACCCTCGAAGGCCGCTGCCCCGAAGAGAAGCGTGAAGAGCTTCACCGGCCATTTGGCCTGGAACGTGAGGTGCGAGAAGAGGCGGTGGTAGCCGAGCGTGATGCTGAACCCTGTCGACAGGAAAAAGAAAATGAAAAGGCCGATCTGGAACGCATCGAGGCCGTATTTCCAGATGTAAAGCGGCGCGGCGATGACCGTCGTAAGGAAGGTGCCGATGAGGAAGATGCTGTTCGTCCAGCGGATTTCGTAGCGGAAGAGTTTCATGAGCGTCGGAAAGGTTTGCGGGAGCGGAACCGGCGGTTGCCGCTCAGGGTGGGTTCTGGTTTGCGGTTGGGCTTGGGAGCCTGCGGGGCCATTGGGTTGGTTGGTGGTGCTGCGAATCCTTCGAGCTGAAGCCTTTCGATCTTCTGCCCGATGAAACGTTCGATCGCCGAGAGTTTTTTGATTTCTTCCGGCGTGACAAGCGTAAAAGCATCTCCCGAACGCTCGGCCCGCCCGGTGCGGCCGATCCGGTGGACATAGTCCTCCGGATGCTGGGGCACGTCGTAATTGATCACATGGCTTACCCCGGCAACATCGATGCCGCGCGCCGCGATGTCGGTGGCGACCATGACCTCGTATTTGCCAGACTTGAAGCCGTGCAGCGCCTCGATGCGCTGGTTCTGTGAGCGGTTCGCATGGAGAACGGCGACCGCGTGATTCGCTGCCCGAAGCTTCTTGGCGATCTTGTCCGCTCCATGCTTCGTGCGGGAAAAGACGATCACGCTTTGAAAATCCGTCGCCGTCAGGAGCGCTGTCAGAATGTCGAACTTCCGCGAGGGGTCGACGATGTAAACGCCATGTTTGACGGTCGACGTCACCGAGCGCGAGGCCCCGATCTCGATGCGCACCGGATCCCGCAGGGCAAATCCCGCCAGCTCCGCGATCTCGGGCGGAAGCGTCGCGGAAAAGAAAAGCGTCTGCCGGTCCTTCGGGCACTTCGCAATAATCCTGCGCATCGGCGGCAGAAAGCCCACGTCGAGCATGCGGTCGACCTCGTCGAGAACAAGAATCTCGATGTCATGCAGCTTGATCGTCCCCTGCTGGAGGTGGTCCTCCAGGCGCCCCGGGGTTGCGACCAGAATGTCCATCCCCTCGCGCAGAGCCGTCCGCTGGGCTCCGTATCCGACCCCACCGTAAATTGAAGCGACCCGCAAATCCGTAAACCGCGCAAAATCCCGGAACGCTGTCTCGACCTGCATCGCCAGTTCCCGCGTGGGCTCCAGCACGAGACAGCGACACTTTCCATGCGCCCCGAGGTGCTGCAGGACAGGCAGCGCGAAGGCCGCCGTCTTGCCGGTGCCGGTCTGGGCGGATGCGATAACGTCCTTCTTCTCAAGGGCGGGCGGAATCGCCCGGAGCTGGATCGGAGTCGGGTCGCCGTAGCCCATGGCTTGGACGCCCTGCAAAAGTGGCTTGGTCAATCCAAGCGTCGAAAATGGCATAAGTCGGCGGCACGGTGGCTGTGATGAGACGGAATGTCAACAAACCGTTTGCCCGACCTCCCGCCGCCACGCTTACGCGCACCCCATCCGGCGGACCCGGGATCTCGGATTTGTTTGCCCCGACTCCGCCCACCCGATAACCTGCCGGACACTTCATGAGCGACGATACGCAATCCCTGGATACCTCCGCCCTGTCGGCCCGTTTGGCTGATCTGCGGAGGTTCCTTTGACTTACCCGAACTGACCCGCAAACTCACCGAGATCGAGGCCCGCATGTCGGCACCCGATTTCTGGGATAACCGCGAGACCGCCCAGCGCGATGTCGCCCAGGTTTCTCTCCTTCGCGGAAAAATCCAGCCCATGCTCGCGCTCGAAGCCCGGGCAGCCGACGTGGAGATCCTGCGCGAGATGGCTCTCGAAGAGCCACCCGACCGCCAGGCCGCCGCGCTCGGCGAGGTGCGCACCGAAATCCAGTCGATTGAGAAGGATCTCCAGAAATTCGAGCTCGCCTCTCTTCTCTCGGGCGAATTCGATAACAATCCGGCCTTTCTTACGATCCATGCCGGCGCGGGCGGGACGGAGTCCTGCGACTGGGCAGACATGCTCCTCCGCATGTATCAACGCTGGATGGAGCGCCGCGGGCTCACGTTTGACATCGTTGACATCCAGCAGGGAGACGAGGCCGGCATCAAGTCCGCCACTCTCCGGGTCAGCGGCGAAAATGCCTACGGCTACCTCCAGACCGAGCGCGGCGTGCACCGCCTCGTTCGCATCTCGCCGTTCGACTCGAACAAGCGCCGCCACACATCGTTTGCCAGCTTCGACATCGTGCCGGAGATCGAGGACGCCCCGATCGAAATCAATCCCGCCGACATCGAGCGCGACACCTTCCGCTCCGGCGGCAAGGGCGGGCAGAACGTGAACAAGGTCGAGACCGCCGTCCGCCTCCGCCACGTCCCCACCGGCATCGTCGTCGCCTGCCAG
>CAZSMN010000431.1:0-2830 GCA_964607615.1 uncultured Chthoniobacterales bacterium | reverse complement strand
CTCGCGGAGTGTGACTTTGACCTTTTTCGAATTGGCAATCTCGATGCCGACGGTGTCTTTGCCGGGAATCGGGGCGAGAATGTTGATCCGCTCGGCCCGGGTGGCGCGGGCGATGTCGCGCTCGAGGGCGACGATCTTATCAACGCGAACGCCGACATCCGGATAGACCTCGTAGCGCGTGATGGTCGGGCCTTTGGTGATCGTTCCCGGCGTGGCGCGGATTCCGAATTGCTGGAGCGTATCAATGATCAGGCCCTGGATGGTGCGGAGTTCCTCCTTGTCGAGCGGAGCTCGGTCGGATTCGTCGTGATCTTCGAGGAGGTCGGTGGGGGGGAGCGTGTAGTTCTCGAGATGCAAGCCGGTGAGGCCCGGCTTGAAGGTCTCGTCGGTGGATCCCTTGCCATTGCGGAGATCGGCCAGCTTCGGCTTCTTGGCTGCGGGTGCTGTCGCGTCGATGATCTCGGGCTCTACCGCAGGCGCTGCCGGCGCAGGCAGGGCGGGAACCTCCGGCGCCGGGAGACCTTTCTTTTTCAGCTTCTTCTCAAGCTGCTCCGCTTTTTTCTCGAGGAGCTTGCGCTCTTCCTCCATCCGGCGTTGTTCGTTCAGGCGTTCGAGCCGCGCGAGCCTCTTCGCTTCGCGCCATGCCTGGAACGATCGCCACGCGTGGCGGACATCGCGGAGCGGATGCGTGGAAACGGCAAAGGTGAGGCTGAGGAAATAAAAGATCAGGAGCAGGACTGCGGAGGCAGGGCCGAGAAGGCTCTTGATGGCTTTGCCACCGATCCAGAGGCCGAACCACCCGCCCGGACTGTTGATCGGGTTCCAGGTGCGCCAGTCCTGCAATACCCAGGGCTGAATCTCGAGGATGCAGGCACCGAGAACGACCATGAGCAGTCCCCAGCCGGCTTTGTCCTTGAGCGAGTAGCCCGCGACGAACCATTTCGCGATGCCATAGCCGAGCAGAACGGCAGCGAGAATGTAGGCCGCGGCACCGAAGGCGAAGAGCGTGTAGCCGGCAAAAATCGCGCCGAACGTGCCGCCGAGATTCTGCGTGACGGAAAGCTTTGAGGTCGTTGTGCTGATGAGCGGTGCCCACGCGGGCACATCGCGGGGGTGGTAGGTCTGCAGCGAGACGAAGAGGTAAGCGCCAACGCAAATGAGTGCGAGCCCACTGAAAAACGTGGATGCCCGGTTGTTGCGCTGACGGTTTGCCATAGAACCCCTCAGATTCCCTGATTTCCCCACAGCAGGCAAGGATAACGGTGGAAGGATTGCCTGCGACGACCGTCCGCCAGAGTGCGGGGGCTCAGTGCGTGATCAGCACTGGAGTGCCGGTCGGGGCATTCTGGAAGAAGACCTCTGCGGCTCCACGGGGGAGACGGATGCAGCCGTGAGAGGCCGGGTAGCCGGGAAGATAGCCGGCATGCATGCCGACGGCTCCCGTCACGCGCATGAAGTGCGGCATCGGGGCTCCGCGGAATCTCGTGCCGGGAGGCCGCCTGTCGCGGTTGATCCCGACATTGGCGACCACCACATTCCCTTCGCTGTCCACGTAGTCACCGTAGAGGTTTGAAACGTGGTCGGCATTTTTCTGGATGACAGAAAACCGGCCGGTGGGGGTGCTGTAGCCTTCGCGTCCGGTGGAGACGGGTGCGCGACCGACTTCCACACCGCCTTTGTAGAAAGTCGCCGTTTGGGTGCTGATGTTAATGGTAATGGATGGCGCTCCCGGCACGCCGTCTCCGCTCCAGGTCCATTCGGGCTCCGCTGTCGGCCGGTCGGCGGGTTTCCGGGAAGAACGGTGGGGGCTTTCGGCGATGATGATGTTTCCGTCGGGACCCAGGAACGCCGTGGAGTAATCCGGGAACGCTCCTCCGCCCGGCACGCGCGAGGCGCAGGACGAGAGGAGGAAAGAACCGGCGAGGACGAGCGGGAGTTTTGGAAGAAACCGTCGGAGAAAAGCCGGAACGTTCATAGGATTCGGGCTCGCTAGGCGTGGTATTCCTGAAGAGTCTTGACTCCGTAGCCAGCCTGCTGGATGGCCCGGATCGCTGCCACGCTGGCGCGGGCTCCCCGGAGGGTGGTCATGGTCGCCACGCGGGCGGCGACGGCTGCGCTGCGGATAATGACTTCATCTTTCCGCGGCTGCTGACCGCTCGGGGTATTGATGATGAAATGGATATCGCCGTTCTTGATCAGGTCGAGCACGTTGGGGCGTCCCTCCTGCAGCTTGAGCAGGGTTTTTACCTCGACGCCGGCATCCGCCAGCAACCTGGCCGTTCCGGACGTGGCATGGATCGCGAATCCCAGCCCGGCAAAATCGCGGGCCAGTTGGACCGCTGCCGGCTTGTCGGAATCCTTCACGCTGATGAAGACATTGCCCTTGGTCGGGAGGGGCGGCTGTGCGGACATCTGGCTCTTTGCGTAGGCCACCCCGAGGTCGGGATCGATGCCCATGACTTCGCCGGTCGAGCGCATTTCCGGCCCGAGGATGATGTCGACCCCGGGGAATTTGATGAACGGGAAGACCGCCTCTTTGACCGAGTAGTGGCCCGGTACAACTTCTTCGGTGAAGCCGAGTTCTTTCAAGGTCTGTCCGGCCATGATTTTCGCGGCCAACTTGGCGAGCGGAACGCCGATTGCCTTGCTGACAAAAGGCACGGTCCGCGAGGCACGGGGGTTCACTTCGAGGATGTAGACTTCCTCGTCCTTGATGGCGAACTGGACGTTCATGAGGCCGCGCACCTGAAGCTCGCGGGCCATGGCCTTGGTGGCGTGTTTGATGGTGGCGACCACTTCGGGCGAGAGGGAGAAACTCGGGATCACGCAG
>CAZSMN010000430.1:0-2836 GCA_964607615.1 uncultured Chthoniobacterales bacterium | reverse complement strand
TGCAGCCAGGACCTCGGTGCGGATCTAGTTTTCGCTTGGCCGAACGCTGAGATCGCGGTCATGGGCGCCGAAGGCGCGGTCAAGATCCTCTACAAGCGTGAAATCGACAAGGATCCTGCCTCGGAGAGCAAGCTGATCGCCGATTACCGCGCGAAGTTCGCCTCGCCCTACCAGGCCGCGGGCAAGGGGATGATCACGGATGTCATCAAGCCGTCCCAGACGCGTGCCGCCGTGGCCATGGCTCTTCGTAATACGCTCTCCAAGCGCGAAACCCGTCCGCCGAAAAAACACGGCAACATCCCGCTGTGATTTCCGAAGGCGCACGAGTCTTGTCCCCTGCCGTCCCGGCTCCGGGATGCAGGAAGGTTCGTGCGACCTTGCCATCGTTTCCCTTCCGCTCAGAGCCGCCGCGCGTCAGCGCGGCGGCCTTTGCGCCTTACGGTGCTTGTGGTAATTGGCCGGCGGGGAGGGAACTATGATCACTCTGCTGATCGCCACCGAGCCGATCGGAGGCCATCCCGGTCTCCTCGAGAACCTCGCTTATCAGACCGTTGGAATCATGGTGGTGATGGTATCGCTCGGCATCCTCTGGCTCTGTGTGGCGGCGCTTGGCCGTCTCCTGGCGCTGAAGACGGTTCCGGTGGCCAAGTCGGCTGCCGTCGCTTCTCCAGTTGCTCCCGGAGTGGACGAACTGACCCCGGAGTTGCTGGTGGTTCTTCATGCCACGGTTTACGAAATACTTGGTCCAGGGCACGAAGTTCATTCGATCCAATTGGCCAACCCGTTTGTGCAGGCGTGGTCCGTCGAAGGTCGCCGGCAGATCTTCCAGTCCCACCACACCCGCTGATCTGCCATGCTTCAGGACTTCCTCGATTTCTTCAAACTGACCGGGTTTCCACTGATCACCTGGCAGATGCCGGTGATGTGGGTGATCGTGGTGGTCCTGCTTTATCTCGCGGTCTACAAGGGTTTCGAGCCGCTGCTGCTCGTTCCGATCGCTTTCGGCGCTCTTCTAGCAAACCTTCCGTCCATCGGATTGGTGAACGAGCCGGCCGGCCCCGTGCTGAGCCCGGCGGATGGCATTGTCATCGAGATGAGAGTGAATCCCGGTGACCGCTACAAGGAAGGCGATGTTCTCGCGATTCTGGAGTCGGGCCCCGATAAAGTCCGGAGCGAAGTGGTTGCGCACTCCAGTGGGCAGATCGTGGATGTGCATGTCTCCGAGGGAGCGGCCATAGCCGAGGGAGCCTTGCTCGTGAGTGGATACGGAAAGGAGCCCGGCGGACTTTTCTACTACATTTCCCGTGGCATTGAGTGGGAGATTTTTCCTCCGCTGATCTTCCTTGGCGTCGGCGCCCTGACGGATTTCGGTCCGCTGATCGCGCGGCCCATTACGCTTATGCTCGGCGCCGCCGCGCAGATCGGCGTGGCGGCAACGTTTATCGGTGCCTCGTTGCTCGGCTTCACTGTCGGCGAAAGCGCGGCGATCGGGATTATCGGTGGTGCGGACGGTCCGACCGCTATTTTCCTCTCAGCAAAGCTCGCTCCGCATCTCCTGCCGGCCATCGCCGTAGCTGCCTACAGCTACATGGCCCTTGTGCCTTTGATACAGCCGCCGGTGATGCGTGTGCTGACGACCAAGAAGGAAAAGCTTATCCGGATGAAATCCCTGCGACCGGTCGGCAAACTCGAGAAGCTGATTTTCGCCCTGCTCGTCACCGTTCTCTGTATCCTTCTGGTTCCGGCAGCCACTTCCTTGATCGGTATGCTCATGCTCGGAAATTTCCTCCGCGAGTGCGGCGTGACCGAACGGCTTGTGAAGGCCTCGCAGAACGAGATCATTAACGTGATCACGATCTTCCTCGGCACGTCGGTGGGAATGACCATGACCGGGAGTCGCTTTCTCCGCCAGGAGACGCTACTCATCATCGGCCTCGGTGTGGTTGCCTTTGGTATCGCGACAGCGAGCGGCGTGCTCATGGCAAAGTTTCTGAATCTCTTTCTCAAGAGCAAAATCAACCCGCTCATTGGTTCGGCGGGAGTTTCTGCCGTCCCGATGGCCGCGCGCGTGTCCCAGGTGGAAGGCCAGCGCGTCGATCCCAATAATTACCTCCTCATGCACGCCATGGGCCCGAACGTCGCCGGCGTGATCGGCACCGCTGTTTTGGCCGGCTATTACCTAGCGACTGTCACCCGATGATTTTAACCAACCATGGGCCGAAGATTGCCCGCAACATGAAATCCTGACACCATCCCTTTATGAGAAAACTACGTATCACCGTTGACGGAAAAGCATTCGATGTCGTTGTCGAGTCGCTGGACGAACAGGGCAAACCGGTCGGCATGCAGGCCTCACGGCCCGCCACGCTGCAGCAATCGAGCGTCGCGCCGCCCACATCGTCCGCACCGAAGCCCGCCGCACCCGCTGCCGCAGGCCCGGGTACTGTCACCAGCCCGCTCGCGGGACGGGTCGTATCCATCGACTGCCAGGTCGGTCAGAAAGTTGCCGCCGGCGCACAGCTTGTGACCGTCGAGGCCATGAAAATGAACACCTTTGTCTACTCCGCCGCCGATGGAACGGTCTCGTCGATCGAGGTGAATCCCGGAGATGCTGTCGAGGAAGGACAGGCACTCGTCATTATTTCCTAAGTCTCCTTCCGAATGATTTACCTTCTAGGTCTTTCTTCAACATCCGGCCTCCTGGCGATGGTCCTGCTTGTGGCGGTGGCTGCCGGTCTTTTTGTCGTCGCCAAATCGGTCTCGGGACTTCGCTCGGCGGTGAAAAGTCTTCGAGCCGAGATCAAGGGCGTCGGTGCCGAGGTGAAAGCGCGCCGCG
>CAZSMN010000429.1:0-2857 GCA_964607615.1 uncultured Chthoniobacterales bacterium | reverse complement strand
TTGCTTTGCGTCACGGTGTGCTGACGGATTTTCTTGCTCTTCTCGGCGTGGATGAAGAAACCGTTCTGCACGACGTTGAAGGGATGGAACACCACATCAGCCCGAAGACGCTCGACGCCATCCGCCGCCTCACCGAATATCTCCGCCAACACCCCGAAGTCGCACAACCTCCCCAACCTCCACGAGAACAATGAACATCGAAGTCATCCCCCACGCCGGCTGGGGACGCAACCTCCGCCTCGCCAATAGCAGCGCCGAGCTTATCGTCACGCTCGACGTCGGCCCCCGCATCATCAGCTTCCGCACGCATGAGGGCGGGAATGTTTTCAAAAATTACGACGAGCAGATGGGCGGCTCCGGCGAGGACAAGTGGAAGATCCGCGGTGGACACCGCCTCTGGGTCGCCCCGGAGAGCGACTGGAGCTACGACCTCGACAACGACTCGGTGGAGTTCCGCTCGGAGGATAACTCGGACGAGATTCTGATCGAGAATGAGGCTAAGGCACCCACGCACCTCCACAAGACGCTGGGTGTCACCATGACCGGCGAGGACGCCCACGTTGTGGTGCGGCATACGATCCGTAATGCGGGTCAAAAGCCCTGCCCTGTGGCCTCTTGGGGCCTGTCGGTGATGGCCCCCGGCGGCATGGAGATTATTCCGCAACCGATGCTCGGCGAGCACCCGCGCGATCTGCTCCCGAACCGCGGCATGGTCCTCTGGCCTTACACCGACATGTCCGACCCCCGCTGGCTTTTCGGCCGCGACTTTTTCACGCTGCGCCAGCAGGAGGGCTACCCGCCCACGAAAATCGGCCTCGCGCACCGGGAGAAGTGGATCGCCTACGTCCTCAATGAATCGCTCTTCATTAAAACCTTCGAATACAACGAAGGCGCGATCTACCCCGACGGCGGTTGCAATTTTGAGACGTTCTCAAACGACGAGATGCTCGAGATCGAGTCCCTGAGCCCGCTCGTCACCCTCGCGCCGGGCGAATCGGTCTCGCACACCGAGCACTGGTATCTTTTCCACCTGGATACGGAGACCCAGATCGACAGCGAGGAATCCCTCGGCAAATGGCTGCGGCCGTTCCTGAAGAAAGCCGGCCTGTGATGCGTTTCCTGAAGCTCCCACTCGTTGCGGCCGCCGCACTGGCCGGCCTGCTGGTCACCGGTTGCGAGACGGTTGATTCCGACGCGCCCGCCCGCGCGGCGATGAACGAAGCCATCCGGATGGAAGCTCCGGGCAACTACTTCGTCGCGCGCCGGATGTATAAGAAGGACTACAAAATGTGGGGCTGGGTCCGCGAGCCCGGCAAGCCATGGTCGACCGCGAAGCTCGTCATGCTGAACGAGCAGCAGAAGCTCGCCCCCGACCGCGAAGCCAATGCCATCGGCTCCGACAACAACGTCGAATACCGCCTCACCGGCGGGTTCAGTGGCGATACCGTCTATGAGCCTGCGAGCGATTCGTTCTACCCCGAATTTGTCCTGACCGGATACGAGGTGATCAACCGCGCTCCGGCCCGCATCTACAGCACCAAACGGCAGGAGGATCCGGCCGTCCGCATTCTCATCCCACCGATCTAGACGTATGACGACCTACATCTACGAATCCATACCTGAAAAGAAGGGCGAGAAAGTCGAGCACTACGAGATCCGCCAGAGCATGAAAGACAGCGCTCTCACGGTGCATCCCGAGACGGGAAAAAAGATCCGCCGCGTGGTGACGGGAGGCTACGGCCTCCTCCGTGCCGGCGGTTCGCCCGCGGCCGCTCCGGCACCCCAGGGCCACTGCTGCGGCGGCAACGGCTGCTGCCGCTAGCCGGCCGCGAATACGGTTGGACACCCGGGCGTTCCGGGGTCTAGTTTGGCGGGCACTATGCACATTCCTTCGAGCATGATGGAAGGGGCGGTCTGCCCTGTCACCGCAGTCCTTGCAACGGCTGGAGTCGCGGCGGCGGTCGTCGCAGCCAAGCGGTCGGAAGATGCGCCCTCCCCCGCAAGGTTCGCCGCCGTATCGGCGCTGATTTTTGCCGGGCAGATGCTGAACTTCCCCGTCCAGGACGGGACGTCCGGCCACTTGCTGGGCGGCGTGCTCGCTGCTCTCCTTCTTGGCACGCCATTCGGCGTCCTGTCCATGGCGCTCGTTGTGACGATTCAAGCCGTGCTCTTCGCGGATGGCGGCCTCAACGTGCTCGGTGCGAATGTTCTGAACATGGCCGTCATCGGAGCGGGCCTTGCCGGTTCGCTGGCGGTGGCGCTCCGAAGCCGGCTCGCGGGCTGGCAACGCGTGGCCGGCACGGCGGCGATTGCCTGGTTGTCGGTCGTCCTTGCCTCGCTCGCCTGCGCGATCGAGCTGGCGGCCAGCGGAACCATTGCCCTTTCGCAGGTCGTTCCGGCGATGCTGGGGACGCATGCGCTCATCGGGATCGGCGAGGCAGCGATCACTGTGGCCGTTCTGGCGATGGTTCCCGAGCGCGAGCGTTCCGTATTTGATTTCCGCGCGATCCTCCTGCCGTTCGGCCTCGCGCTTTTTGCCGCTGTCGTGCTCAGCCAGTTTGCGAGTCCGTTTCCTGATGGCCTCGAATGGGTCGCGGGCGAGCTTTCCTTCCTGACGGAATCCGCCTCCAGCCTCTTCGCTCCGTTTGCTGACTACCGGATGCCCGGTGTGTCGAATGATGCCGCCTCGACCGGCCTCGCAGGCCTTGCCGGCGTCATCGCCATCGCGCTGGCCGCCGCTCTTTCTTCGCGCCTCTGGCATCGCCCGGCAGCCGCCGGACGTTGACATTTTCTGAGAAACCCCAACAGTTCCGCTCCCGCATGAGTACGATCACGCAGTTCATCGACACCCACTACC
>CAZSMN010000428.1:0-2859 GCA_964607615.1 uncultured Chthoniobacterales bacterium | reverse complement strand
GACTGGAACGGCTCGGGCATGCACTCGAACTTCTCGACCAAGTACATGCGTGAAGTCGGCGGCAAGGAATACTTCGAAGCCCTCATGGCAGCGTTCGACAAATACAAGAACGAGCACATCGCCGTGTATGGCCCGGACAACCACCTCCGCCTCACCGGCCTCCACGAGACCCAGTCCATCGACAAGTTCAACTACGGCGTCGCCAACCGCGGAGCTTCGATCCGCGTGCCGCACAGCTTCGTGAACAACGGCTACAAGGGCTACCTTGAGGATCGCCGCCCGAACTCGCAGGGCGACCCCTACAAGATCGCCAGCCGCATCCTGCAGACGATTTCGACGGTTCCGACCCCGTAATCATCCCCGCGGGATTCCGCAAAAGCTCAACGGACGCCGCCTTCGCAAGAGGGCGGCGTTCTTTTTTTGGGAAGGCGCTCCGCGGGGCGGCGAAAAAATCAGGCCTGCACGAGCTCAAGCCACCGCGCGGCGATCAGCGCATGGCCGGCCGGGCTCGGATGAACGCCATCCGGCAGCCAGTGCGCGGGACCGGTCTCCACGGCGGCCGCGGCAAAAAGGCCGTCGAGCGGCAGGTAGGGGGTCCGGAACTCCCACGCGAGCTCCCGGATGGCCGCGATGCGCGCATCAACGTCGGCGCGCCATGCCCGGCGGTCGTCCGGCACCGGGAGCAGGAAAGGCTCAAGGATCATCACCTCACACCCTGCCCCGCGCAGGCGTTCCAGAATGCGGCGATAACTCGCCTGAAACTCCGCGGGCGGTGACGCCACGCCGGAGTCAAACAGGCGCCAGGTGTCATTGATCCCGATAAGGATCGAGGCGAGCGACGGGCGCAGGTCGAGGACGTCTCTTTCCAATCGCTCCTCCAGATCGTAGATGCGGTTGCCGCTCACTCCGCGATTGGTAAGGCGCGGCCCGCCGGAGGCATCTCCTTGGGAAAAGTGGCTGGCAATCGCCCGCACGTAGCCCTGGCCGAGATCATCCGGCCGGGCCCGGTCGCGTCCCGCATCAGTAATGCTGTCGCCGAAAAAAAGAATATGCCCGCGGGAGGAAAATCGCATGCCTCATTTCGTAAGACGGGTTGCCTCCGGCGGAAATCAAATTCCGCCGTTTTTGCCGGCACGTTCAGTTTCCGGCCACCTCTGCAAGCCCGCGCAGGAACTGGTAGGAATAGATTCCCGTGCTGTGCCCGTCCCCCCACTTCGGCTGGAGACCGTAGCCGCCGACGGTTTGCCAACCCATGAGCTCGAAGCTCCCGTTGCCGTAGGTGACCCTCGGCCGGATCACGGCGCCCGTGACGTCCGGCTCACCCGCACACGCCGCGCACGGGCAGTTCCGCCTGAGCGTTTCCAGAACGTAAAAAGACTCGACCCCATCGCTCCAGGCGATGGCCAGTTCGTTGCCGATTTTTTGAACCGCCGTCGGGGTGAGGACCGTTTGCATCCCGCAAGCATTCGTCAGCGCTCCGGCCGTGTCCACCTTTTCCCAACGTCACGTTCCCGCGCGAGGCCGGCCACGCTCAATCCGCCGCCCGGGTGTCCCTTTTTCTCCAGACCATCCACCGCACAGCGAGAAGATCCAAAAACCCGCAGACCCCACGGCTCACCGGGCCGATGTGGTATTTCGAGCGGCCGGCATGGCGAGGCCGGTGGCCGATCGCGATCTCGCGGACCATGCCGCCGTTCAGCTCGGCGAGAAAGGGAAGAAAGCGGTGCATCCCCTCCCAGTGCAAGGGGAGCTGCTCCGCCGTGGACCGCCGCATCACGCGCAACCCGCAGCCCGAGTCCACAAAACGGTCGCCGAGGAAGATGCGTCTCATCGAACGCCCCACACGGGAGGCCATTTTTTTTGCCGGCGTATCCTGCCGGTTGTGCCGGCAGCCCTGGAGGAATGTCACGCCGGGCTCGTCGCGGAGGATCTTCAACATCGGGAGAAAATCCGCCGGACAATTCTGCAGGTCGGCATCCATCATCCCCAGCAGCACTCCCCGCGACGCCCGGATCCCCGCCGCGAGGGCGGCGCTCTTCCCGCGATGGTTGGCGAACGTCAGAACCCGCAGCCTCCCTTCCAACTGCCGGGCCTCGTCACGAAGCCGCGCATCCGTCCCGTCCGTCGACCCATCATCCACGACGATCACCTCCCAGGAAAAACCGCAGCCGGCGAGCACCTCTTCGAGCTCCTTCAGCAAAGGCGCGATATTCTCCGCCTCATCCCGCGCAGGGATGATGACAGAAAAAGCGGGAGGCGCAGGGTTCATGGGCAGCCAGATTCTTCCCTCCCCGCGCCACAGCGCAAGCGGTAACTCCGCCGATCACCGGCCGGTTCACTTCGATGGACCCGGGGCACTTCCGATCAGCCGGGCGAGATCCTTCCGCCGAATCTTGTTGGCCCAGGCACCGGCAGTGAGACCCTCGCTGTCGCGATAGGCAGGATCCGCTCCGGCCTCCAGGAGAAGTTTCACAAGCTCCGGTTCACCGGACTGAACGGCAGCAATCAGCACGCTGGATTCCATCTCCCGGACTTCGCCGGCCCTCGCTGAAAAGTTGCCTGTCACCACGGGCATCCAGCGCCGGGTTTCGGAAGGGTTCGCTCCCGCCTTGAGGAGGATCGCGGCTAGGTGGGGACTCTTTTGCATGGCCACGGCATGGAACAGGGGAGAAACCTCCGGGCTCTTCGGAGGCGGAAGGCGATTTGGTTGGAATCCCTGAGCGATGAGCTCCGAAACAACGTCGCCCCGGTCGGCTCTGAGCGCTTCCCAGAACGCGCGGACGGCATCCGGCGGGTTGCCGGCCACACGTCCGGCGGCCAGAACACGGAGGTTGGCAAGGCTACGGCCGCCGGAAGCGG
>CAZSMN010000427.1:0-2894 GCA_964607615.1 uncultured Chthoniobacterales bacterium | reverse complement strand
CGTTGACGAGGCAGGCGATATTTCCATCGAGACCGATGTAGCTGAGGTTCGACTTCGAGGCCTCGACCTCGCGGGGATCCTCCTCCTCGAGATCGCGGTAGGCCTGGATCTCGGGATGGCGGAAGAGGGCGTTATCATCGAAGTTGAACTTCGCATCGAGCGCCAGAACCTCGCCGCCCTTGGTGACAACCAGCGGGTTCACCTCGACCATCGAACAGTCGCTGGCGATGAAGAGGCGGTAGAGATTCGCGAAAAGCTTGCAGGCATTGCGCATCTCGCCGGACGGAATGTCGAGGAGCTTGGCAAGCTTGCGTGTCTGGTAAGGCTGGAGGCCGAGAAGCGGATCGATCGCCATGCGGACAATCTTCTCGGGCGAGTGCTCGGCGACCGACTCGATCTCAACGCCGCCCTCGGTGCTGGCCACGATGACCGGAGCGGAGATCGCGCGGTCGATGAGGATCGCAAGGTAGAGCTCGCGGGCGATCTCGACAGATTGGGAAATGAGAACCTTGCGGACAACGCGGCCTTCGGCACCGGTTTGGTGGGTGACGAGCGTCTGGCCGAGCATGCTTTCAGCGATATCGCGGGCCTGGCTGGCGGTTTTGCAAAGATGAACGCCTCCCTTGAAGCCATTCTTGAACGTCCCTTTGCCGCGGCCGCCGGCGTGGACCTGGGCTTTGACGACAAGGTTGTTCGTGCCGAGCGAGCGGGCGATTTTTTCCGCCTCCTCGGGAGTGGAGGCAACGCCGCCGGCCGTATTGGCGACGCCGTATTTGTCGAGGAGTTCCTTGGCTTGGTATTCGTGGATATTCATCAGGGCACCTAATGCGAGCGCCCGTTATACGCAGGGATTGCGGGGCGGTTCCACTCGAATCTTGGTTTTCCCCAAGGAAGGGCCGCGAAATCCTTGTCGCAGGACAATCAGGGCGCGGATTCGAGCGGGATTTTTTTCTCCAGGCACCAATTCCTCGCGCGATTGTCGCCTGCCTGCGCGGCCTTCACATACCACTCTTTCGCTTTCTCCGGATCCGCCGGCAGGCCGGCTCCCTGTTCGTAGCTGGCGGCAAGGAAATACATACAGTTCCGATTCCCCTTTTCCGCGCCCTGTTGGAATAGTTCCACGGCTCGCGCCGGGTCGGAGTCCACACCGCCACCACCGACCATGAGCATGGCGCCAAGATTTCCCTGAGCGTCAAGAAATCCCGCATCCGCCGCCGCTTCAAAGAGCTCCCTGGCCTGCGGGCGGTCGGCTGGGAGAATGCCGGGCACTCCGCGGGAAAAGAGGTCGCCCAGCGCGTTCATGGCTTCGGGGTTCTTTTTTTCGGTTGCAAGGCGGAGAAGGTCAACCGCCCGGCGGGGATCGCGTGTCACGCCTTTGCTCTTCAGGTAGCACTCCGCAAGCAGGAACATCCCCATCGGATCTCCCGCATCAGAGGCCTTCTGGAACCAGCCGGCCGCACCGGAAAAATCCGGTTGAGCTACCCCGCGGCCGCTGGCGAGCATTTGCCCGGCCTGCAACATGGCTTGGACATCACCCTGCGCCGCCGCGCGCTGGAACCATTCAAGGGATTTGGCCGGATCGGTATCCCGCAAACGCGTCGCCAGAAGGGTCTGTGCCGCCGGCAAACCGGCTTTGGCAGCAGCTTCAAGAGGTTCGATGATAGCGGCCTTCTCACCCGGTGTGAGATTTTCCTCCGACTGCGCGAGGAAGGCCAATTGGCCATCAAGCGCGGTGCGAATGTCGGCGTTTTGCTTATTGGCTTCGTAAAGGGCCAAAAGCTCTGCGAGCCCGGCAGCAGGGTCTTCGGAAGCTTGTTTCTTCGCTTCTGCAAGCTTCGCAATGAGCGGATCCGGCGTGGCCGTCGGCTCCGGGGTCGGAGACGGTGTGGATTCGGCAACCGGAGGCGGAGTTGGCGTCGCTTGAACGACCGGCGCCGGAGGGGCCGCCGGAGCTTTTGGGCGGCCTATGAGGAAGAAAACCCCTCCGCCAACGCCGGCCAGAACGACCACGGCGGCGATCACGGGCACCACCAAAGACTTCGCCGGCTTGGAGACAGACGGTGGCTCGGTCGCTACCGGCACGGGCGGCGGTGGGGCTTTGGAAACCGGAGGAGAAACGTCCGGCGCAGGGGGCGGCATCACGGCCGTTTCCATCGACGCCGCCGTCTCCATCAACGCCGTATCCATGGCCTGCGTTTCGAAAACCTCATCCGATGCCGGAGCGGGAGCCACCGCGAAACCCGCAGGCAGTGTCGCCAGACACTGCTCGATCTCGCGGCGCAGATCCGCCGCCGATTGCGGGCGGGCGCCGGGATCCTTAGCCAGCATGTGCTTGAGGAGGTTCATCACCGGCTCCGGGTGTCCGGCAAGGACCTCGAGCGGAGGCTCTCGATGGAGATGCTGGCTCATCACCTGAGCGAGCGATCCACTGAACGGAGCCCGGCCCGCAAGCATGTAGTAAAGTGTCACCCCAAGCGAGTAGATGTCCGAACGGACGTCCAGTTCCCGCTCCTCAAGCTGTTCGGGACTGGCGAAATGGGGCGTTCCAAGAAAGCCGCCCATCGTCAGGGTCGCCGCATCCGCGGAGCCACTGCTGTCGGCTCGCTTGGCCAGACCGAAGTCGATGACCTTGACATTGATGTCCCCGTCATCCTCCGTGACGATCATGATATTCGAGGGCTTGATATCGCGGTGGACGAGCCCTTGCTTCTGCGCGGCGCCGAGGGCGCGGGCGACCTGCAGCGTGATCTGGAGAGCGAGCGGAACCGGGATCGTCCCCAGCCGCTTGAGGAGGTCCTCCACGGTCTCACCGGCGACATACTCCATCGCGTAGAAGCACCCGCCCTCCTCCTCGCCGAGATGGAAAACGGCCGCCACGTTCGGGTGGCGGAGCG
>CAZSMN010000426.1:0-2923 GCA_964607615.1 uncultured Chthoniobacterales bacterium | reverse complement strand
ATGCGGGGGAGGAGGGCGTAGCCGATCTGGCCGGCGGCACCGGTGAGGGCGACTCTGATGGGTGATTTCATAGACATTAGCGAAACTAATGCGCGTCGCCCGCCCGACCAAGGAAATTCTCCGGGATCTCAGGGCTCGGTTTCAGCCTCGTTGATGGCGTCGAGGAAGACGCGGATGGCGCCAAAATCCCGTTTATGGGGCGTGAGGACGAGTCTCGGGAGGTTCGCCACGGCCAGTTCGTCGCGTTCCTCCGGCAGGGCGCCAGTTTGCACGATCGCATCAACGGCAAGGAGGCTGTCGAACCGCTTGTTGAGGTCGGCGAGCGCGGCCGGGGTGAGCTTTTTCTGGATCCGGATGACCATCCGTTGCCGGACCCAGCGGTAAGAGTGAAAATTCCGGTAAAATTGCGTGATCACGTGCCGCGCCTCTTCGGGATCATGCGTGATGTGGAAGAGGTGGAAGTCGGTCGGTGAGATGAGCCCCCGGTCGAGGAGATCGTTGTCGATGAAGCGCCGCCACATCTCCCAGTAGTGGCCGTTCGGGCGGTCGAGCATGACGATCGGGATAATCGGCATCTTGCCGGTCTGCAGAAGCGTTAGCACCTCGAAGCCCTCGTCGTGCGTGCCGAAACCGCCCGGCAGGAGGACGACGGCGTGGGTTTCCTTGGCGAAGTTCAGCTTGCGGGTGAAAAAGTAGTTGAAGTTGATGAGCTTCGGATCGCCATCGATCGTCTCGTTCGCCCTCTGCTCAAAAGGTAGGCGGATATTGAGTCCGAAGCTCTTGGCAGCGCCGGCCCCTTCCTGTGCGGCACCCATGATGCCATCGCCTCCGCCCGTGATGACCATGAAGCCCTCCGCCACCATCAGGGAGGCAAAATGCCGGGCGAGCTGGTATTCGGCCGTCTCGGGTTTGGTCCGCGCGCTGCCGAAGACGGCGACTTTGCGGATGCCCAGGTAGTTTGCAAAAACGCTCGCGGCGTAGCGCATCTCGGCGAGGGCGCGGTTGAAGAGCTTGAGGTCGGCGAGCGAGGCGTTGTCGCGGCCGAGCTGCATGGCGGTCGCGAGGAGGGACGCGACAAGATCCGCGGATCGGCCATCGGCAACTTCGGCAGCGAGGGCTTTGAGGCGGGGGTCGATATCGGAGTCTTTCATCTCCCTGCGAGTCTACAGCCGGACCGGTTCGGCGGACACTGAGAAAATGCCCGAATTCGGTTGTGGGTCGCGGGGTGTTTGGCGAGATTTTCCGTAGCCATGATTATCGTCCTCCGCCCCCACACGCCTCCGGATGCTATCGAAGCCGTCATCGAGGAAGTTCGCAAACTCGGCTACGAGCCGGCGCCGATCCACGGGGCGACGCAGACGGTCATCGCGGCGATCGGCGACGAGCGCACGCACCAGACGCTGGAGTCGCTCACGGCGCTGCCGCAGGTGGAAAGCGTGCTCCGGGTGCAGAAGCGCTACAAGCTCGCCAGCCGCGAATCCAACCCCTCCGGCACGGTCGTCGATGTCGATGGCGTGGAGATCGGCGGGAACCGCGTTGTCCTCATGGCGGGTCCGTGTTCTGTTGAAAATGAAGACCAGCTCCTGTCCACGGCGAGGGCGGTGAAGGCGGCGGGCGCGACGATTCTGCGGGGCGGGGCCTACAAGCCCAGGACGTCGCCGTATGAATTTCAGGGATTGGGAAAAGAAGGGCTTCGCCTGCTCGATCTGGCCCGGAAAGAGACCGACTTGAAGATCATCACCGAAGTCCTCAGCGAGCGGGATGTCGAGCACGTGGCGGCCACAGCCGATATTCTCCAGATCGGTGCCCGCAACGCGCAGAATTTTCAGCTCCTCATCGAGTGCGCCCGCTCCGGCAAGGCGGTGCTGCTCAAGCGGGGCATGTCGGAGAAAATCGAAGAGTGGCTGCTCGCAGCGGAATACATCCTCGCGCACGGGAACCCCAACGTGCTCCTCTGCGAGCGGGGTATCCGGACGTTCGAGACCTACACCCGCAATACGCTGGATCTTGCGGCGGTGGCGATCGCGAAGCGTGAATCCCACCTGCCGGTTATTGTGGATCCGAGCCAGGGGTGCGGGCGTGCGGATCTGGTTCTTGCTCTCTGCCGCGGTGCGGTGGCGCTCGGTGCCGACGGTCTTCTGGTCGAGGTGCACCCGAATCCGGCCGAGGCGATGAGCGACGGTCAGCAGCAGGTCGACTTTGCGGCTTTCAAAGAGCTGGTCTCGTCGATCGGACCGTTCCTCACGGCGACCGGTCGGACGCTGTGAGGGCTGCGATGGGGCCGGGCGGCGGAAAGTTTGCCGGCTTCGCAACCGCTGCCGTGAGCCGGGCGAGATAGTCTTTTCTCGGAATCGCCACCGCGCCGAATCGCTCCAGGTGAGGCGTCGTCCATTGGAGGTCGAGGAGCTCGAAGCCGCCGGCTTTGAGGATCGCGACGAGGCGCTCGAGAGCGACCTTTGAGGCTCCGGTCACGTCGTGAAACATCGACTCACCAAAAAAAGCGGCTCCCAGCCGGACGCCATAGAGTCCCCCGGCCAGCTTTCCCTCCCTCCAGACTTCGACGGAGTGCGCCTGGCCTGCGTGGTGCAGGGCCATGTAGCTGTAAAAAATGGTCTCATCGATCCAGGTCTCATCGCGGTCCGCACAGGCCGCGACAACCTCCTTGAAGGCCGTATCGACCGTCACCTTCCAGGCGGGATCGCGCAGGGTTCGGCGTGTTCCGTGCGGCACGTGGAAGGTCTCCAGCGGGAGAATTCCCCGGGGGTCCGGCGAGAACAGGCGGATCCCCTCCTCATCGGCCATCGGAAACATCCCTTCGCGATAGCAGCGCAGGAGCGCGTCGGGCGGAATCATGTTTGCCATCTCTTATCGAACCATTATTCTCCCGCCGATGAAAGGCGTCATCTTTTTCTCAACTCTGATC
>CAZSMN010000425.1:0-2931 GCA_964607615.1 uncultured Chthoniobacterales bacterium | reverse complement strand
AACCTACGGCAGGAGTCATCGGACTCGGAATCATCGGCAGCCGCGTGGTCAACACGCTGCGTGCCGGCGGGTATCAGGTCTGGCTCTGGAACCGGTCGCCCCGGCCGGAGCCCAACTTCCTGAGCTCTCCGCTTGAAGTGGCCGAGTCCGCCAAGTACATCCAGATCTTTGTCTCGGATGGAGCCGCGCTCCTCTCCGTCGTCAACGCCATGGCGCCGGCCCTCACGCCGGCCCACGTGATCATGAACCACGCCACCGTGTCTCCCTCCGAGACCCGGCAGGCGGCCGAGATTGTCGGCCAGGCGCATGCGAGGTTTCTCGACGCACCGTTTACCGGCAGTCGCGACTCCGCCGAACGTGGAGAACTGACGTATTACATCGGTGGAGATCCCGCCGTCCTTGCGGAAGTCCGGCCTTTGCTCACGTGTTCCTCGAAGAGCATTCTGGAAATTGGCGATATTGGTCAGGCGAGTGTTGTGAAGGTTGCAACGAACCTGCTCTCGGCCTCCATGGTCGAGGCGATGGCCGAAGCACAGGCACTTCTCAGCCAGAATGGTGTCGAATTGCGGAAGTTTGCCGAGGCTCTCCAGACCAATGCATCCCACTCCGCATTGGCGGATATGAAGATCCCTTGCATGCTGTCGGGAGACTTTGAGCCGCGCTTTTCCCTCAAGCACATGTTCAAAGACGTGCAGATCGCGCTGAACCTTGCGGCGGAGGGCAAAATTGATCTTCCGGTGGCTTCGGCCTTCGCCGGTGCGGCCATGGCGGGCATCCAGCAAGGCTGGGGCGACTCCGATTTCTCCGTGATTTCCCGCTTCTACGGCTTTCCGGGCCAAGGACATCCTCTGCCCGGGGGGGCGGCGGAAACCCAGTCGAAGAACCATCCGTCCGCCCCGTCTGCCCAGCCCCAGGGGCGCAAGGGGTGGAGTCTCTTCGGCGCGAAGTCGTGAGTTTTCCCGAGCCGTTGTGGCTCCGGCGCATCCGCGAAAACAGGGGATTTTTCGCTCTCGTACCGCGTGCCCTTTTCCGGGTCGCCGGTTCGGACGCGGCGCGCTACCTTGGCGGGCAGCTTTCGGTTGATGTCAACCGCATCCCTGCCGACGCCTCCCGTTTCGCCTGCCTCCTGACCGCCAAAGGCAAACTGGTCGCCCTCGTGCTTGTCTGGCGCTCGGAGGCGGATTTCTTCATTGAGGCTCCGGCCTCGCTTCGCGACGAGGTGGCCGCCCGGCTCGAGCGCTACATCATTGCGGACGATGTCACCGTCACGGACGAAACCAGTCCGGGCGGATATCACCTTGTCGGCGGCGGCGCCGGGCAGCCGGGACGCATCGTTTCCCGCATCGGCCTGCCGGGACGGGACGTCGAACAAAAACCTGATGGGATCGCCGAGCTTTTGCCCGTGGAAATCGAATCCATCCGCATCTTCCATGGAATCCCCGCCTGGGGCTCAGAGCTCGATGCCGACACGCTGCCGCAGGAAGCCCGCCTCGACGAATGGGCGGTGGATTTTGACAAGGGCTGCTACGTGGGCCAGGAGGTGGTTTCCCGTCTGCGGAGCGTCGGTCGGGTGAATCGCAGGTTGTGCGGTTTTTCCGGGAACGTGGAATCCGGAGGCGACACCTTCTTGCTGAAGACGCCTGAAGGGATGGAAGCCGGATGCCTCACTAGCCGATATGATGATTTAGAGTTGGCTCGAACCCTTGCACTTGGTTATGTGCACAGGTCGTTCGACGGGACGTCCGCTTTTGAAGTGGTCGGCTCCGAGGGAGAATCTCTCGGCCAGGTCGAACGCAGAGAGCTACCAATCCGATGAAATCCCTTTTCCTTCTTTCCGCCCTTCTTCTGGCCATGGCCACGTCCAGCCTTTCCGCGGCCCCGCTTGGACCGGAAGTGGCTGTCCTCCAGATCCGGATTGGCAAGGAGAAGGAGACCCAGCGCGTGGTGCTCGGACTCTACGATTCGGTGACTCCGGTGACCGTCGAAAACTTCAAACAGCTCATCCGGAAAAAATTCTACAACGGACTCCGCTTCCACCGCGTTCTACCGGGCGCTTTTGTTCAAACGGGCGATCCCCTCAGCCGCCGTGGAGAGTCGGATCTTACCGGCACCGGCGGTCCCGGCTACACGATTCCGGCGGAGATCAAGCTTCCGCACGAAAAGGGCTCGATTGCCATGGCGCGCCTTCCGGATGCGGTCAATCCTGCGCGCAACTCAAACGGCAGCCAGTTCTACGCCTGCCTCAAACCTCTGCCGAAGTTGAACGGCCAGTACACGGTCTTCGGCGAGGTTCTCGAAGGCCTTGATGTTCTCGACTACATCAGCAATCTCCCCACCAACAGCAACGATTTTCCATTGCAAAAAGTGGTGATAAAATCCATAACACTCGAACCGCGCGTCGCCCCAGTGGCAAATCAGCAGTAACGCTTTACGCCGGTCCCCTTTCTCACGGGTAGGTACCGAAGTGGCCAAACGGGGCGGACTGTAAATCCGCTGGCTTACGCCTTCACAGGTTCGAATCCTGTCCTGCCCATTTCCTCTAAAGGCTGTATGAGCCTGATAAACACAGGCTTCCGGGCCTTTTCACTCCGGTCCTTCTGACCGAGGCTGACAGACGTGGACCGAGGCTGATTGGCCGTTTTTTTGGTAAGAAAATGGTAAATTACTCTCCCAGAGGGGAATTTTTACCCTTGGCCGCCTTTTCACACGGCAACAGAGGGGGCGTTTCCTGCCCCAGACGGGCCCACAGTGCCTCGATGGACTCCCGGGAATACAAGCACACCCCTCCGCGTCCTGTGGCCACGTGGGGGCGGATCCAGCCCGCATGGAGGGCTCTACGGAAAAGCTTTTGACTCCCTATGACCGCGATGGCCTCCGCGGTCGAAAATCCCAATTTGAACGCGGCAACGCCGGCCTTCGAATTGGAATGGG
>CAZSMN010000424.1:0-2932 GCA_964607615.1 uncultured Chthoniobacterales bacterium | reverse complement strand
CAAAAAAAATGAAAAAAAGTTCCGCGGGGGCGGATTTTTTTCTCAGAGGTCGAGAACGATGCCGACCGGGCAGTGGTCGCTACCGCCGATTTCGGGCTGGATGAACGCCTTCCGGAGCGAGGGGACAAGGCCCGTGCTGACGCCGAAATAGTCGATCCGCCACCCGATATTCCGCTCACGGGCGCCATTCTGGTAGCTCCACCACGTGTAGTGCCCGCCGGCGGGCTCAAAATGCCGGAACGAATCCGTAAACCCCACGCCCAGAACGTGATCGAAGGCCTCACGTTCCTCGCTGGTGAAGCCCGCATTGCGCACATTCTCCTTCGGCCGCGCGAGGTCGATCTCCCGATGCGCGACGTTCATGTCCCCGCAAAAGACCACCGGCTTTTCCTTCAGGAGCCCGGCGAGATAGCCGGCGAAGGCGGGGGTCCACTCACGGACCCGGTAATCCAGCCTCGTGAGGGCGCGCTGGGAATTTGGCGTGTAGACGTTGACGAGAAAAAAATCGCCGAAGTCGGCTGTGATCACGCGTCCCTCGTTATCGTGTTCGGGCAGGCCGATTCCGTTTCGAATGCCGGCTGGCTTTTTCCGCGTGAGGATCGCTGTGCCCGAGTAGCCAGGCCGGACGGCGGAGTTCCAAAAAATCTCGTAGTCGGCGAAGTCATGCGGCACCTGCTCGGCGCGTGCCTTGGTCTCCTGAAGGCAGATCACATCCGGCTTCGCCGCCTCGAGATACTCGACGAAGCCCTTCCCGAGGATCGAGCGGATCCCGTTCACATTCCAAGAGATGAGCTTCATCTAAACGAAAGAAAACTCGGCCCGGACCGCATGGTGATCCGAAGCCAGGGTCGGCAGCACCCGGCAGGCCTCCAGCCGGAACGGGGCATTGTAGAAAATATGGTCCAGGACGAAAGGCATCCGGCGCCAGGTGATCTCGGAGTTCTGCGCAGGATGAAACCCGGCCAACCCGAACTGCTCGACCACGCCCTCGCCGGGGGCGCAGTTGAAGTCTCCCGCCAGAAGCGCTGGACCCTGCTGGGCCCGGAGGGCGGCCTCGATCGCATCGCGCTGGCTGCGGTGCTCGGCGCTCGACGCTCCGATCATGAAAAACGCCTGCAGATGGGTATTGAGAAGCCCCACCGTCCGCCCGCCGAGAACGGTCGTCGCCTGGAGAAGAAGCCGGTGCGAGGGCTTGCGCAGAACGCCTTCGTATTCAAACTCCACGCCGGCCGGTTCAAGATCAACGCGCTGGAAATCCCGCAGCTTCGTCTTCGAAAAAATCGCGAGGCCGAGGCCGAACGGGATCTCCAGTTCGTTCGCGATCGGGTAGCCGAAGACGGAATCATACCCCTTCAGCGCCTCGCGGAGCCGGGTGTAATTCGGCGGCGGATCGATCTGCGCGCCGCCCTCGTAGCCGCGCTCGACCTCCTGGAGGAAAACAACATCCGCATCCTGTTCGCGGAGAAATTCCACCGTCTGTTCAATGTCGGTTTCGGTCCTGTCCGGCTCGGCCTCGTTCCAAGGCTGCCCGTTCTGCATGTTGAAGGTGAGGGTGCTGAAAATCATGGGCTATACCTTGCCAAGTCCAAGACCGCCTTTGTATAAACAGGCCCGTCCGCATTTGCAAACATCCCATGTATAAACTCGTTCTCATCCGCCACGGCGAAAGCACCTGGAACCAAGAAAACCGCTTCACCGGCTGGACCGATGTGGAGCTCAGCGACAAGGGCCGCGCCGAGGCTATCGCTGCCGGCGAACTCCTCAAAAAAGAAGGCTTCGTTTTCGACATCGCCTACGCCTCCGTTCTCAAGCGCGCTCTGAACACCCTCTGGAGCGTGCTCCAGCAGATGGACCTCGTCTGGATCCCGATCGAGAAGGATTGGCGCCTCAACGAGCGCCACTACGGCGCTCTCCAGGGCCTCAACAAGGCCGAGACCGCTGCCAAATACGGCGACGAGCAGGTCCTCATCTGGCGCCGCAGCTACGACATCCCGCCGCCACCGCTCGAGAAGTCCGACGAGCGCTTCCCCGGCCACGACCCGCGCTACGCCGGCCTCTCCGAAGCGGAACTCCCGCTGACCGAGTGCCTGAAGGACACCGTCGCCCGCTTTCTCCCGCTCTGGCATGATAAAATCGCCCCGATGGTGAAGTCCGGCAAGCGCGTGATCATCGCCGCCCACGGCAACAGCCTCCGCGCCCTCGTGAAGTATCTCGATAACGTCTCCGAGGAAGACATCATCAATCTCAATATCCCGACCGGCGTCCCGCTCGTCTACGAGCTCGATGCCGACCTCAAGCCGATCAAGCACTACTACCTCGGCGACCAGGAAGCCATCGCGGCTGCCATGCACGCCGTGGCCAGCCAGGGCAAGGCCAAGTAACTCCTTCCGGGTTCCACACCGGCTCACCCGCTTTGAACGGACGTCTCACCATCGGAGGGCGGGAGTTTTCCTCCCGTCTTCTCCTCGGCACGGGAAAATTCGCCTCGAACGAGGTGATGCGCGATGCCTTGGAGGCCAGCGGCACGGAGATCGTGACCGTCGCGCTCCGCCGCGCCGACCTGACCGGTAAGAAGGATCCGTTTGCGAACATCCTCGAGTTCATCGACCCGGAAAAATACCTCCTGCTGCCGAATACGAGCGGGGCGATGAACGCGGAGGAGGCCGTGCGCCTCGCGCGCCTCGCCGCCTCCGCCGGACTCCCGATGTGGGTGAAGCTGGAGATCCATCCGGATCCCCATTACCTCCTCCCCGATCCCGTCGAGACTCTCAAGGCCGCCGAGGTTCTGGTGAAGGAGGGGTTCACCGTCCTTCCCTACATCAATGCCGACCCCGTCCTCGCGCGGCGTTTGCAGGATGCCGGCACGGCGACCGTCATGCCCCTCGGCTCCCCGATCGGCAGCAACCGCGGCATCGAGACGCGCGCGCAGATT
>CAZSMN010000423.1:0-2936 GCA_964607615.1 uncultured Chthoniobacterales bacterium | reverse complement strand
AGGCAAAAAACGCCCTATCCCGGCGCGAGGCGGCCGCGGCCCTCGAGCGCGCGTCGCGGGCGACTTATGAAGCCGCGCTGGCGGGCTTCCAGCAAGGCATCACGCCGGTTCAGGAAGTGATGACTGCCCGCGCCGCGGAGTCGCAGGCGCGCACGCTCGCGGTGGAGGCCGATCAGGCGATGGCCGCAAGTTTAGCTGCGCTCTCGTTCGGCAGCGGAAACCTCCGGTGATCGGCCCGGCCGCGCTGGTCAGACGGCCGGCTGCTGCTGGGTGAGGCAGTGAAAGGCGCCGAGTCCCCAGATGAGCTCGCGGCAGTCGATGGGAACAATTTTCCTCGTAGGGAAAGCCTCTCGGAGGACGGATTCTGCCCAAGCGTCGTTGTTCTCGTTGAAAACCGGAAGGAGGACCACCTCGTTGGCGATGTAGAAATTCGCGTAGCTCGCCGGGAGCCGGATCCCCTCGCGGACGATGCGGGAAGGCATCGGCAGCGTGAGGACGTGTAGTGGTTCGCCACCGGGAAGCTGCATGGCATGCAGGCGGTCGAGATTGGCTTTCAGCGGCTCAAAATTCGGATCGTTCTCGTCCTCCTCGGTCACGGTCACGACGGTCGACGTGCCGACAAATCGGGTGATGTCATCGACATGCCCGTCGGTGTCGTCGCCCTCAATGCCATCACCGAGCCACAGGACCTGCCGGACGCCGAGCGTGTCGCGCAGCTTTTGCTCGATGGCAGCTCGGTCGAGCTTTGAGTTGCGGTTCGGGTTGAGGAGGCAGCTTTCGGTCGTCAGAACGGATCCGGCACCGTTGACGTCGATCGAGCCGCCCTCGAGGACAAAATCCTCGTAAGTGAAAACCGGGAGGTCGAGGGCCGACGCGATGGCTGGCGGAACGGAATCGTCCTCGTCAAACGGCGAGAGTTTGTAGCCCCAGGCATTGAAGCTGAAATTCAGCAGCGCGAGGCGTGGGGAGGCCTTGCGGCGCACAAAAATCGGGCCGTGATCCCGGCACCACGGCTCGTTGGTGGGGATGTGGAAGAACTCGATCCGCTCCGGGGCCGCGTTTTTCAGCAGGGAGCGGACGGTCTTCTCCTCTGAGGCATCGAGCACGTTGATGCGGACGGTTTCCGATTCCGCCAGGGCTTCGGCCATGCGGACAAAGGTCGGAATAACGCGGTCGTAGCTGCCGGGAAAGCTGTTGCAGCCGGGGTGGGGCCACGAGATCCAGGTCGCCTCATGGAGGTCCCATTCGGCGGGCATCGTGTAGCCTTGGGAGGCAGGGGTGGGAGAGCTCATGCAGAGTTAAAGATCCGCGCGGACCTTGCCGGAAAACAAGCGTTTTCGTGTGGCAATCCTGACAACATCCGCCTGCCGGCTGTGACCCCGTTAGCCCCGTCCGGGAAATCCTTCTTGCATCGCTGCGCGGGATGTCCATAATAACCAATCCTACTTTTTCAAGCCATGACCATCATCGAGAAGATTGAGAGCGAGCAGCTCAAGAGCGACCTGAAGGAATTCAAGGTCGGCGACACCGTGAAAGTCCACACCCGCGTGGTCGAGGGCGACAAGGAGCGTATCCAGATCTACTCCGGCATCGTGATCGGCCGCAAAGGCACCGGACTCAATGCGAATTTCACAGTCCGCCGCGTTTCTTACGGTGAGGGTGTCGAGCGCGTTTTCCCGCTTCACTCGCCGCGCATCGCCAAGATCGAGGTCGAGCGTCAGGGCGCCGTTCGCCGGTCCAAGCTGAACTTCCTGCGCAGCCGCAAGGGCAAGTCTGCTACGACGGTCAAAGAAAAAGCCGATCGGGCTTAAAGAGAGCAGTGTCCTGCTCGTTTGAGCATGAGGACCTGCTGGCCGCGCGCGGAATCCTGCGCGTGGCGGGAATTGACGAAGCCGGACGCGGCCCGCTGGCCGGTCCGGTGGTGGCAGCCGCTGTGATGCTGCCAAGGAGTTTTCCATCGGGAGAACTGAATGACTCGAAGAAGCTCTCTGCCCGTAAAAGGACGGGCCTTTTCGAGAGGATCGTCGGGGACGGAGATGTTGTCTGGAGTATCTCCTCCCGCGACCATGCGGCAATCGACCGTCTGAACATCCTCCGCGCGACCCATGAGGCGATGCGCGAGGCCTTTCGTGGGCTGACCCCATCCGCGGACCATGCGCTGATCGACGGGCTGCCGGTGCGGGATTTTCCGGGGCCGCAGACGGCGCTCGTCGGCGGCGATGCGCGAAGCCTCAGCATTGCGGCCGCCAGTATTCTCGCGAAGGTGACCCGCGACCGCCTCATGGATGAGCTGGACGATCTCTACCCGGAGTACGGATTCCGCCAGCATAAAGGCTACCCAACGCGCGAGCATCTTGCCAAACTCCGCACCCATGGCCCTTGTCCGGTTCATCGACGAAGCTTTGCGCCGGTGGCGCAGACCGAACTCCTCTGAGGCGCCGCATCTGGCTCTCGGCCGGGAGGGAGAGGAGTTGGCGGACCGGTTTCTGCGGAAGCGCGGGTATCGGGTTCTGAGGCGGAATTTCCGCGGCCCCCGTGGCGGCGAAGTGGATCTCGTCTGCCGGGACAAGCCGCGTGGCGAGCTCGTTTTCGTGGAGGTGAAGACGCGGACGAGTGAAGAGTTCGGCCGGCCGATGTCAGCGGTCGATACCAAAAAGCAACGGCTCATCATCCGCGGCGCGATCGTGTGGCTCCGCATGTTGGAAATGCCGGATATCACCTTCCGCTTCGATGTAATCGAGGTGATTCTAGAGGGGGGAGAGCCGGAGATCCGCCATATCGAGAACGCATTCCAGCTGCCGGATACCTATTCCTACTGAGAGATTTCCGGCAGGGAGAGAATAGCATTTGCCGAACGGACTCGGGGAAACTAGGTTCTTTATCGCCAGAGGCTATGGACTGCGGACGGACGAACCCCGCCAGGGCAGGAATGCAGC
>CAZSMN010000422.1:0-2942 GCA_964607615.1 uncultured Chthoniobacterales bacterium | reverse complement strand
CCTCGCTTTTTATCTCGCCGGCGACGCCCTCCGCCGTGCGGCGGAAACCCGCCCGACATGAAACCCAACCTTCTCGAACTCCACGATCTCTCGATCCGGTTCCGCACCGAAAACGGCACGGTCGATGCCGTGAAGCACGTCTCGCTCTCCCTGCGCGAAGGAGACTCCCTGGCGATCGTCGGCGAAAGCGGCAGCGGGAAGAGCGTCACCGCCCTCTCGCTCACCCGCCTTCTGCCAACCCCGCCCGCACAATACGCCGGAGGAAGGATTCTTTTTGAAGGGAAGGACATCCTGAAAATGCCCGCCAGGCAGATCCGTGCGATCCGCGGCGGCGGCATCGCCTATGTTTTCCAGGAGCCAGCCACCTCGCTCAATCCGGTCTTCACCATCCGCAGCCAGATCGCCGAGGCCGTCAAACTCCACCGTCCCGATGTGACCGACGTCGATGCGGAGATCGTCAAATGGCTCTCCGCGGTCGGAATCGTCGACCCCGCCAAGCGCATGCACGACTACCCGCACCAGCTCAGCGGCGGCATGCAGCAGCGCGCGATGATCGCCATGGCACTGAGCTGCCGGCCGAAGCTCCTTATCGCCGACGAACCCACCACGGCTCTCGACGTGACGATCCAAGCCCAGATCCTTGCCGAACTCCGGCGCCTGCGCTCGGAGTTCGGAATGTCCCTCATTCTTATCACCCACAATTTCGGAATCATCCGCGGCCTCTGCGACCGCGTTGCCGTGATGTTCCGTGGCGAGGTTGTTGAATACGGCGACACGGAAAGCATCCTCAAAAATCCGCAGCACCCCTACACGAAGGCGCTCATCGCCTGCGTGCCCCGCCTCGGGTCAAACCAGAAGCGGCTCAAGACGATCGACTACGACTGGCTCGCGAAAACGTAGGAAAGAGCCTGTCCGCCTGCGTCGCCTACAAGTCGAGCGCGTAGCGGAGTGCTATCTTGATCTTTTCGAGGAGTTCGGGAGGCATTTGGCCGAGCTTGCGTTCCAGTCGAACGGTCGGGATCGACGCAATACCCTGCACGTTCACAAACGAAGCCTCTCGCAGAAACGGCAGCTTGCCCAGATCAACCTCGTAGCGGCTGCCCCGGTTCTGGGTGGTCATTGGAACGTGGATAACCAAGGCACGAGGCGGATCCTCGTCCTCGCGGGATACGATGAGCACGGGCCGGGTCTTTGCCACAATACCAAGATCGGCAAGCCAGACCTCGCCCTGGGCTTAGTCCGCATCGAGAACGTCCGAAACTTCCTGTTCCGGATCGCGCGAACGCATTAAGTCGAGCGCATCGGCGTCAGCCCAGTCGATAATATCTCCGACAAGCCGCTCGACTTCAGCAACCGTTTCGGGCCGCCACGCGGCAAGCTTGCGGTCAAGTTGTTCAGCGATTGCCGTCATACGAGTAAAGTAGACGATGGCATGGCTTTGGTAAAGCGAGCGATGCAGTGGATTTCCCGATGCCGTCCGCTCGTATTCCTCCCGTCGCAAACCCGCGACACCTTATTGATCTCAATCTCTCGCTGCCGTTGGGAAACGCGTCACAAGCTCAAATGTGCGAGCCGGGCCCCTGCGCCGCGTGCGGGTCGGCTGCGGTGGCGATGTCGGATTCCTCGTATTTCCCGTCCTGCGAGAACAGGCGCACATGCCGGAAGATGACGGAAACCGTCATTCCCGGCTGGAGCTTCAATTCCTCGAGCCGCTGGCGGGAAATCTCCGCCTCGAAGGGTTCGTGATTCGGGAGCCGCTCCAGCGAGACGCGGCCGTAATTCCCCGCCGAAAAAACATGCTGCACGCGGGCCTGGAGGGCATGGCCGTGACTCTCAACGCCCTCGGGTTCGATATCCACATCATGCGGGCGCACATAGAGCGTTCCCGTGCCGGCTCCGACATCCGGGATTCCCTGCATGCCGGCCGTAAGCCGGTTCACATTGCCAAGAAATTCGATAACGAACGGCGACGCCGGCCGGTCGTAAACCTCCTGCGGCGTTCCGCGTTGCGCGATGCGCGCGTTGTTCATGACGACAACCTCATCCGCCAGTTCGAGGGCCTCTTCCTGGTCGTGCGTCACAAAGATCGTGGTGAGTCCAATCTCCTCCTGAAACTTCCGCAACCAGCGCCGGAGGTCCTTGCGCACCTTGGCGTCGAGAGCGCCGAAGGGCTCATCGAGCAGCAGGACCTTGGGGTTCACCGCAAGCGCACGGGCGAGCGCGATCCGCTGCCGCTGGCCACCGGAGAGTTCGCTGGGAAAGCGCTTCTGGAGACCGTCGAGCTGCACCAATTCCAGCAACTCCTTCACGCGCCCGGCAATCGCCTGTTCCGAAGGCCGCTCCGCCCCCCGCTTGGCCCGCAGGCCGAAGCCGATATTGCGCTCGACCGTCATGTGCTTGAAGAGCGCGTAGTGCTGAAAGACAAAGCCCACCGCCCGCTTGCCGGCGGCGACATTGGTCACATCCTCGCCGTGGAAAAGGATCTGCGCCTTGCTCCCGGCATCGGGAAAATCAAGGCCTGCCAGGATGCGGAGGAGCGTCGTCTTTCCGGAGCCGGACGGCCCGAGGAGCGAGACGAGACGTCCATCCGGCACGGTGATACTCACGTCGTCGAGGGCCCGGTAACTTCCGAACGTACGGTCAATATTTTTGGCTTCGATGCTCATGGGCGAAAAGGTCAGTGGGAATGGGCGCGGGCGGCGCGCCACTCGATCAGGTTTTTGAGAACAAGCGTGGCCAGCGCAAGAAGGGTGAGAAGCGAGGCCAGAGCGAACGCCGCCGAGCTGTTGTACTCCATGTAGAGGGTCTCGATGTAGAGAGGCATGGTGCTCGTCTTTCCCTTGATGTTTCCCGAGACCACCGCGACCGCTCCGAACTCGCCCATTGCCCGCGCATTGCAAAGAATAATGCCGGGCAATGGGCGAGTTCGGAGCGGTCGCGGT
>CAZSMN010000421.1:0-2962 GCA_964607615.1 uncultured Chthoniobacterales bacterium | reverse complement strand
CCGACCTCGAAGTCGCCATCCGCTGCACGATTGATGCGAAGGTCGAGAAAATCGGAGCGACGACGCTTCCCGCCCGCCGTCTCGCCGCGATCGTCCGCGAGCTCCCGAGCTCCGAGGTCATCCTCGAGGTCGATTCGAAAAATGTCGCCTCGATCCGCTGCGGCGCCAGCTTCTTCAAGATTTACGGCCTGCCGCAGGAGGAATTCCCGCAGTTCCCCGCCTTCAAGGAACCGAAATCCTTTTCCCTCAAGCAGGGCGAGCTCCGCGACGGCCTGCGCAAGACCTCGTATGCCATCTCGTCCGACGAGACCCGCTACGTCCTCAACGGCATCCTCTTCTCTCTCTCCGACAACAAGCTCACGCTCGTTGCGACCGATGGACGCCGCCTTGCCCTTTTCGATAGCGACATCGAGTTCCCGAAGAGCCACGAGCGCGATTTCATCCTGCCGACCAAGGCCGTCACCGAGATCCAGCGCCTTCTGGGCGAAGATGGCGAGGTTGTCATCTCCACTTCGGAAAACCTCGCTTCGTTCGAGCTCAACGGTGCCCAGCTTGCCTCGAAGCTCGTCGAAGGAAATTACCCGAACTACCGCCAGGTCATTCCGGGCGAGGCCAAGGAGCGCGTCACGCTTGAGCGCGAAGCCCTCCTCACCTCGGTCCGCCGTGTCTCGCTCCTCAGCAGCGACAAGACCAGCTCGGTGCGTCTGAACTTCACGAAGAACAACCTCGACATCACGGCCAACACGCCCGACATCGGCGAGGCCAAGGAGTCCATCGCCATCAACTACCGTGGCAAGGACATCTCGATCGCGTTCAATCCGGAATTCCTCATGGATCCGTTGAAGAGTCTCCCGAATGATGAGGTCTATCTCGAGCTGATCGACGATATGAGCCCGGGCGTTCTGAAAATTCAGACCCCGTTCCTCTACGTGATCATGCCGATGCGCGTCTCGGTGTGAGCCGCAATCGTTTCGTCTGGGGCATCGACCTCGGCGGCACGAAAATCGAAGGAGCAGTCATCGACCCGGAACGTCCGGGCGAAGCGCTTCACCGGCTGAGAATTCCGACCGGCGCGGAACACGGCTACGATCACGTCCTCTCGCAACTCGTCGCCATCGTGCGGCAGCTTGAGGAAGCCGCCGGAGCCGAATGCCCCGCGCGCTTGGGCATCGGAACACCCGGCGCGGTGGATCCTGCCACTGGGCTGATGAAAAACTCCAACTCGACCTGCCTCAACGGCCGCCCGCTTCGAGACGATCTGGCCAAAGCGATCGCCCGCGACGTGGTGATGGCAAACGATGCCAATTGCTGCGCGCTGGCCGAGGCGACGTTGGGAGCCGCTCGTGGCGAGCCGGTTGTCTTCGGCATCATTCTCGGCACCGGAGTCGGCGGTGGCATCGTCGTCGACGGCCAAGCCCTCGGCGGTTGCCATGGGATCGCCGGCGAGTGGGGGCATAATCCCCTACCCGGCGAGTCCCATCCCTGCTACTGCGGTCGCTCCGGCTGCGTCGAAACTGTTCTGGCCGGTCCTTCACTGGAACGCTTTTACCGCGAGCGCGGAGGTGAGCCCATCCGTCTCCCGGAGATCGTGACCCGAGCTGGTACCGGCGAGGCTCTTGCCATCGAAACGCTGGAGCGTCTGCGGACGAAGTTCGGCGAGTCCCTTGCTGCCGTGTTGAACATCCTTGATCCCGATGCCGTCGTCATCGGTGGAGGCGTGGGAAATCTCGACCTTCTCTACGAACCGTCCATGCGCGAAGCGATCGCGGCACATCTTTTCAATCCCGTGCTCCGCACAAAAATCCTGCGGCCCGCTCTCGGCGACAGCGCCGGTGTCTTCGGCGCCGCGATGCTGGCGCGGCCGGATTAAAAAAGCGTTTCCTGCCGGAGACGAGGTTCCGGCGGTGGAGGATCGGACGGGACGATTTCTTTGAGGATTCCGCCCCGCTCGAGCCGTCCGAGGAGCGGAAACCTCTCATGCCGGAAGTAAGCCTCCTGCGCGGAGGTTGCCGGCTTGGTGACGAGGCGCGCGAGCCGGTAGTCTTTGCCGGCGGGCGCCGGTTCCAGCACGAAGAGGAGGTGCGCGCAGGGTTCGATATCGCCCCAGACGAGCTCGCCGGTATCATCCGCGCGCTCGGCGATCGAGACCACCGGCTCGGCCGTCTGGACGATGCGATGCCCGGGTTTTCGCAGCCACCATTCGAGTTTCTCCTTCGTCGCAAAGCCGGCCCAGACTCCGGCGGCTTCGACATCATCGGCCAAATCGACCGGCAGTGTGTCGCCGGGCTTCCATTCCTTGCCGACCACCGAGCGGAAGCGCGAGCACATCGGATCAGCGGTGCCGCTCGGCGATCTTTTCCCAGAGTTCTTTTTCCTCGGGCTCGAGCGTCGAAGGGACCGTTATAGCTACCGTCGCATAGAGGTCTCCGCGTTGACCGTCTTTCAGCGGCAGGCCAAGGCCGGGAAGGCGGAATTTTTTTCCGGCCGGCGAACCCGGCGGCAGCTTGAGCTTCGCCTTGCCCTGAAGCGTCGGCACGTGAACCTCGCAGCCAAGGACGGCATCCCAGGCGGGCACTTCCAGCTCGTAGATGAGATCCGCACCGTCGAGGTCGAAATCCGGATGCTTCTGGAATTTCACCCGCAGATAAAGATCGCCCGCACCTCCGCCGGACGCTCCCACCTGCCCCTGGCCGGCGAGCCGGATCCGTTGTCCCTCGCGGATGCCTTTCGGGATCTTGACGGTGTAGGTCTCGACCTTGCCGCCCTCGCCGCGCCGGAACGAGATCGAGCGCGTTGAACCGTGAAAGGCCTCCTCAAGCGTAACGAGGATGTCCGCTTCGACATCCTCCCCGCGCTGCGGCTGCTCCTCGAACCCGCGGCCTCCCCCGCGTCCACCGCCGAACATCTGCTCGAAGACGTCGCTGTATCCCGTGCCGCCGAATTCAAACTCGACGCCGCCCGC
>CAZSMN010000420.1:0-2971 GCA_964607615.1 uncultured Chthoniobacterales bacterium | reverse complement strand
ACGTCATCCTTCGAGAGGTCGATGCGGGCGACTTCCTTGTTCGGACGCTGGTTGAGATCTGCCGTGAGCTTGTAGTCGGAGTTGAAGTGTTCCTTGTTCGACGGGCTCAGGCTCTGGAAGTCCCAGATGAGCATCGGGCGCGGGACGGACGGCTTGGCCGTGATGTTGATCGTCTTTTCCACGCCATCGACCGAGGCTTTCAGCGTCACGGGCTCGGCCTTGTCGATAAGGAACGAAAAGCGGCCGAGCGTCTCCGCGAGGCGCACTTCCTTGCGGTCCAGGGTCACCGGGCCATCGGCGGTCAGCATCGCCGGCGGGAGCACGCCCTCGTAAGAGTTTTCCGAATCGCCGTCGGTCGCGCGGAGGAGGCCGTCGATCTTGTCGCCGACAAAAATCTCTGCCGGGATGATGAACTCGAGGCCGGGCTTCGCGTCGGACTTCGCCGCTTCGGGCTGGGCCTTGGCGTAGCGTGAGAGCTCGGGTTTGTCTTTCGAAGGAATCCGGAGGTAGGTCACCGAGAACGGCGCGAGCGTGGTCTGGAACGAGTCGCCGGTGGCGATCGTCTCAATGCGCGGAGGCTGGCTCCACTGCGGGCGGAGCAGGTTCGGGTTCCAGTGATACTCGCGATGGGTCAGCGCAACCTTCTCGCCCTGCGCGGCGGCCGGGAAGCCGTCGAGCTTGACGGTGACGTTCGCCTGGCGGTCGTCGCCCGGGTTGACGAGCATGAGGTAGACGGCGTCTTCGCTGCGCGAGGCGTAGCTGTGGATCTTCCCTTCGGGCGAGACTTTTGCAGAAAGAACCTTGTCGCCGTTGTAGCGGTTCCAGAGCTGGAGCGCGTAGTAGGCGGCCTTGCGGGTGAATTTGTCGCCGTCCGTGAAGATGAGACCGTGGCCGTGTTCCATGCCGGCGACGTGCGTGAAGACGTCCCACTGGGTGGTGAAATCGACGCCGTTCTTCGCAAACTCGCCGAGCATCATCGAGGTCCAGAGACCGCTGAAGAGATCGGAAGAGTTGAGGCCGCCGGAAAGGTTCCATTCGGTGTAGCCGACTTCGATCTCGTCCTTGCGGGCGGGCTGATATTGGTCGATCCAGCCCCGGACCTGCCCGACTTCGCGGCTGACGATGCCGGGGACGTTCGCGAGGTTTTCCTCGAAGGTCAGCGTGGTGGTGCCGGGGTAGGTGTGGATCGAGACGAAACCGACGAGGTCGCCGCTCTTCTCAAGGATCTCGCGGTTGAAGGCAAACGAGCCGAGCTTGGCCTTCGGGTCGACGGCCTTCACGGCCTTGGCGATGCCGTTGAAGCGCTCGACGAAATCGTCCCCGGTGATCGTGCTTCCTTCCGGCAGGAACGTTCCGGGCTCCCACGAGCCGCCGAGCTCGTTGCCGACGTGCCAGTAGGCGGATTCGTAGTTGTTTTTCTTCGCCCACTTCGCCCATTCGCCGGCGTCAACCGCGCGGCCGGTGCCGGCATTGAGGGAAGGCAGAGCCACCGCGCCGGGCGTGTTTTTGACAAAATCGTGGAGCGTCTTGATATCCACGTTGCCATGGAATCCCGTGCCGGGCTTGCGGGTCTTCGAGTCGACCATGAATCCCGGCTTCCAGTCACTGTAGTCCACGGCGGGGAATCCATCCGGGCCGACCTTGGTCGGATCCACGTCGCCCTTCGCGTTGCGGACGCCGTTGCCATTCCAGTAGTAGGCATTGCTCCAAGAGCCGCCAGGGAGGCGGATGAGGCCGGTCTCCAGTTCGTTCACCCACTCGCGCAGGAGCGGACTGTTAAAATGAATGACCTCATTCCAAAGAGCGATGTTCGTGCCACCGATCATGCGGTGGTTCATCGTGCCGGTCGGATTTGCGGCATCGACCGTGACCGTGGCATCGAAGGGCGTAGTATCCGCCGGGGTCAGCGTCTGGGCGTTGGCCGTGACGACGAGAGCGGAAACAGCGAGAGCAAGAAGAGGGAGGGTTTTCATGGGGTAAAATCGGAGTCGGGGGTTGAGGGGCGTCTAAGGGGTAAATCGGGCCGCCGGAAAGTATCCGACCGAACCCGGCTTGCAACAGGGAATTTGAAAATTATCTCAGCCCTGCCAAGAATCCATGACCGCCGCCAAGGTGTGGAGATTTGGAAGTTTTATTCCTGCACCCAGAATTCCCAGCTCATATCGGCCACCTTGGGCTCAATGACGCCGCCTTCCAGCGTGCCGACCGGCACGCCCATGAAGTTTTCTCCCGCCTCATCGGGCGTGTAGCGATACCCGCGGAACGTGGCGTTTTTGAGGCCGGTCTCCACGCGGAACGTGTGGTCGGTGAAGCTCCGGTTCGCGAGGACGACGACGAGTTTTCCGTCGGGCCGGGTGAAGGCCATGATGCGCAGGTCGGGATCCTGCGTTTCCTCTGTAATGGCCACGCTGCGGCTGTTCCAGGGCATGTGCCGGACGAAGCTGCCGACGGCGTGCCAGTTGTATTTATTCCACGTCCACTCGCCGGGTTTGAGGCCGGGGAATTTCGGGTGGTCGGCAGGGTTCTTGTCATTGGCCGGACGCCAGAAACCGAGCGAGTATCCGCTGGCCTCGGCGTTGGTGATCGGCTTGAGGGCATGGATCCAGAACCACGTCGGCGCCTCGGCGAGCTGGAACCAGTTCATGATGTGCAGCACGGTGTTCATGCACCGCGCGGGCGTGGTCTGGCCCTGGAGGTATTCGTATTCGTTTTGAAAGAGCGGCTTGTCGCGGCCGAAGCGCTTATAAGCAGCAGCGGCTTCGACCGGAACGATATTGGCATCGCTGCCGACGTGGTGGAGGACGAGGGCGTCGATGAGCTTGCGCGTCTCCGGGTTGTCCATGAGCGGCTCGGCGTATTTGAGGTGCCACGTGTCGGCAATGATGCGGATCTTGGGGTCGTGCGCACGGATGGCCGGAGCGACGGCGCTGAAGGCGGTGACGTATTGTTCCTTCGTGTAGGCGCAGCGCGA
>CAZSMN010000419.1:0-2977 GCA_964607615.1 uncultured Chthoniobacterales bacterium | reverse complement strand
GGCATGAGCCAGATCATGCTGGTCAGGTAGGCCATCGCCGGGATGGACATGAAGCTGATCGAGCTGGCTCCGGTCGCAAACATGCTGATGCCCGCCGCCCACCAGCGGACTTTCCGGTTCCCCAGCGAGAACTCGTCGCTCGTGGTCTGCTTCGGCGCGAAGTAAGCCCCTATTCCCGCCATGACGAGGAAGTAGAAAGCGATCACGGCGTAGTCGACAGCGCCCAAGGAACGCACGGTGCGTTCGGGAGAAAACTCGGTCACCCGAACGCCGGCGGCTGCCGCTTCGATGGCTAGCAGGCGGGCATCGAAGTGGAACAGGAGCGAATCCGGCGCGACGCCGAGCGGCTCCATCCGGGCCCAGGATTCCGTCACGGTGTTAAAAAGAAGGGACCGCGAGGCACCCGCCGCGTCGATCGCCTTGATAATCAGAGCTCCCTGACCGGATGTCCACGCTCCGCCGGCCGAGGCTGGCACCGGGAGGGAGGCGATTTTCTTCCAGCCGGTGAAGACTGAGCCCTCACGGCGCTTGGGAACATAGAGCCAGACTTCGTCGGTCGGTGAGAGCGTTCCATCCGCGCTTTTCTTGAGACCGCCGATCAGGTAGAGACCACCGTGCTGCACACCGACGATAGCCCGCTCGCGCTGCCCCGATGGCAGCGCCGGCCCTTGCTGCCATCCGGCCTCGGGCGCTTTGAGATCAAGCGCCCAGAGAGGAGTTTCTTTGGCATCCGGACCGGCCTCACCGATGACATAGAGAACGTTTTGAAGAATGGCTGCCGCCGGCCGGAGCATCGGAGCGGGGAGCGGGGGGAGTTCTTTGGCGACCGCCCGATCGCCCTCGATGGTCCACCGGGTGACCGCGGCCGTAGGTCCATCCGGCGTTTGCCCCCCGACGACAATGAGACCATCGGCAGTGCCGACAGCCGTGGCATCCGCACGGGGTGGCAGGTCCTTCAGCAATGTTGGCTTGTCGGATCCGGGTGCGACAGCCATGCCCTCGGTTAACCATGTCGCTGGTGAACCGTCGCTCTTCCGGACGCCGCCGAGAAACAACAAAACCTCCCCGGCCCGGCCGGCCATCGCGCCCGTGACTCCTACGCGGGTGGGAGTCGCGATTTCGACGGCCGCCGAACTTAGCGGAAGCGGTTCGAGCGGTTCCTCATTCGCAGCCCTGAGGAGTGGTGCCGAGAAGAGAAGTGCCCCGAGGAGGCACGCCTGTGGAAGAGAGCGGAGGGCGGAGTTCAAGGTGATCAGGGAACGGGAGTCACCTCTATACGATCGAGAAACGTTGATGGCAATGTGCGGCTCGCGACGAGCGCCACCGTATTGAGGCCGGGCTTGAGAACGACCGGCGCCGCGAAGGCCGCCCACGTGAATTTGTCGCCGGTTTGATCCACCGAAAAGCCGCCGGCGCTCTCGCCGTTGACTTGAAGATCGAGGCTGTCGCCCGGGGCGGTCGGCGTGCAGTAGTAGGCGCGCACTTCGTATTTTCCACCCTTCGAGACTTCGATCGGAAAGCTGACCGTCGAACCCTCACGTTTCTCAAGGCCTGTAACGAAGCCCATTCCGGAGTAGCCGTAGACGCCGGTCCCCAGACCGGATGTGGCATTGGCTCCGCCGCTGAGATCGGCCTCCTCGGCTTCATGGATGACCTGATCGATGCGCGAGGGCAGGATATCTTGATACGCCGGTTGGAGCCCGGCCGCGGCGCGGAGAGCGTCTGCTTTCGGGCGTGTCTCGTCGTTGATGATAATCGCAGGGGCGATATCAATGTTCCACGAGCCCTTGGTCACCGTGTTGCGGTCCTTGTTCGAGTAAAGGTTTTTGACGGTGATGTTGTTGTTGCCCTTGCCGTTGACCTTGATGTTGAAGTCACCGATGTCGACGGAGACGTTGGTATCCATCGTGTAGAACGAGGAACTCTCGTCAAAGTAGTAGCCCTGACCCCAGCGGGTCTGCTGGGCGTAGTTTCCTTCGAGCGTTGAGCGCTTGGCCTCTTCGAGGGATGGCCCGAGCGTGTAAAAGGCCGCGCCATCGGCGAGCTCGAGCATGGTATTCCGGATGAAGTTGTTGTTGATCCGGTTGCTGTGCATCACCGTGAATTTGGCACGGTCCCAGGCCCATCCGAAATGGATGCCGGAGTAGGGCATGTTGGTGATCTCGTTGTTCGCAACGAGGCATTCGCGCGGAAAGCTCATCGCGATCGCCGTCGAGGAACGATACTCCGCGCCGCAACGGTTCAGGTAGTTGTTGAGGATTTTGTTGTTCGCGATGTGGAGCCGCTCGTCGGCAGGGAAATAGAAGTTCTCGCTCGCCGGGTTTTCGAACTCAAGGTAGTCGCCGAACTGGATGCCGGTGCCCGCGACGTCGTCGAAAACATTTCCCTGGATGGTGTTGTTCTGTGATCCGGCGAGCATGGTGACGCCGATGCCGCCGAGCTTTGTGAAGCGGCAGCGCTCGATCTCCATGCCCAGCGCGCGGTAGAAGCGCAGGGCGGACGCCGTGGCGATGAACTCGCCGCCTTCGGTTTTCTTCTCCCGCATCACGTTGTTCTGGGCGTCCGAGACGCCGAATTCGGTATTCGGGCGCGTCCACGTTGTGTAGGAAAAATCGATGCCGCGGAAGGTGATGTCCTTCACCGGGGCGTCGAGGGATGATCCGATGATCGTGATGAGGTTTTCCTCCACGGGGAGGATGGTTTTAGCCGTGGCCATGTCCTCCCAGCGTTGCGGTTTGTAAAAGACTGTGAAGGGCTTTCCGCCAATCTTACCGGTCCGGTCCAGATACCACTCGCCGGCTTCGTCGAGGAGCTCGTAGACATTTTCCGTGTACCAGGGAGCACCCACGGAGGTCATGCCCTTGTTGCGCGCGTTATCCCAGCCGGCCTGCTTCATGACGAATGTCGCCAGCCCGTCCACCTCCTGCACGCTTTCGATCGGCACGCGCGGGTTGGTCCAGATCTGGCGGTAGACAAA
>CAZSMN010000418.1:0-2983 GCA_964607615.1 uncultured Chthoniobacterales bacterium | reverse complement strand
TCGCCTTCGCTCCGTGGGAGTGGGATAACATCAAGCTGCTCATCTGGGCGTGGCTGGTTTGTGTCCCCTCGCTCTGGTCGCTTGTCATCGCTCCGGAGACTCCGCTCGTGCGCGCGATTCTCTGCATCGCCCTGTTTTTCTCAGGTGCGGTGAGTCTGATCGGCGGGCTCGATGGCCGGCATGGCTACCAGCTCGCGTCACGGTCCGAACTCGCCGCCACAGCGGACGCGCTCAAGCCGGTGAAACCGGGCGAGCGGATTGCGACAGAACCCGATTTCAATAATCCCGTCATCCTTCTCGGCCACCCCGTTTTCTGCGGCTACGAAGGCCACCTGTGGAGCCATGGGCTCGACTATAAGGAGCGTTTCGCCGCGCTCCGCCGCGTTCTTGATGCCGGTCCCGCCGACGCAAAGGCCGGGTCACTCGATGCCGATTGGCTTTTCTTCCGGGGAACCCCTCCCGTGCTCGTCCCGCTCAAGACGGTTCCATCACGGGATACACCCGTCCAACCCGGCTTTTGATTCCCGTAAAGATATCCCAGGCAATCGTATCGGCAGCGGCAGCCAGTTCGTTCACGGTGATTTCCCCGGATCCCTGCCGGCCGATGACGACCGCCTCATCGCCGGGAGACACGTCCCCCGCGGCGCTGATGTCGACGACGATCTGGTCCATCGTGACGCGGCCCAGCAGCGGACAGCGTTGACCGTTCAAGAGCACAGCAACTCCACGGCCGGAAACCTGACGCGGAAAGCCATCCGCATAGCCGATCGCGAGCAGCGCTGTCCGAACCGGCCGCTCGGCAATAAATGTCCGCCCATAGCTCACGCCGGCACCCGCCGGGAGGCTCTTGACCAGCGTCACTCTGGTCTTCCACTCCAACGTGCTCCTGAGCTCATGCTGAAACTCCGGCACGGGCGAGACACCGTAGAGCACAAGCCCGGCCCGCACACAGCCGGCCGCATGCGCGGGAAACCGAAGGATGCCCGCACTGTTGAGCGAGTGAACCAGTGCGTCCGGACAGATCGCGTGGAGGTCCGCCGTCAGTCGCTCGAACTCCCCGAGCTGCCATGCCGTGAAATCCGCATCCTCATCCGAGGACGGCAGATGAGTGGAAACGCTGTGCACCGTAAGCCCGCGAACCGTGCTGATCTGCCGGAGTTCCGCCAGCGCCTCATCCCGCCAGGCACCGGCCCTGCCCATGCCGGTGTCGATTTTGAAATTCACCCTCACCGCGCCCCGCTGCCCAAACTCCCGGGCCTCGGCGGCACTGGAGACGGTGACGATGAATCCGGCCTCGACCGCCTCGCCCCGCTCCGCCGGCAGGCACGGGCTCAGAAGCATCACGTCACGACCCGATCCCACGGCCGCCACCTCGCGGGCCTCGCACAGGTTGGCAACTCCGAAAAGGGTGGCGTCCCCGGCCAGCGTGCGCACGACCGGCCCGACTCCGTGGCCGTAGGCGTTGGCCTTGACCACGGCAAGGATCTGCGGCGCGGGTCCGATCTTTGACCGGACCACGCCCAGATTATGCCGCAGCGCAGGGGTTTCGATTTCCACCCACGAGCGGAGAGAGGGAGAGACAGAAAAGAGGGCCATTTCCAGATTCCTCTTCAATTTGCGCGACGCGGGCGTATTATCCAAGTCTCCAATTGCTTCTCCCGCTCATGAATACCGTCTACCTCGTCGCCAACGGCGATCTCCGCACCTCCGCCAACCAGAAATGCGAGGCCGCACAGGCCGCCATGGAACAACAAATCACCGATGCCCTCGCCAAAGAGGGGTGGACGGTGAAGCGCGCCCATGCTTTCGACCCCGCGCGGGGACACGGCTTCATCGACAGCCAGAAGTATGGAATGGAAGTCTTCCGCGACATCCCGGCCGATGCGCCGCTCATCGTCGCCGAGGCCGTCTGGCAATACAGCCACCACATCCTTCACGGTCTCATCTCCCATCAGGGACCGATCCTCACGCTTGCCAACTGGAGCGGCACATGGCCCGGACTCGTGGGCATGCTCAATCTCAACGGTTCCCTCACCAAGGCCGGCGTCAAATACAGCACGCTCTGGAGCGAGGACTTCACCGACTCGTTCTTCCTCGACGGTCTCCGCCGCTGGCTCAAAAAGGGCAAGGTCAAACATGACGAGAGCCACGTCGTTCCGTTCAAAAAGGCCGACGTTCCCGGCAGTGCTGCCACGCTCGGCAAGAAATTCGCCCGCAAGCTCCGCCACGAGAAGGCCATCATGGGCGTTTTCGACGAGGGCTGCATGGGCATGTATAATGCCATCATCCCCGACGAACTCCTTCACACCACCGGGGTCTACAAGGAGCGTCTCAGCCAGTCGTCCCTCTATGCCCGCATGCTCACCGTCCGCGATGACGAGGCCTGGGCGGTTTTCAACTGGTACAAGGAAAAGGGCGTGAAGTTCCACCTCGGCGGCAACGAGGAGACCGACCTCACCGAGCACCAGATTCTCCAGCAGTGCAAAATGTACATCGCTGCCGTCCGCATCGCTGATGACTTCGGCTGCGCCACCATCGGTATCCAGTACCAGCAGGGCCTCAAAGACCTCGCCCCCGCCTCCGACCTCGTCGAAGGCACGCTCAACAACGTCGACCGCCCGCCGGTTTACTCCGAAGACGGCCGCGAGCTCTTCCCGGGCGAGGCCATCCCGCACTTCAACGAAGTCGACGAATGCGCCGGCCTCGACGGTCTCATCACCTATCGCATCTGGCGCGAGCTCGGCTACTCGCCGGAAAATACTCTCCACGACCTCCGCTGGGGCCGCCAGTACGAGGACGACAAGCTCGACGAATACGTCTGGGTCTTCCTCATCAGCGGCGCTGCACCACCCGAACACTTCATCGGCGGATGGGCCGGCACCTCCAGCGAACGCCAGCCGGGCATGTATTTCCGCCTCGGCGGCGGCACGGTCAAAGGCATCAGCAAACCCGGCTGGATCGTCTGGAGCCGCGTTTTTGTCGC
>CAZSMN010000417.1:0-2996 GCA_964607615.1 uncultured Chthoniobacterales bacterium | reverse complement strand
CCGGATTCGCCGGGGCTTGGTTGTTTCCGCTCATCCAGTCGGGGTGGCTGGGCGATCCGGTTGTCAGTCTGCGCACGCTCAGTTTGATTCTCGCCGCCCTCCTGTTTGCGAGCGGGGCGGTGGTGTGTTTCTGCCTGCCCGAGCCTCCGGAGTTGCTCCCCTCTCAGAAACCCAAGGTGCCTTTGCTTGCGTCGCTCGGAGCCGCTCTGCGGTGTGGTGCGTTTATCCGTCTTGGAGCTGCCTGCATTCTCGCCGTGATCGGACTCAACATGGTGAACAGCCTCGGCACTTATGTGACGATCTATCACAGCTACGGCGGGAGCGCGAAGGCGGCGGCCTTGCTCATGGGCTCGTCAGCGACCTTCCATGCGCTGGTCGTGCTGGGGGGAACGCCCTTGCTGGCGAAGCTGGCGCACTCGTTAGGTAAGAAACAGGCATTGATTATAGCTCTCGGCCTTGCCTTGGCGGGAACCGCCAGCAAATGGTGGCTCTTCAACCCCGCGGCACCCTGGCTGCAACTCGGCGTCGTTCTCTTGATCGCTCCCGGCATGGCCGGTCTCTGGATGATCAGCGAATCCATGGTCGGAGATATTTGCGAATACGAGGAATGGCGCACGGGCAAGCGGATGGAAGGCGTGTTTGGCGCGGTGTTCTCGTGGCTGATGAAAAGCGGTCTCGCCCTCGGCGTGTTTGTTTCCGGCTTGATCTTGGCCTGGACCGGCTTTGATGTAGCCCTCGGGCATGCGCAGTCGGACGCAACCATCTTCTGGCTTCGCGCTATTTTCGCATTTCTTCCGGCGGTGACACTCATCGCGGGCATGGTGCTGGTCGCGTGGTTCCCCCTCAGTGCGGCGGATATGGCCCGCTTTCGAGTGGAACTTGATGCCCGCCGCAAAACCCAAACTTGAATCTTATGCACACGATGAATCTCAACTCCCTCCCCTGGCGCTTTCGTGAAATCGGAAAATCCCGATGGTTGCCGGCCACTGTGCCCGGATGCGTACACACCGACCTCCTGCGCGCCGACAAGATTCCGGATCCCTTTTACGGCACCAACGAGTTGGATCTCCAGTGGATTGAAGAGCGGGGCTGGGAATATGAGGCAAGGTTCACACTACCCGGAGAACTGCGTGATGGCGAAGTCGTCGAGTTGGTAGCCGACGGCTTGGACACGGTTGCGACTGTTGAACTTAATGGCCACGAGTTTGCCCGGACCGAGAATATGTTTCGTTTCTACCGCTGGCCGGTGACGGCTTGGCTGAAGGGGCGGAACGTGCTGCGAATCCGCTTCGGCAGCGCGATGGACTACATCCGAACGCATTCGGTTTCCCATGTGCCGACCGAGATCAACGATCCCGTGGGCGGATGCACACGGATTCGCAAAGAGCAGTGTCAGTTTGGATGGGATTGGGGCCCACGCTTGGTGACTGCAGGGATCTGGCGGGGTATCCGGATGGAGGGCTGGAACGGGAACCGGTTGGTGGATTTCCGCTGCCGACAGATTCACCACCGCCAGGCGGCAGTTGAGTTGCGAATCAAGCCGGAGATGGCACACGTCAGCGACGCGGTGCGTTTCGACATGCGGGTGAGCCGTTCAGGCATCGAAGTGGCCTCAGCGCTTGGACGACACGGGGATGAGACGACGATCCGCATCGAGAATCCACTATTTTGGTGGCCGGCCGGCCAAGGGGCGCAGCCTCTGTATGAAGTAACTGTGACGGCCCGGGATCTCGGAGGCAGGGAACTTGGATGCCTGAGCAAACGTATTGGACTACGCACAATTATCCTCGATCGTTCTCCAGATACAGCTGGTGAGAGGTTCCGGTTTTTGATCAACGGACGTCCCATTTTTGTGTGTGGAGCGAACTGGATTCCCGCGCACAGCTTTGTTGCAGGACTCACAAAGAACGACTATGCGCGCGATCTCAAAGCGGCCGTCGCGGCGCACATGAATTGCGTGCGGGTGTGGGGCGGCGGAATTTACGAGAGTGAAGAATTTTACGACCTTTGCGACGAGTTGGGACTGCTTGTGTGGCAGGATTTTATGTTTGCCTGCACGCTTTACCCGGGGGACCAGGCGTTTATCGAAAACGTGGCGGAGGAGGCCGCACAGCAGGTTCGCCGCCTGCATCATCGTGCCTGCCTTCTGCTTTGGTGTGGGAACAACGAACTGGTCCAGTGCAACAACCATGCGCTGCTCGGAGATGATGCCGGACCTCGCGCCAATTACGAGGCACTCTTCCACGAGGTGCTGCCGAAGGCTGTGGAGGCCAACGATGGCGTCACACCCTACTGGCCAAGCTCGGAATGGCGCGGCGCCTTGATCCCCCGCCGGCATGAAGATGGTGAGGCCTGCGGGGACACCCACTTTTGGGACGTCTGGCACGCCCGGCATCCGGTAAAAAGCTACGAGCGCTGGCGGTTCCGCTTTGTCAGCGAATTCGGCATGCAGAGCTACAGTTCGCCAGCGACCAATGCCACGTTCTGTCCGCCGGAGAATGGGAATCTTTTCGGCCCTGTGATGGAGAACCACCAAAAGAACCGGGCGGGCAATCAGATCATCCTCGACTATGTGCTGCGCCGCTACCGGTTTCCAAAAAACCAAGATGCACTTATCTACCTCTCGCAGCTTAATCAGGCGTATTGCATGAAAGTCGGCGTCGAACATTACCGCCGCAACATGCCCCACTGCATGGGCGCGATTTATTGGCAGCTCAATGATTGCTGGCCGGTCGCCTCGTGGAGTTCGATCGAATTCACCGGACGTTGGAAGGCACTGCACTATGAGGCCCGTCGCTTTTTCTCCCCTGCGCTGGTCAGTGCCCATGTAGCCGGCGACGAGGGGGCGATCATCGGCAACTACCGGCGGAGCACAGTCAAGGAGGTGCATCTTCACACCGTTTTCAGCGCATCGCAGCCCGCCGGGGGTCGGCTGCGGTGGGAACTGCGCCACTTTGACGGCCGCAGTTTCTTACACGGAAGCCAAGCCGTTAAGC
>CAZSMN010000416.1:0-3023 GCA_964607615.1 uncultured Chthoniobacterales bacterium | reverse complement strand
AGATCCAAAATCTCTGAGAGATCGTCCGTCGTTTCGTCGAGCGCGATTCCGATCGTTCCGGAATCCAGAAGCCGGAAGTTGATGCCACGCTCCGCAGCGGCCGCGACGAGTTCACCGGCAGCCGGTGCACCGAGGGTTACGCGGATCGTATCGAAAAACGGACCGGGATGGACCTCTTTGGCGGCCTTTTCGAGGCTCTTCGCCAGCCGCACAGCCTTGCTGTGAATTCCTTGCGCGATGGCGCGCAATCCCCCAGGGCCATGATAGACGGCATACATCGACGCCATCACGGCGAGCAGAACCTGCGCGGTGCAGATGTTGCTCGTGGCCTTCTCCCGTCGGATGTGCTGCTCGCGCGTCTGAAGCGTGAGGCGCAGGGCCGGACGGCCTTCGGCATCCTTCGAAACGCCAACGAGACGCCCGGGGATCCGCCGCTTGTGCTCATCGCGTGTCGCGAGGAAGGCCGCGTGGGGACCGCCGAATCCGGGCGGAACGCCGAAGCGCTGGGCGGAACCAACAACAATATCCGCGCCGAGTTCGCCGGGAGGTTTGATCAGCGTAAGCGAAAGCAGATCGACAGCAACGACGGCCAGAGCACCGACGGCGTGGATCTTTTCGATGCAGGCTCCAAGATCGCAGATCGTTCCATCCGTGGCCGGATACTGCACGAGCGCACCGAAGACCGGTTCCTGAGGTCCTTCGCAAGCCGGACCGCGAACGATCCGTATGCCGAGCGGTTCCGCTCTTGTGTGGAGGACGGCGACCGTTTGGGGATGGCATCCGTCGGCCACGAAAAAGGTATCGCCGCCTTTGATGTCGTGCGCCAGGGCCATCGCCTCGGCCGCGGCGGTCGACTCGTCGAGGAGCGAGGCATTCGAGATCTGCATGCCTGTCAGGTCGCAGACCATCGTTTGGAAATTCAAAAGCGCTTCCAGGCGTCCTTGGGCGATCTCGGCCTGATATGGCGTATAGGCCGTATACCAACCCGGATTCTCCAGAATGTTCCTGCGAATGACAGCCGGAGTAAACGTCCCGTGGTATCCCGCGCCGATACAACTCTGCGCGACCACGTTTGTGTCCATGAGCGCCCTCAGGGCGGAGAGAGCTTCCTCCTCCGAACGGGCAGCGGGCAGGTCGAGCGCGCGCCCCAGGCGGATGGATGCCGGCACGGTCTCCTCCAGCAGGGCCTCAAGCGAGGCAACACCTGCTGCGGCGAGCATTTCGGAAACTTCCGTCTCAGACGGACCAATATGGCGGTCTGCGAATCTGCTCATGCCCCGATCTGCGCGGCGTAGGCGGCGGGGTCTTTAAGCGACTCGACTTCGGCGGGATTCGAGAGGCGGATTTTGTAGATCCAGCCCTCGCCGAACGGATCGGTGTTGAGGAGGGCGGGATTTTGCTCGACGGCCTCGTTGCGGGCGATGACTTCGCCGGAAACCGGGGAGTAGATGTCGCTCGCGGCCTTGACGGATTCCACAACGGCTGCAACCTCACCGGCGGAAACGGTTTTCCCGATGGCCGGAGGTTCGGCAAAAACGATGTCGGTGAGTTCGGCCTGGGCATGGTCCGTGATGCCCACGGTGCCGGTGTCGCCCTCCACGAGGATCCATTCGTGGCTTTCGGCGTAGCGGAGGTTATCGGGAACGTTCATCAATGTTTTTGGTAAAAGGGTTTCTTCTGAACACAAGCGCGGAATTTCTTTCCGCGAACTTCAATTTCGACCTCCTGGCCGGGAGCGGAGGCCTGAAGCGGCAGGTAGGCCATGGCGATTCCGTAGCCGAGCGACGGGGAAAGGGCCCCGCTCGTCGTCTCGGAAACCAACTCGCCACCGACCCAGACAGGGTAATGCGGGCGCAGCGGCGGAGATTTTTCGATCGCACGGATCGCACATAGCTTCGCGGGCAGGCCATTCTTTTTCTGGTCCGCCAGCGTCTCGCGTCCGGGGTAGGATTTCTCAAGATCAACAAAAAAGCCGAGTCCGGCTTCGAGCGGCGTCCGATCCGGCGAGAGGTCGGAGCCATTGAGCGGGTAGCACATCTCCAGCCTCAGCGTATCGCGGGCGCCGAGACCACAGGGTAGAGCGCCGGCCGCGACGACTCTGTCCCAGGCAGCTTCGGCTTCCGGGGCCGGCACGATCCACTCGAAGCCCGCCTCGCCGGTGTAGCCGGTCGTGACAACGTAACCTCCGGCGACCGCCTGCACGCGATTCCGCTCCGCCGGCATGTCGGCATCGAAAAGCGCCTTGAACACACGATCGGACTCGGGCCCCTGAACGGCGAGTGCAGCGAAATCAGCGCTGCGGTTTTCAAAGACAATGCCCTCGACCAAATGAGAGGTCAGCCACGCGGCGTCCTCATCGATTTTGGCAGCGTTCACGACGAGCAGGAACTCATCGACAGAGAGGCGATACACGATCAAATCGTCGATGACGCCACCGCGATCATTCAACATGAGCGAATATTGGGCTTCGCCGTCACCGAGCTTGGCAACACGGTTGGTGAGCAGGGAATCGAGCCAGGCCACCGCTCCTGCGCCGCGAACGAAAAACTCGCCCATGTGCGAAATATCGAAAACCCCAACCTTTTCACGGACCGCCTGATGTTCGGCCAGGATGCCCGAATACTGGACCGGCATTTCCCATCCGGCGAAATCGACGATCCGGCCGCCCGCGGCGACGTGTTTGTTATAAAGCGGAGTTTTCATGTGTGGCGGCGATCGGCATGCTGATCGTCAAAGTTCAGGTAGGTATACGACTGGAGACTCTTTTCGTATTCGTCGAGGAGCCTCATGCCCTCGCTGGGCTTGAGCCGGTCGGATTTGATCGCCGCGTCGGCCTGGGCCTTCATCTTGCGGGCGAGTTCGTTGACGTCCCACTGCGTGAGCGAAAGAACCTGCCCGACGGTGCTGCCGGCGAGGACCTCTTCGATGTAGTAGCCGGAGTCCTCATCCTCATCGAGGTAGATGTGCATTTCGTTAACGCGGCCGAAGAGGTTGTGGAGATCGCCCATGATGTCCTGATAAGC
>CAZSMN010000415.1:0-3028 GCA_964607615.1 uncultured Chthoniobacterales bacterium | reverse complement strand
AGCGCATGAAGGCCATCGGCAGCGTCAACATCCCGCAGGAGGCGTTTATCAAGGTCCTCCGCACCAGCTAACCATGCTCTTCCTCACGCCGCGCTACCTCAAGGAGGCGAAACACTACCTCCACGGGGCCAAGAAATTCCTCGACTACAAACGCGACATCCTCAAACCCGAGCACGTCGAAAAAGTGCAGGGCCGGATGGATGCGTTGAAGTCCGCGATGCGTGAGAAGCGCCCCGCTGCGGTCGGCGAGGCGATCAGCGAGCTCGATGCCCTGATTGGGAAAATCTCCCCGCCGCCGAAGGACGCCGGGCTGAGGGAGAACATCGAAGTCTTCCTCGTGGCGATCGTTATCGCAGCCGGCATCAAGGCTTTTGTCCTCCAGCCGTTCCGCATCCCGACCGGCTCGATGCAGCCGACCCTCTACGGCATCGTCGGCACGCCGACCGACACCCCTCCGCCGAACATCCTCCATCGCGCGTTCGAGTTCGTTTTTCTCGGACGCCATTACATCGACCTGAAGGCCGCTGAGTCGGATGTGATCGTGAGCCTGAGCGAACGGACGTATGCGAACTTTTTCACGTTCACCGAGATCACCGGCCGCAAACGTTCCTACACGCTCTTCGTGCCGCGGGATGCCTTCATGCGGGGATTCCGCGTTTATCCCGGCCGCGAATACCAGGCCGGCGAAACCATCGCCCGCGGCCACATCGACACCGGCGATCAGGTCTTCGTCGACAAGGTCAGCTACAACTTCGTGAAGCCGAAAGCCGGAGATGTTTTTGTGTTCAAGACGACCGACATCACGCGCATCGAGTCCGAACTCGATCCCGCCATGGGCTCGCAGCATTATATCAAGCGGCTTGCGGGCATGCCCGGCCAGACCCTTCAGATACGTCCGCCGGAGCTTTTTGTCGACGGGAAGATCCCGACGCAATTCGGTTTCCAGCGCGTGATGAGTCTGAAAAACGGCTACCGCGGCTACTCGAACGGACCTGCCGGCGGCGGAACGTTCACCTACCTTGGCACGCCTTCGGCTACCTTCACCGTTCCGCAGAAGTCGTATTTTGCACTTGGCGACAACAGCTACCACTCACGTGACAGCCGCGATTGGGGCATCGTGCCCGAGCGGAATGTCGCAGGGCGCGGATTTTTTGTTTACTGGCCCTTCAGCAGCCGGTGGGGCTTTATCCGCTGACGCTGCACCCGGTCCGACGCCGTGAAGCTTCCCCTCTCCTACCACCTGCGGAGCGTGGTTGTGAGGTGGCGATCGACCAGTGCGACGGTTCTGTCCATTGCGCTCGTTGTGGCGGTGTATGTGGCGATACAGGCCCTCGCGGCGGGAATTGAGGCCTCCAGCGCGAACACGGGAGATCCCGCCAACCTTCTCATCGTGCGCCGCGGGGCAACGGCGGAATCGACCAGCCAGATCACACCGGAACAGTTCCGCATTATCCGCTACCTTCCCGGTCTCGCCAAAGACGCGGCCGGCAATCCGCTCGCGTCCGCCGACCTTTCTCTCGTGATCAATGCACCCCGCATCGCCGGAGGCGAGGCCAATGCCATCGTCCGCGGCATCTCTCCCGAGGGTGCGGCCCTTCGTTCACAGGTGAGCCTCTCCGCCGGCCGGTGGTTCCAACCCGGATTGCGCGAGGTCGTGGTCAGCGAGCGGCTCGCAAAGCGTTTTCGCGATATGCAAATCGGGGAGTCCTTCCGGACCGGGCCCGTCACACTGACCGTTGTCGGGCATTTCCAAGCCGGCCGGAGCGCGTTTGACTCCGAGATCTGGATGGATGCCAACGAGGCCCGCTCCGCCTTCGACCGCGAGAATTTCTCCAGCGTCCTCCTGCGGCCGGCGTCAGCGGACGACGCTGTGGAGATCCAGCGCCGGCTGGAGGAGGACAAACGCTTCAAGCTCCGCGTCGTGCCCGAGACAGATTATTATGCCGAGCAAACGAAGGCCGCGATTCCCATCAAAATTCTGGGAGGATTCCTCGCCACGATGATGTCTGTCGGAGCGGTCTTCGCCGCAATGAACACCATGTATGCCGCCGTGGGAGCGCGTACGCGGGAAATCGGGACGCTCCGCGTGCTGGGCTTCCGGAGAAAGTCGATCCTCGTCGGATTTCTCCTCGAAGGCGCCCTCCTCGCACTGGCCGGCGGCATCCTTGGCTGCCTTCTCGCCCTTCCGATGAACGGCTACAGCACGGGAACGATCAGCTTCGAGACCTTCAGCGAATCGGTCTTCGACTTCCGCATCACGCCGGCCCTGATCCTGCAGGGGCTTGCCTTTTCGTTTCTCGTCGGCGTCTTTGGCAGCTTGCTTCCTGCCATCCGCGCCGCGAGGATTCCCGTTAGATCGGCTCTCAAGACCACATGACCCCGGACCCTCTCCAGAAACTCAAGATCCCGGATGGAAAGCGGAGCGGCCGCAACACGTCATCCCGGTTGATTTTCGGCGGAGTGGTCGTGGCCATTCTCATCGCCGCTTTCTTTGCGTGGCCGCGGGCCTCGGACAGCCAGCGGATCGTCAACCAGACCACGCCCCATGTGGCCTCCCCCACCCCGGCCACGGAGATTCCCACCCCGGCAGGATCGCCCCTTCCACAGCGGGATGCCGGAGCGGTTCTGACCACGAGCGGCTACATTATCAACCGCGAGCGCATCGAGATCAGCCCGAGATTTGTCGGCGTGGTGAAATGGATCGGCGTCAAAAAAGGTGATGAAGTCAAAAAAGACCAGATCGTCGTCCTTCTCGACGACTCCGAGCAACAGGCGCTTCTTGCGCAGGCCAAAGGACGCATCGAACGCGCCGAGGCGATTGCAGCCATCGCCGGCACGCGCTTGGAACGGTTGAAAAAACTCCGCGAGCAACGCGTCGAATCCCAGCAACTGCTCGACGACTCGTTCTCCGAACTGCGAGCCGCGACGGCCGGACTTCAGGAAGCCCGCGGCGCACTCGAACTGGCCAAAACCCACCTCGCCTGGACCGTGATCCGCTCGCCGGTCAATGGCGTCGTGCTCGAGAAGC
>CAZSMN010000414.1:0-3056 GCA_964607615.1 uncultured Chthoniobacterales bacterium | reverse complement strand
GCGGAATCGATCCGCCGCGGCATGGTCCCGCCCGCTCGCCGGACTTCCGGACCTTTCCATCACCGGCCTCGCCGCCAAGGGAACCTTCGTTCTTCAAGCACGTCGCCAGCTCGGACCCAATGAAACCTCTCCTGTGCAAAACGGCCTGCGCATTGACCGCTTCGTTCGGAACCTGACCGATGCAACGCGCGATGGTTCGAAAGGCGCACCGTTCCAGCTGGGAGATGAGATTCTCATCACTTACCGCTTCGAGTCCGGGAAGCCGCAAAGCTTTGTCGCCCTCGAAGACGCCCTGCCGGCCGCCTTTGAAATCCTCAATCCCAACCTCGACCTCTTCGGCAAGGTCTACTCCGTTCCGTCGGAACCCGGCGTAACCATGGCGTCGCTCTCGCATTCCGAACTCCGCGACAGCAGGACGTGCCTTTATTTCGACAGCCTGCCGGCAGGACTCAATTCCTACGCCGTCCTCGCGCGCGTCACGGCGGCCGGTGCATTCGAATGGCCCGCGACGCAGATTTCGCCGATGTATGACAGCCGCACCTACGGCCGCACAGCGCCCGCACGGGTAGTCGTCAAAGCACCGTAGAACTACTCCACGCGGATCGTTGCCGACTCCTCGCGGCCGGCCGACTTGGCCGTCAGCGTCCACTGTCCAGGCCGCAAGGGAAGGCGCGCATCGGCGAGGCGCTCTCCATTGGCGTACCACACGCACCCGGGATCCGTGCTTTTCGGTAGAAGAATCTGCTGTGCCGCCGGGAGGTTCGGATTGAACGAAAAGACCGCTCCGTCCTTCGGAAAGAGGATCCTCAGCTCTTCCGTCCGCGCTTTTGCACCCAGCCGGTTGTGAGGGCCCGCACACCATGCCGCATAGTCCACCGGCAGCAAGAGCGTCTCCTGCTGCCCTTCCCACACATACATCGAGCCGGAGGATTCCGATGGGGCCGTGCCTTCAAGAAACCACTCGCGGACCGATGGCTCCGCGGGCCTGGGCAGAAGCCCGGTTTGCTTCGCCACAGCAAGCGCCACAAGGCCCGGCGTCTCATCCGGCAGGGGCAAGGGCTTGTCGCCCGCAGCCAGAAGATGTTGCACGATCGCGTTCCAGACGGGTGCCGCCGACTTGACGGCAAGCGTTCCGTTCATCGGGGTCCCGTCGGGATTTCCCGCCCAGACCGCTACCGTATGGTCGCCGGTGAATCCCACGCACCAGCCGTCACGGAAGCCCGAGCTGGTCCCCGTCTTCACCGCGACCCGCTGGCCAACGTCCAGTGGTGACGCATTGCCAAAGGAAAGCCTCCGCGCGTCGTTGTCGCAGAGGATGTCGGTCACTATCGCACACGATGCCTCCGAGGCGGCGCGCACCGGGTCGACCGGCTCGCCCACATAGACCGTCGGCCGCCAGGCATCCCCCCGCCGCGCGATCCCGGCATAGGCACCTGCGAGATCCAGGAGCGTAACCTCGGCATTGCCCAGAATAAACCCGGCCCCGTAGTCCTCAAAGGCATGAGGGAACTTCAACCCCCACGTCCCGAGCTTCGAAAAAACCTCCCTCGCACCGATCCTCTCAAGCGCAACCACCGCGGGCACGTTCAGCGAATTTCCCAGCGCCTCCCGGAGCCGGACCGGACCGAGGAAGCGGCCGTTATAATTCTGCGGATCGTAGTCGGCATACGTCGAGCGGATCGCCTCCGCCGTGTCGGGCAGCAAGGTCGCTGCTGTGAGGATCCGGCGATCGATTCCCTCGAGATAGAGAAACGGCTTGAGCGTCGACCCCGCACTGCGCGGCGTCATTGTTAGGTTCACATCCTTGTGCCTTGGCAGCGAGGACGAGACCATCGCCCGGACCCCGCCCGTCCGGTTATCCAGAACGACAACCGCGCACGCCGTGGCGCCAAGGGGCTCGAGGGAACTCCGGGCGGCACCGGCGATCGCTTCGACGGTTGCCTGAAGATCCAGATCCAGTGTGCTCCTGCGGGAATCCGGCATCGATCGTGCCAGCGCCTCACGGGCGAAATGCGGAGCCTCCGCCGGCGGCTCGAAGCGTCCCGGCTTGGGAGGGGCCGCCAGAAGCGCCGCCGCCGTAACGCCTTCGGGAAGAGCCCCCTGCCGCTTGAGCCGGCGGACATTGCGCTCATACCGGCCCAGAGCCTGCTTCGGATTCCTCCAAGGATTCAACCGCGACGGCGATTGCGGCAGCCCGGCGAGATAGACCGCCTCCGCGAAGGTCAGCTCCGCCGGCGCCTTGCCGAAATACGCCCGCGCGGCCGCCACCGGCCCGATCCGCCGGTTTCCGTAATCCAAGCGGTGAAAGTACGCCTCCAGAATCCGGTCCTTCGACCACTCGCGATCCAACCGCAGGGCGGAAAAGGCCTCGCGCCACTTCGCATCCAGCGTGCGCCTCGTCCGGCCCGTGCCCAGCTTCACCGTCTGCTGCGTGATGGTTGACGCCCCCGAGACGATGCGGGACGATTCGATATTCCGGATCGCCGCTCCCGCCATCGCGAGAAAATCAACGCCCGGGTGCGTGTAAAACCGCCGGTCTTCGATCGCCACCGTCGCCCAGGGAAGCCAGACGCCGAGATCCGCCAGCCGGACCGGCCTCGACTCCCGGGCGGCATCGGTTGCCGGCGCATTCACCGGCCGGCCGCGAACATCGATCAGAAGCGGCGTCGCCACCGGAGAGTTGGAGAGGGATTCCGGAAGCGGTGCCGAGCGGATGCGCCACTCGCCCCAGCAAGCCGCGACGGCCGCGATCGCGACACCGGCCGCCAGCACCCGCAGGATTTGCGCTCTCCGCACTTTCATCCCCGCTACCATGCCACGTCCGGCCGGCCGCGCACGCATTCTCCGCTCCCCCGCCCTTGGAAACACTCCGAAACCGGCAGGTTGACACAAGCCACCGCCCTCCCCATAGTCCGGCCCCGCCCGTATTGAGGCGCCGACCTATGGATAAAATTCGCAACATCGCCATCATCGCCCACGTGGACCACGGCAAAACGACGCTCGTGGACCAATTGCTCAAGCAAGCCGGCACCTTCCGTGCCAACCAGAAAACCGAC
>CAZSMN010000413.1:0-3060 GCA_964607615.1 uncultured Chthoniobacterales bacterium | reverse complement strand
CTTTCATTTGCTCCCTCCGCCGGTGTGAGCCGGATCAGGTTCCAAGGGTCTTCCGATCGGAGTCGGAACTCTCAGCCCTCACGGGCTCCCCTGCATCAACGGGAATGCTTCACGCGAGACGGCTCCGGCGTCAATAGGGAAGTGCAGCGGCGACGCATTACGCGGCGCGCGAGCCTTCGAGGGCGTAGTGGGCGGCGCCGATGAGGGCGGCGTTGTCATTGAGGATGACGCTCACGGGGGTGCTCTCCATCAGGGAGGAGATGCGGCCCTTGTCGTTGAACGCATGGAGGAAGCCGACGCTCTGGATGCGCGGGAGCATTTTGGCCGGAATTCCCCCGCCCAGGTAGACGCCCCCGGTCGCCATGGCCTTGAGCGCCATGTTGCTGGCCTCGGCACCGAGGCAGCCGACAAAAATCTCCAGCGTCTGGACGCAGAGCGAGCAGATGCCGCTATCGGCGTATTTGGCAATGACGGCATTCGGGTCCTTCGTCTTCATTTCGAGCGCGACGTCGGGATGTTCCTTCCCGCGGCCGGTCTCGCGGAGGAAATTAAAAATATTGCCGATGCCCATGCCGGAGACGACGCGTTCGGTGCTCACGTGGCCGTATTGTTTTTGAAGGAACACAAGGAGGGCCATCTCGAGATCGTTGCGCGGCGCGAAGTCGGTGTGCCCGCCTTCGCAGGCCCAGACGTGGTGACGCTTGCCATCCCAGTAAAGCCCGGCCTCTCCGAGTCCGGTTCCCGGCGAGACGACGCAGCGGTTGCCGGAGGCTGCCGGAGCGCCTTTCTGAATCACGGCGAAATCGGCCGGGCTGAGGTGGGCGATGCCGTAGGCGTTCGCTTCGAGGTCGTTGAGAACGCCGACGCTCGGGATGCCGAACTCCTCCGAGATCTCCGTGGCATCGACGCCCCAGCTCAGGTTGGTCGGTTTGGCGCGGCCCTGATGGACGGGGCCCGGAACCCCGAAGCAGGCGGCCAGAACGGGCGTGTGATCCTTCTCAAAATACTCCCGGATGATGGCGTTGAGGCCCGGGAATCCGGCGCTCGGGAACCGCTCCGACCGGATCAGAGAGAGCGAGCCCCCGACGATGCGGAAGGTTGCGAGGTTGGTTTTTGTTCCGCCGATATCACCGGCAAGGATGAGAGGAGATGGTGTTGCCATGGAAAATGCGGCGGCCGGCGGCGCGGGGCCCGGCTACTTGGTCTTGAGGGGGTAGTGGTGCCAGGCGTGACCGCTCTTTTCGAGGAGATGCTCGGAAGCAGCGGGTCCCCAGGAGCCCGAGGCGTAGTTCGGGAAATCCCGCGCAGGAAGCGCCTGCCAGACATCGAGGATCGGGCTCACGATCCGCCAGGAGGCGTCCACGCTGTCGTAGCGGTGGAAGAGCGTCGTCTCGCCGATCATGCAATCGTAAAGGAGCGTCTCGTAGCCGGTCGCGGCCGTGTGTTCGCCGAAATCGCTGTAGGAGAAATCGAGCGGCACGTTGACGAGGTTGATATTCGGACCCGGCTTCTTCGCATGGATGTCCATGGTGATGCCCTCGTCCGGCTGCATGTGGAGGACGAGACGGTTCGGTTTGACGTTCTCTTCCATGTCACCGCCGAAGAGGAGGAGCGGAGCGCGGCGGAAACCGATAACCACCTGCGTGGTGTGGGCGGCGAGGCGCTTGCCGGAGCGGATGAAAAACGGCACCTCGGCCCAGCGCCAGTTTTCGACAAAAAGTTTCATCGCAACGAACGTCTCGGTATTCGACTGCGGGTTCACATCCGGTTCGGAGCGGTAGCCGCGTACGTTTTTACCATCGATGATGCCGGGCCCGTATTGGCCGCGGACCGTATTCGAGATAACGGTCTCGGGGTCCATCGGACGGATGGCTTCGAGGACCTTCACTTTTTCGTTCCGGACGCTGTCGCCCGAGATCGAGCTCGGAGGCTCCATGGCGATGAGCGAGAGGACGGAAAGGATGTGGTTCTGTACCATGTCGCGCAGCACGCCGGAGTGGTCGTAGTAGCCGCCGCGCAGTTCGACGCCGAGCTCCTCGGCGACGGTGATCTGGACGTAGTCGATGTAGCGCCGGTTCCAGATCGGCTCATAGACCGAGTTGCCGAAACGGAAGACCATGATGTTCTGCACGGTCTCTTTGCCGAGGTAGTGGTCGATCCGGTAGATCTGGGACTCGTTGAGGTGTTTGCCGAGGTCGAGGTTGAGCTGGCGGGCGCTGTCGAGGTCGTGGCCGAACGGCTTCTCGATGATAACGCGGCGCCAGGCGCCCTCGGACTCCGTCGTCAGCGATACGGCCCCGAGCTGTTCGACGACCTTGGCGAAAAAGGTCGGCGAGATCGCGAGGTAGAAGAGAACATTTTTCGGCAGCTTCCATGTCGCCTGAACCTCTTCGATCCGCTTGGCCAGCGTCTGGAACGTGGCCGGGTTGTTGAAATCCCCCTCAAGGTAGTAGCTCCGGTTTTTAAAATCCTCCCACTCGGCGTTCTCCACAGGGCGGGTGGCGAACTCGTTGATGTCGTCGGTGATTTTTTCCCGGTAGGCCTCGTCGCTGCTCGGGGTAACCGCCACGCCGATGACGGCGAAATCCTGAGGCAGCAGGCGGAGCACCTTCAGATTGTAAAGCGCGGGGAGAAGCTTGCGTTTTGTGAGATCGCCGGAGGCGCCGAAAATGACAATCGTGCAGGGGTCGCCGGGGCACTCGTGGCCGGTGAGGGGTTGTTCGGTCATGGTTGTCAATTCGTATCCCAGAGGCGGCGATCCGACAAGAGGTCTATCTGCCCGCCGTACAATCGAAATCCCCCTTTCGGGGAGTTGAGGGATATTGAATGCCGCCGCAACGAAAGCATTGCAGTCGCGGGATTTTTGCATCTATTATTTTTTCTAATGTTACAACCCAAGGATGACGCTGCGGTTACACCCGCCGAATACATCAAGGCTTACCGGGTGATGTTGCTGGCCCGCGTCCTTGAGGAGAAGCTGGCCAGCCTCTATCGCGGGGGACTCATCAAGGGCGGTGTTTTTCTCGGGCGTGGGCAGGAGGCGCTCAGCGTCTCGGTCGG
>CAZSMN010000412.1:0-3078 GCA_964607615.1 uncultured Chthoniobacterales bacterium | reverse complement strand
GAGGAGCGTGCCTGCCACGAGGAAAAGCAGGGCTGGGAGAAAGCCACGCTGCCCGCGCGCAAAAAAGATGAAAAACGACACAGCGAACAGCCCGAAAAAGCCCGCACCCGTGAGGAGGCGGGCCATCTTCGGGGCGTAGAGCATCGCCGCTGCGACCGGGTCCTCGCCATCCGCACGCACGGCCGAGTGCGGCGCCCGCTTATGATTCTTCCAGACCACATTCTCCGGTGCCTCGACCGTGACAACAACAGAATCCCTTGTCGGGAGCAGCGGTTTGAAGAACACCTGAAGCGCCTCTCTTTGATCCAATGCGATCCGGTAGTCTTTCACAGCAAGGGGCACCCCGGCCGGACTCTCAACGTGAATCCGGATCTCGTCCGGCGGCGTGGCCTGAAGCGCATCGGGCGTGAGGGTCAGAAACTGAACCTTCGCCAGCGATCGATGCGGCCAATCCACCGCGATCGAGGTGCGCCCGGCGGGGCCCGCCAGGGGCTCGCTCCATTCGTTGGAAGAAAACGGACCGGCGACCGTCTGGAAGGCGAGCCAGAAGCAAGCTGCCGCATAGACGGCGGCGGGAACGATCAGGAGCCAATGCCGGGAGTTTCTCACATCGATGGGCAGGCTACCGGAAAAGCACGCCGGCAAATCGAAGAGCGACTCTCCCAGCCATGCAGGTCCGCATGAAAGAAGGAACCGATCAGCGTGTCAGGCTTTCTGCGGCTCAGATTGCTGATTTTCCGATCGGGAAGACGCGGTAGCCGATGGCGCGCAGATCGCGGTGCGGAAGGATATTGCGTCCGTCGAAGATGCAGGCCGGCTTGGGCATGGTCCCGTAGATGGCCGCAAAATCGAGCGTCTTGAACTCGTCCCATTCGGTCAGGACGGCGATGGCATGCGCCCCTGCGGCGGCTTCTGCGGCACTGGAGGCGACTTTGAGATTCGCATTCTCCGCGCTGCCGAGAACGTCCTTGCGGATCTCATCGGCCGGGACTTTGGGATCGTAGACGACGACTTCGGCACCCTCGGCGAGGAGGCTGCGGCAAACCGAGATAGCGGCCGTCTCGCGGGTGTCGTTGGTGTCTTTTTTGAAGGCGAAGCCGAGCACGGCAATGCGCTTGCCGGTAATCGTGTTGAAGAGTTCGCGGACGATGCGCTCGGCAAAGCGGTGCTTCTGCCAGTCGTTGATCTTCACCACGCTCTCCCAGTAGGCGGAGACCTCGGGAAGGCCGAAGTGGCCGCAGAGATAGGCGAGGTTGAGGATGTCCTTCTGGAAGCACGAGCCGCCGAACCCGACGGACGCTTTCAAAAATTTCGGCCCGATGCGCGAATCTTTACCGATGGCATTCGCGACCTCGTCGACATCGGCGCCGGTGACTTCGCAGAGAGCCGAGATGGTATTGATCGAGGAGATTCGCTGCGCGAGGAAGGCGTTGGCGACGAGCTTCGAGAGTTCGGACGACCAGAGGTTGGTCGTGATGATGCGCTCGCGGGGGATCCACTGGGCGTAGATGCTGACGAGCGTTTCGATGGCGGCAAGGCCCTCCGGGGTCTGCTCGCCGCCGATGAGGACGCGGTCGGGGCTGGTGAGATCTTCGATCGCTGTACCCTCGGCGAGAAACTCCGGATTCGAGAGAACCTGGAATTGCCCGACCTTCGAGTTGGCCTGAAGGATCGTGATAATCGCCTCGGCCGTCTTCACCGGGATCGTGCTTTTCTCGACGATGATCTTCGGACCTTCGGCAACCGCGGCGATGCGGCGCGCGGCGCTCTCGACGTAGCGGAGGTCGGCCGCGCGGCCGGCGCCGATGCCCTCCTTCTTGGTCGGCGTGCCGACGCTCACGAAGATGATGTCCGACGCACGGATCGCCCCGTCGACATCCGTGGAGAAAAAGAGGTTCCGGCCGCGCGCTTCGCGCACGATGTCATCGAGTCCGGGCTCGTAGACGGGAAGGTGGTCGGAATTCCACTCCGCAATGCGGTCCGCATTGGGATCGACAACCGTTACGGTAATGGCCGGGCATTTCGCCGCGATCATGGCCATGGTGGGACCGCCGACATAGCCGGCGCCGAGACAGCAGATTTTCATAGGGTGGAGGAGAGTTAGGAGTTGAGGCCGAGGGCCGTGCGGAAGTAGGCGATCGTGCGCTCGATGCCTTCTTCGAGCGGCACCTTGGGTTCCCAACCGAGGACCTTCTTCGCAAGGCTGATGTCAGGTTTCCGCTGCTTGGGATCGTCGGCCGGAAGAGGCTTGTGGGCGATGCGCGAAGGGCCGCCAACCTTTTTGAGAACCAGCTCCGCAAGCTCGAGCATGGTGAACTCGCCAGGGTTGCCGAGGTTCATCGGGCCGACGCTCTCGGTCTGGTGCATGAAGCGCAGAAAGCCCTCGACGAGATCGTCAACATAGCAGAAAGACCGCGTCTGCCGGCCTTCGCCGTAGACCGTCAAATCCTCACCCTTGAGGGCCTGAACGACGAAATTGGAGACGACGCGGCCGTCATCGGGAAGCATGCGGGGACCGTAGGTGTTGAAAATGCGGATCACGCGGATGTCGACGCCGTTCTCCCGGTGGTAGTCGAAAAAAAGTGTTTCCGCACAGCGCTTGCCCTCGTCGTAGCAGGAGCGGAGCCCGATGGGGTTCACGTGGCCCCAGTAGGCTTCGGATTGCGGATGCACCTCGGGGTCGCCATAAACTTCGGACGTCGAAGCCTGAAAAACTCTGGCCTTAACCCGCTTGGCGAGGCCGAGGCAGTTGATCGCCCCCATCACCGACGTCTTCGTGGTTTTGATGGGGTTGAACTGGTAGTGCGGAGGCGAGGCCGGGCAGGCGAGATTGAAGATCTGGTCGACCTCGAACTTGAAGGGATCGATCACGTCATGGCGCACCAGCTCGAAGCGCGGGTGTCCGATGAGATGGGCGACATTCGTCTTGCTGCCGGTAAAGAAATTATCAAGGCAGATCACCTCATCTCCGCGCTCGATCAAACGATCGCACAGGTGGGACCCCAGAAAGCCGGCGCCGCCGGTGACGAGAATTTTCATGGAAGAGAAGTTGAGCCGGCTGCTCCCGCACTCCCGCCG
>CAZSMN010000411.1:0-3083 GCA_964607615.1 uncultured Chthoniobacterales bacterium | reverse complement strand
GCAACGTCTGGAACCAATACCAGTGCATGGCGACGTTCAACCTCTCGCGCTCCGCGAGCGGCTACGAGACCGGCATCGGTCGCGGCATGGGATTCCGTGACAGCAATCAGGACCTCCTCGGCTTCGTGCACATGATCCCCGGCCGCGCGCGCCAGCGGATCCTCGACATCGCCGCCACGCAACTCTCCGACGGCACGTGCTTTCACCAATACCAGCCGCTGACGAAAAAGGGGAACGCCGAGATCGGCGGGGATTTCTACGACGATCACCTCTGGCTCATTCTCAGCACGTGTTCCTACATCAAGGAAACCGGTGACCGCTCGATCCTTGACGAGCCCGTGGGCTACGCCGACACGCCGGGATCCGGCGAGACGCTCCTCCACCACCTCGAGACCAGCATCGCCTACACGCTCTCGCACCGCGGCCCGCACGGGCTCCCGCTGATCGGACACGCGGATTGGAACGACTGTCTCAATCTGAATTGTTTCTCCAAGGAGCCCAACGAGTCGTTCCAGACCGCGGGCGACGTGGAGGGCTCCGCCGACGAGTCCGTCATGATCGACGTCCTTGTCCTCTATGCCGCCGATGAGCTGGCATCGCTCTACGAAGCCGCCGGTGACACCGCCTCCGGGCAGCGCCACCGCGCGCACTACGCCGACATGCTCAAGACCATCGAGGAGCAATCCTGGGACGGAGCTTGGTATCGCCGCGCCTACGATGCGGCCGGAAATCCGGTCGGATCCGCAGAGAACGAGGAGGGCAAAATCTTCATCGAGAGCCAGGGCTGGTGCGTCCTCGGCGGCGCCGGCAAAGACAACGGCCGCGCGCGTCAGGCCATGGAGAGCGTTCACGAGAAGCTCTTCACCGAGCACGGCGTCATCCTCCAGCAGCCGGCCTATAGCACGTATCACCTCGAACTCGGCGAGGTTACCAGCTACCCGCCCGGCTACAAGGAAAACGCCGGTATTTTCTGCCACAATAACACGTGGATCCACATCGCCTGGTGCCTTCTCGGCGAGGGCGACCGCGCGCTGGAATACTACCGCAGCATCTGCCCGGCCGCGAAGGAGGACATCATCGAGACCTACCGCTGCGAGCCCTATGTCTACGCGCAGATGATCGCCGGACGCGATGCCGACAGCCATGGCGAGGCCAAGAATTCCTGGCTCACCGGCACCGCCGCATGGACGTTTGTCGCCCTGTCGCAGCACATCCTCGGCGTGCGCGCGGACTACGACGGCCTCGTCGTCGACCCTTGCATTCCGAAGGCCTGGCCGGGCTTCAAGGTGACCCGGAACTACCGCGGTGCGACCTACAAGATCGAAGTGAAGAACCCGAACGGCGTCTGCCGCGGCGTGGCTTCGATGCTCATCGACGGAAAACCCGTCGCCGGTTGCAAAGTGCCGATCGCTCCGGAAGGCTCGACTGTCGCGGTGGAAATCACGCTCGGATGATGTAGAGTCGGCGCATGTTCCTGCGCCCCCTCCTCGTCGCCGCAATGACAGCCTCCGCCTGCCTGACAACCCAGTCGTCCGGCATGGCGCAGAATCCGATCTCCCCGCAGGTCAAGGTGAACTGGCCCGAGTTTCTCGGCCAGCACGACATGATCTGGGAAGAGCTCCCGCGCCAATGGAACGAGGGAGCCTTCCTCGGGAACGGTCAGCTCGGCATGATGGTGTATGCCTCGCTGGGAGACAACCGGATCGACTTCCACATCGGACGTCAGGACGTCACCGACCACCGTAAGGCCCCGGACCGCAAAACCTCGCGCGGCGTGCCCGGTGCCACGGTGATGTATGATTTTCCCCGTCTCGACATCGGCCGAATGGCCCTGCGCCCGGCGGGAAAAATCCGGTCCGGCACGCTGCGGCAAGATCTCTGGAACGCCGAGCTGACGGGATCGATCGTCACCGACCTTGGCGAGTTGAAGATCCGCGCGTTCACGCCGCGCGACCGCATGGTGAACATCGTCGAGGTCACTTCGACCGAAAAAACTGCCGACGGAAAGCGGGCTGCCTACCGTTGGGAGTTTCTTCCCGGTAACGCCACCTCTCCCCGCGCCCAGGTTTTCCCTAACCATCCGCAGAGCAAAACCTACGAACTCAACCCCCCGCCCGAGCTTTTCACGAAAGACGGTATCGAAGTCTGCGTGCAGCCCCTGCTGGCCGGCGGCGACTATGCCACGGCATGGAAGGAGAAGCCCGGTGTCGGGAAAGAAGCCGGCACGCTGGTCGTCGCGATCGCCAATGAGGTTCCCGCGAGTGGAAAATCCGCGGATGTGGCCATTGCGGACGTTACCTCCGCTGCGAGCGCGAAGCCCGAAGCTATCGTGGCGGAGCACCGCGCCTGGTGGCATACCTTTTATCAGCGGTCGTTCCTCTCGATTCCCGACGCGCGCCAGGAGTCGTTTTTCTGGATCCAGCTCTACAAGATGGCCTCGGCATCGCGTCCGGATGGTCCCGCCGTGGATCTCTTCGGACCGTTTTTCCGCGTGAGCCAATGGCCGGGCCTGTGGTGGAACCTCAACGTCCAGCTCACCTACTGGCCGGTCTACGCAAGCAACCACCTTGCGCTCGGTGAGAATCTCATCCACGAGATGGACACAAATTTTGAAGGCCTCCTCGCCGGATTCTGCGGCAAGCCGATCCTCGGGGACTTTGCGTGGACGCTCCACAACTACTGGTGGCAATACCGGTTCGCGGGCGACTGGATAGCGATCAATGAAAAGTGGGTGCCCAAGGCGATGGCCGTGCTCGAATGTTACAAGCCGTTCCTGAAGGAAAATGCGGAAGGCCGCCTCGAACTGGCCCCCATGGGCTCGCCGGAGTATCACGGCTTCAAGACCTACCCGAACACCACCTACAATCTCTCGCTCCTGCGCTGGCTGCTTACGTCACTCCTCGAGGCTGATAAGCACGCCGACAAGCCCTCCCCCGCCGTTGCCGAATGGAAGCAGATCCTCGACCTGCTGATCCCCTACCCCGTGGATGACAACGGCCTCATGATCGCGAGCAACCAGCCTGTGGACATGTCGCACCGCCACTACTCCCACCTCCTCGCGCTCTACCCGCTCTTCCAGCTGA
>CAZSMN010000410.1:0-3101 GCA_964607615.1 uncultured Chthoniobacterales bacterium | reverse complement strand
GACCTCGTGCTCGAAGGGCAGGACCGCGATGCCGAGCCTTCGCCCCAGGCCTCCGCCTGCCTTGCGGAGCACGTCCTTTCGGGCGACCTGCGCCTCAATGGATGGGATGATGCGGTGAACCAGTGGATCGAGCGCGTCAACTTTCTCGCCGCGGCCCTGCCCGAGCAGAACCTCCCGCAGCTCGGCGATGACGAGCGCCACCACATCATCCTCCTCGCCTGCGACGAGGCCGTTTGCTACCGCGACATCAAAGATCTCCCGATCCTCCCGCTCGCCCGCTCGCTGCTCACCGGACCCCAGCAACACCTCGTGGACAAACACGCTCCCGAGCGTCTCGAACTCCCCGGCGGACGCCGGGCCAAGATCACCTACGGGCAGGGTGAACCGTTTGTCGCAGCCCGTATCCAGGACCTCTACGGCGTCAACGACGACCTCAAGATCGCCATGGGGCGACATCCTTTGACCATCCAGATCCTTGCGCCGAACCAGCGTCCGGTCCAGATCACGCGAAGTCTGAAAACCTTCTGGGCGGAGTCGTACCCGAAGCTCAAGCAGGAGCTCCAGCGCCGCTACCCGAAGCACGAGTGGCGCTGAAGGCACTGGCGGCGTGAGGGTTGCATCTTGCCGGCGCCGGTGCTAATGCCAGACATCATATGAAAATCCCGGCCCTGTTTCTCGTGACCATCCTCCTCGCAGCGACGGGAGGGCCGGTTTTTGCCCAGAAGCCCTTTGCTGTCCAAAAGCCGGCGCCGGCAACACTCCACACCCTCCGCGCGAAAGAGGTCGGGCTTTGCGAGGAGATCAAGATCTCGGTCGGCGACCGCGTTCTCGCCGGGCAGCTCCTTGTAAGCCTCGACAACTACAAACAGGTCTACACGTACGAGACCACCAAACGCCGGATGAACAGCCGGAGCAACCTCAAGATTGCCGAAGCTGACCTCCGCGAAAAGCAGGTCGCCCATGACGATGCGGAGGTCCAATTCCGGCGAAAGCGCATCAGCGAAAGCGACTATCAGCGGGCCGTCACCGCCCTGAAGGCCTCGGAGGCCCGGCTCGAACTGGCCAAGGACGCCGTCGAACAGGCCCGGCTCGACTTCGAGCTCGCCTCGCGTGCGCTGGAGGACCGCTTCATCCGCAGTCCGGTCACGGGCGTTGTTCTCACCGTCCATCGCGGCCTCGGAGAGAAAGTGTCCGGCGGTGATGCGGTGATCACCGTCGGCGATCTTTCGAAGCTTGCCGCCGAAGTGACCGTGCCCAAAGACGCCGCTGCAAAACTTGCTGCTGGCGTGCTCGTTCCGATCGTCACAGCCGCAAAGGGTCCGGTTTTGCAAGGTGTGGTCGATAGCATCGCCAACGGGAAATCTCCGGGAGAGAAGATTGTTCGCGTGATCTTTAACAATCCCGAGGAACCTGTCGAACCATCACCTCTCGATACCGTGGCAAAAAGCACGCCGGCCCCCGAGGTGCCTCCCCCCACACCCACAAAGGCACCCGAAGCACCCCGCAGCGGGAGCTAGACGCCCATCACGAGAAGATCAACCGTCCGCGTGTGAGCGGCCCGGCGGTGCTCGAAGACAAAAACGCCCTGCCAGGTGCCAAGCGTCGGCCGGCCGCCGGCGATGGGAATGACTTCACTTGTCCGGGTGAGGGCCATCCGGAGATGGCTCGTCGTATCGTCTGGCCCCTCCAGCGTGTGGACATAAGCGGGATCATCCTCGGGAACCAGCTTTTCCAACCAGGCATGGAGGTCTCCCCGCGCCGTGGGGTCGGCATTCTCATAGATGACAAGACTGGCACTCGTGTGGCGGATAAAAACCGTCACCGTCCCGGTCTGCACGCCGCTGGCGCGGACAAAGCGCTCGATTTCCTCCGTGATCTCATACGTTCCTTTGCCGCGCGTGCGCACCGCGACCGTGCCGTGACTGGCTTTCATTTCCGAGCCATGTAGCGTGACCCACCGGGGTGGGAAAGACGGATTTTGTCCGCGACCGGTCACCCGCAACCTGCTAGAGGGACAGGATCCATGGCTCCAAGAATTCTTTTTCTTCTCGCACTGCTTCCTCTCACCGTCGGCTGCTCGACATTGAAAGTGAGGATAGACCCCAAGGGAAAAGATTCCCTCGCCGCGCAGCAACGCGCAGTGCTCGTCTCTCCGGCCGGCGGCTCCGAAGCCGGCAAACTTCTCGCCGTCGCCACAAAGAAAGACGATCTGAAGAAAGCCATCGAAGCTGCGCGGCTCAGCCTGCCGGGAGCCGTACGTGGCGACGCCGGAAGCCTCGCCATTTACAATGCGGCAGTCGGCGAGGTAACAACCTTGTTCGCAGCGAACGGTTTTTCATCGGATGACATCCAGCTCGACCTGAAGAGGAAAGGCGCATTGGACCCCCGTCTTGCCGAAAGGCTGATTCCTGCCGCCGATGTCCGGATCGGCGGCCTTTTGAGCCGCTCAACACAGCCGGGGCTGGGAGTTCCCATGGCGGCGCGCTTCAAGCAGGATTCGGCATTTCTCAAGAACGAAGCCACGGTGCCCAAGATCGGCATTGTGCTTCCGGTGACCGCGGTGGTCACCTTCGATGGCGGGAAGGCGAAGATCGCCTACATCCAGACCATGGAGAGCGACGATCTGACGGTCCGCGGCAAAAAGGTTCAGCTCGGTGCGGATTTTTCCGCCCCTCTGGCCGTCCTGCTTTCGCTCGGCAAGAACCGGTCGATCGATATCGAGGCCCTCATCCAGACCAAAGCCCGGTTTGAAGATGCGAAACTCTTCCAGATCCAGCCCTACGATCCGGATAAGATCCCGGTCGTTTTCGTTCACGGCCTGGTCTCGCGGCCCGAGGCCTGGACGCAGGCCTTCAACGGCCTGATGGCGGATCCGGAGGTTCGTAAACGCTACCAGTTCTGGTTCCTCATTTATCCCACCGGACTCCCGGTCTGGACCTCGGCGGCGGTGCTTCGTTCCGAACTCGACCGGTTCCGCCACACATTCGATCCGGAACACAAGAACCCGAAACTCGACCGGATGGTCCTCATCGGACACAGCATGGGCGGGCTCATCTCGAGCCTTATGATCCGCGAGGGCGGGCCGAAGCTTTGGCACCAAT
>CAZSMN010000409.1:0-3107 GCA_964607615.1 uncultured Chthoniobacterales bacterium | reverse complement strand
ATGGAAGACGCCGCTTGGGATGTAGACGGCCTGTCCGGAGCTGATAACGGAGCGTTCGGTGCCGAGGCAGATCTCTCCGCGTCCCTCGACGACAAAGTAAATTTCCTCCTGCTCCTGATTGTGCCAGGGAACCTGTCCGCCGCGCGGCTCGAGCGTTACATTTCCCATGCAGAAGTTTGATGCCTGGATGGGGGAGAGGCCTCCGACGAGGTTCTGGGTGAGGCGGCGAGCCGGATAGGTCCGACCTTTGATGATGGCGAGGTCTGCAATAGTCATGGTTTTTCTCCGAAGAAGGTGAGGTAGGGTTGCCCGCCGGCGAGGCGGAGGATGTAAAGGGCGAGTTCGCGAAGGTGGTAGTCCCCCCACATGGCGGCTTCGCCACAGGGAACCTTGCGGCCTTCGGGAATGTGGTCCCAGCCGTTCGGACGGTGATAAACCGTATGGAGCAGAAGGCCCTCGTGGTTGGGGTCGGTGGAAAGATACGGCTCGTCGAAGAGCGTGCGCGCCGCGGTGAGACCGGCGGAGAAGTATCTGGCGCCATTGGCCGTATCGCCGCGCTTCTCGAGGAATCTCCCGAGGCGGAGCAAGCCCTGCGCAGCGATCGCCGCTGCCGAGCTGTCGACCGGCTCGTAGTCATTGAAGGGATCGGCGGGCCGGTCGAGGTAATCACCCAGATGGACGAGGCCCGGAGCTCCGGTGTCCCAATACGGAATTCCGTCAACCGGCGTCTCGCGGAGATAGAAGTCCGCGGTTACGCGCGAAACCTCCAGAAAACGTTCGATAATCGCCTGCTTCCCGCCGGCACCTTCGAACTCGGACTCCGGGAGCAGATCAAGGAATTCCAACTGCACGGGATATCCGCACAGGATCCATGCGTGGCCACGTGTCCATGTGGTGAACGGTGAGTAACCCTGCTGGGTCGAGGCGCAGCGATAGGCGCCGTCGGTCACATTAAAAATCGACTCGTGCACCACGCGGCCGGGCACGTCGTAGGTATCGCGCCCTTTGCCGTAGTAGACGTTGTAGCGGGCGGTCGTCTCCGCATGCTGGAGCGCCCGGTGGAGGAGGTTGATCTTTGCGTCGTTTTCTCCCATCAACCGGTGCCCGAGCGCATGGGACAGGACGAGTGCCCGCAGCGAGCGGATCGTGTCGGAGAAGAGCGACTGAGGCCCGTTGAATGACCGGATGTAGCCGAGCTCCGCGCTGAGCTGGGTCCACCGCGAGGCTTGAACGGCTCCGGTCGCTTTGAGGGCGAGATCGTAGAAATGTGCCTCCCAGACATCGTGGGGCATGCGGCCTTCCTGCAGGAGGCGCCGGAGGTTGCCGTAGGTGCTGACGTTGTTGAAGCCGTGATCATGGACGCCCACATGCGTGACATGGTTCGCCATACGCCGGAGCGTTCCCGACTTTCCGATTTCCAGCATGGCTTCGTCACCGGTGGCATCGAACTGGAGGATGGCGGCACCGTATTGAAAGCCCTCGGTCCACTCGGTCCAGCCGCGGGAGGTGTAGCGTCCGGCGATGGTGAAAACCGGGGTTCCGTCGCTCTCGCTCCAGCGTTTCTGGAGAGCAGTGATCTTGGGGGCGGAGACCTCGAAGACCCGTTTGGCGGCGGCTTCGAGCGATTTCGGAGTGAGGGATGGGTCGGAGGAGATCATGGGAGAGTTTTCAAATTACAGGCGGCGGAGGTGGAACCCTCCGTCGAGGTGGATGACGTCGCCGGTGCTGAACGGTAAGTCTCCCCGGCAGATGGCGCGGACGGCGAGACCGACATCGTCCGGTGTGCCCCAGCGCTTCTGCGGCACGAGGCCGTCGGCGATGAGTGCGTCGTATTTTTCCTTCACACCGGATGTCATGTCGGTCGCCATGATGCCCGGGCGGAGTTCGAGGACCTGAACGCCCTCACCGGCGAGACGCGTGGCCCACAGCTGGACTGCCATGGCCAGCCCGGCCTTCGAGATGCAATATTCTCCGCGGTTCACCGATGCGGTATCTGCGGAGATGGAGGTGACAAAGATCAGCTTGTATCCGCCGGGAAGCGCGCTTCCGCTAGGATGGGCCAGCCAGTGACGTGCGGCGAGCTGGCTGAGGAAATACGGGCCCTTGAGATTCACGGACAGGACCTCGTCAAAAATCTCCTCCGAGGCATCCGGCAGGTCGGCGCGTTCTCTCGGGGCAATTCCCGCATTGTTCACCAGGGCATCGAGGCGGCCGAATTCCGAGAGCGTCCTCTCCATCAGCGCGGCGCGGTCGGCTGAAGAAGCCAGTCCGGCGGGAATGGCTACGAAGCGCTGGGCGGGATCCTTCGCGAGACTTTTGCACGCAGCGATGGTGTCTTCGGCGGCAGCAAGGTTGGATGCGTAATGAATCGCGAGGTCGTAACCCTCGGGTGCGAGCGAGAGCGCCACTCCGCGCCCGAGGCCCCGGCTGGCACCCGTGATCAAAACAACTGGTCGGCTGTGCATGGACGCACTCTTCAACGGCTGCGCGTTTTCCGCCATCTGAGAAAGCCGTTGTTAATAGCACAAAAACGACTTTATTGTCGCGACAGGCCGGAAAATTCCCCCGGCTGCCTGAACCCGTGCGCAATTTCCGCCCCCTTCTCTTCTCCCGACTCGATGCCTCGGCCGCCGGCGTCGAGCTTCTCCGGCTGGCCGTTCACCGCCATCTTCCCGAGAACAACGAAGTGGACTCCCACCGCCACGCCTTTGCGCAGATGCTGCTTTACCTGACGGGGCGCGGCGAGCAGGAGGTCGCCGGCAAAAAGCTTCCAGTCAGCCCCGGAGTTCTGGTCGTGGTCCCGCCCGGCGTCCCGCATGCGTTCCATCGCACGAGCCCGCGCGCGCCGCTCTGCCTTGTCATCGATTTCCGCTCGAAGGGCGTGAAGTCGCACTCGATGCCGGTTTCCGCCCTGCAGATGCGGGGCATCCGGGACGCGCTCCACCAGCTTGCCGGACTGAGGGGTAATGAGGACGCGGCTGCCGAGGCGGCCGGCTGGTCGCTTGTCCTGCTGAGCCGGTTGCGCGCCATCGCGGCCGCATCGGTGAGAAAAGCGCCGGCGGGCGGTTTGCGCGTGCGCCTGGAGAAGGTTCTGTCTGATCCCGGTG
>CAZSMN010000408.1:0-3115 GCA_964607615.1 uncultured Chthoniobacterales bacterium | reverse complement strand
CGTCGGCTCCGGTTCCCGCGCTCCACTGCCAGCCGCCGTTGTTGCTGGCGATCTCCCCATCGACAAGCATCTGCATGAACCAACTCTCGCCGAGCCGCCAGTCGAGTTGCAGATCCTTCGTGAGGAACATGGCGGTGATCATGCGGGCCCGATTGTGCATGAATCCCGTCTGCCGGAGTTGGCGCATCGCGGCATCAACGATCGGGAAACCGGTTTTTCCCTCACGCCACGCATCGAAGAGCGCGGGGTTCCCGGTCCACGCCATGCCGCGGAATTTCGGATTGAACTCCTCCTCCAGCACGTTGGGAAAATGCCAGAGCACCTGCATGTAAAATTCGCGCCACACCAGCTCGGCGATGAACTTGTTCGCACTGTCACGCCCGGCCGCGGGAAGCGCCAGCGCCGCCTCGGTGCAACGTGCGTAAAGCTCACGGATTGAAATCAGGCCGAACCGGAGATCCTGCGAGAGCCGCGAGGTGAAGGCTCCGCCCGGCAGATCACGGCCGCCGCCATAAAATGCGATTTGCCTCTGTACAAACTCCTTCATCCGCTGCCTCGCCGCGCGCTCCCCGGCTTCCGGAATTCCGTCGACCGTCCCGCTGAGCCCCCATGTCCCGAGTGTGGGAAGAGGCAGGCTCTGCACCGCCGGCCGGGGCGGGAGCTTGTCCGGCTTGCCGGCGGCGTGGGGCTTCGCGATTTTCGTCCAAGCCCGGAGATAAGGCGTAAAGACGCGGAAAGGATCTCCCGCACCGGTCCGGACTTCATCCCGCTCGTGGATGCAGACGTCTTTGTATCCCACGGCTTCGATCCCGGCCTCCGCGGCCGCTGCCACGAGCCGGCCTTCTGTTTTCCGACCGTGGGGATCAGGATCACGATTGAACGTGATTGTCCGCGCCCCGCACTCTTTCGCCAGACGGATCAACTCCTCGACCGGATCGCCCGAGCGGACGGTCAATGCGCTCCCTAGCGCCTCAAGGTTTGCGGCGAGAGACCTCAAACACCCACAGAGAAACGCTTGCCGGAGAGGGCCGGTCCAGCGGTGGGAACCCTCCCATCGGCTGACGATATACACCGGCAACAGCGCGGCACCCTTTCGTTCCAACGCCGCGTTGAGAGCAGTATTATCCGTGATGCGAAGATCCCGGCGGAACCAGTGAATGACAGCTTCCATCACAGAAGATTACGCACGAAAGCCTCAGGCGTGCCTTTTTTCTCGCGGAGCCCTCCTCGACCGCGCATTCTTTTCCGCTCTATGTCCGTTCTCATTGTTGGCTCCATCGCTCTGGATGATATCAAAACACAGCTCGAGGAACACCGGGATCTCCTAGGGGGATCCGCCTCCTACGGCGCTGTCTCGGCATCGAACTTCGGTCCGGTTCAGCTCGTCGGTATCGTCGGGGAAGACTTTCCGCGCGAACACATCGAACTTTTCAAGGCCCGCAACATCGACCTCGCCGGCCTGCAGATCGTGCCGGGCAAAACGTTCCGCTGGTCCGGCGAATACATGTGGGACATGAACACGCGGGAGACCCGATCGGTCGAGCTCAACGTCTTTGAGCACTTCTCCCCTGCCCTGCCCGAGAGCTACCGGTCGACCCCCATCGTCCTTCTCGCGAATATCGCGCCCGACCTCCAGCACCACGTGCTCGACCAGGTGCAATCCCCCCGGTTCGTGATCGCCGACACCATGGATCTCTGGATCAACATCGCCAAGGAATCCCTCATCCGGCTTCTCAGCCGCGTGGATATGCTCATCCTCAATGATGGCGAGGCCCGGCAGCTCACCGGCGAGACCAGCCTCATCAAGGCCGGTCATGCCATCCGCAATATGGGGCCGCAGTATGTCGCCATCAAAAAGGGCGAACATGGCTGCCTGCTCTTCGGCGACAATGCGCGTTTCTTCAGCTGCCCGGCCTTCCCGCTCGAGGATATTCACGATCCCACCGGTGCAGGAGATACCTTTGCGGGCGGCCTTGCCGGCTTCCTGGCGAAACGCGCGGGCAATGGCCCCGTGACCTTTGAAGCTCTCCGTCAGGCCGTTGTCTACGGCAGCGTCCTTGCCAGCTACAACGTCGAAGCCTTCAGCCTCGAACGGCTCAAGACGGTCGATGAAGCCCAGATTCAGGAGCGCTACTCACTCTTCCGCGAGATCAGCCAGTTCGAGGTCGTTTGACCCGAAGCTCCGCCTTCGGATCCGGGGAACCTGTAGCGGCAGTCTCCTGACTGTCGCTCGCTCGCCGGCGCCCACGGAGGTGCGACCCGCGCCCGTTCGCCACGACGGTGGGGACACTGCCGCTACATCTTGTGCGGGCTGCCGCACGCACAACAAAAAAGGCGGCCCCGCAAAGGGCCGCCTTTTCTTTGATCTGTTGGACTCCCGCTTAGCGCGAGTAGAGCTCAACGACGAGCTGCTCGTTCACGATCGGGTTGATCTCCTGACGGCTCGGGATGCGAACCACCGTGCCGCTGAGATTATCCTTATCAACGGTCAGCCAGTCGGGTGTGGTGGCGATCTGCGTGAGCTCAACGCCACGGAGACCGAGGCGCTTCGACTTCTCTGCAGCACGCACCGCGACCACGTCGCCGGGCTTGACGTTCATCGAAGCGGAGTCTGACTTACGGCCGTTGACGGTCACGTGGCCGTGGGCGACCATCTGGCGGGCACCGCGAAGAGTCTTCGAGAAGCCCATCTTCTGCACCACGTTATCGAGGCGGGTCTCCAGAAGCTGGAGAAGGATCTCACCGGTCACACCACGACGGGTGCTCGCGATCTGGAAGTAGCGGCGGAACTGGCGCTCCAGAACTCCATACTGGTGGCGGAGCTTCTGCTTCTCGGCGAGAGCGAGCGCATAATCGCTCTGCTTGCGGCGGGAGCCCTTCGGCCCGTGCTGGCCCGGAGGATAGTTCTTGTTCTCGAATGCCTTCGGCGATCCGCTGATGAGGACGCCGTAGCGTCGGCTGACTTTGGTTTTGGGTCCGGTATAACGAGCCATTTCAGTAAGTTCCTAATTTCAAATTCCGAATTTCCAAGTGATCAGACGCGGCGCTGTTTCGGCGGGCGGCATCCGTTATGCGGAACCGGCGTGACGTCACGGATGACGGTCACATCGAGACC
>CAZSMN010000407.1:0-3171 GCA_964607615.1 uncultured Chthoniobacterales bacterium | reverse complement strand
GCGCCGAGCACGGTGAACGTTCTCGCGAGGTAGCCCAGCGTATCTTCGAAGCAGATGAGCGGTGCGAGGCGGACCGGCTTGGACGTCATTTCGAGGACCTGCGGGTAGGGCCCCCGGTCGAAATCCCCCGGCACCAGATCGCCGAGGATCATCGCCAGAAGCGGAAACGACTCGCGGAAAGGCACGAACTCTCCGAAGGGCACGAGATGCATCTTGTGATACATCTGTGCCTCCTGGCCTTTGTTTGAGAGCAGGGCGACCGAGTTGTAGTCTCCCTGCTCGGAGAAATGCACCGTGCCGATCAGGAGGTCGCCGTCGAAGGTTTTGGCCAGCGCGCTCACGGTATCCCATGTCGTCTGGTCGTTGAACAGCGGGCGGGGCGTGGCGGACTCGGGCCAGAGGATGAGATCCGGCCGCATCGCGATCGCGTGTTCGGTGTGTTTTTTGTAAAGGTCGAGCACCTCGTCCTCGAAGGCGGAGTCATTGCGCACGTCCTGCGGCACGTTGGCCTGGACGGCGGCGAATGTCACCTCTACCGACTCGGGCGGCGGAGCGAGCAGCTGGCGGATTCCGTAGGTCCATGCGAGCGCGACCGCGGCAACCGTGATCGCAAAGTCGTAATGCGGACGCCGGGCGCCGCGCCCGACTTCGAGAATGAGGCGCTTGACGGTGGCCACGGCCATCAGATTTGCCATCACAACGAGAAACGAGAGGCCGGCCACTCCCGCGAGGTCGGCGATCTGGATAATCGGGATGTTTTTGTGCAGTGCGACGCCGAGGCTGTTCCAGCCGAACCCGGTAAAAACCCACCCGCGCAGCCACTCGAGGGTCACCCAGGCCGCCGCACCGAGGGCGCAGTTTTTCAGATTCGCCAGCGAGCTCAGCCAGACCGGACGGCCTTCTTTGTCCACTCCCTCCGGCCGGATCACGGTCCCGAGAAAAACGCACCATGCTGCGGGATAGAGGGCGAGATAAAGTGAGAGGAGCGCCCAGCCCGGGACCGTGAGCGTTGTCAGCCATACCAGACTGCCGCCGAAAAACACGACGCCCATCACATAGCCAAGGCCCGCGAGACGGAGCCACTCGCGACGCGGCGAGGGGCGTGAAAACCACACGCCAGCCACGACCGGCGTGAGGGCGACCCAGCACAGGTCACCCCACGGAAACGGAGCGAAACACAGAACCAGCAGGCAGCCGCTCAACACTGCCAGCAACCAGGGCCAACCCTTGCACATCCGCCGCACTAAACCGGACAATCCCGTCGCTGCCACGAAAAATCAGCAGCCGCCCCGGAAGACGCGCTCCGGGACCGGATAGTTCAACGTTTCGGCCACACGTCCGGCCAGCCCGGGATCGACATCGCGGCGGAGCATCCAGAGACCGAGGTCGAGGCCGGAGGTGATGCCTCCGGCCGTCACGACTTTCCCGCAGTCCACGACCCGATACCCCTCGACGCTCTCGACGCCCAGCGCACGGAGGTCGGCGATCGCCGCCGTGTGGGTGGTCGCCGGCAGGCCGGCCAGCAGACCGGCGGCCTCCAGAAGGAAGGCTCCGGTGCAGACCGACGAAACCGTCGCGCCGAGTGCCGCCGCCTCCGCCAGCTTCGGTGCAAGCACGCCGTCGCTTACCATGCGCCGCACGCCGGTCTCCCCACCGGTGATCCAGGCCCCCCCGGGCACCACAATCAAATCCCAGCCGCCGCGCGGCTCGAAGACCGGCAGGTCGCCAAGGCACATCCCGTGCGCGCAGCGGACCTCAGATCCGGGCGTCGCGTTGGCCAGAACGACCTCGACGGAGGAATCCTTTTCCGCTGCCAGCGCGAAGACCTCGAACGGTCCGACGGCGTCGAGTTCTTCAACGCCGGGAAAGACAGGAATGACGACGCGATACATCGAGGGAATCGCCTCTCAGGAACGCTTGCGCGCGCCAGCCAGGAGCACGAGCGGCAGGCGGAGCGCATTCCAATACCGCGGCCCGAACCGCGCCGGATCGCTCGCGATGCGCCACAGCCACCCAAGGTAGCTCCGGTCCACCCATTTCGGAATGCGCGCCTGCGCGCCGCTGAAAAAAAAGACCGCAGCCCCCGTGCAGAGGATGGCCGGTGGATGCGGCAGGGCGTTGCGGAGTTCGAAGCCGAGCTTCTCCTGCCGCCCGCCGCTTATGCAGATCACGACCCACTTCGGGTCGAATTCCGCCGCCAGACGGAAAAGCGTCTCGTCGCGGAACTCCTGCCGGTATTGCGGGGCGCGATAAAAATGCATGCGCGAGAGATCGTAGCCTTCCTTTTCCAGATACTTCTGGATCGCGAGGTCGGTCTCCTCGCCGGGCACCACCCAGAGGATCTTGTCCTTCGCGATCGTGGGTGTATGAATGCCGTTAAGCAGCTTCTCAATAACCTGATAGCCGGAAATGCGCGGAGGCCGCTTGTTGCGCGCGGCGATGCCGAGAAGAAGCGAGAGATACCCACTATCCATCACCGCATAATCCGCATCGGTATGGCATCTGAGCAGATATTCATCCTCCAGCGCGCTGCAGAAGGACGGCGCGGACGGCACCACCAGAAGGCCGCCCGTCGCATGGATTCTGCCCAGCAGCTCCTCGCATGAGCGGTTCCAGAACGGAACGCCCATGATCTTCTGCACGTCCCGACCCTCATCCGCGGTCCGGATGTCGTTGCTCGGAGGATGGGGGGTCATGGGGTCCTGATTCAAAACACGGGGCGTCTTACCCGTTTCGTTGCCGGCACGATTGGTGCCACCCGCGCTGCGGGCCGTCAAGGTTTCCGGGGAAGCTAAACGGATTTCTCTTCCCGGTGGAACGTCACCGTGCGCTCCTTCGGACGAAATTCCACCCAGGAGGGCCGGGGATCGTGATCCCGGGAGAAGCTAACCGAGCCGACTCCCACCGAGAACTTCCCGGGACCATCGAGGATGACGGAGCCGGTCGCCGGGAGCTCGCGGATGACCCCCTGCCTTGGCTGATGGAGAATGCGGGCCTCGTGCGTGTGGCCGTATAAACAGATGTCGAGCGACTGCTTGGTGAAGTGCCGTATGAGGAGCGGAACTCTCCCCGGGGATATGTGGGCGAAGTGGGCGGGATCGGCGAGGTTCGCATGGCAGACCTCGAAGAGATCGTCCTGCCAATGCAGGGGGAGGTCGGCGAGCCACTCCT
>CAZSMN010000406.1:0-3193 GCA_964607615.1 uncultured Chthoniobacterales bacterium | reverse complement strand
GGCCAGTCGGTCGCGGTCCGGTCGGCTGGGAAGCCCGCAACAAGCGTCCGCCGGCCGTTGTGGATCCACTCGACGATCGCCGGCGTGCCATCGGGCCAGTTGGCGAGGGGAACGAGGTCTTTTCCCTGAAGGTTGAAGCCCTTTGAAAACGACACGTCGAGGAGCGAGAGCAGACTGCTCCCTTCGAAGGCGGAGAGCGAGGGATGCTCGGGATCCCAATCGCGGAGGCGCCATTCTTCCTCGGTAGCCGGTCGCTCGGTGATCGTGATGCCATTTCGCGCCAGCCAGGCGGTTTGACCGGGCGACCCGTTTACGAAGAACCATGCCGCGCCACCGGAGGCGAGATAGGTTTCCAGTTCACCGGCGGCAGGAGGCGAGAACGTGGCCTCATCGCGCACGATGACCACACCGTCACGTGGCCAGTTCCCCCCGGGCAAGGGCGCGGTCTTGAGCGGAGCGGTTCCGAGCTTGGACGTCGATTCGAGCGCGTGCGCGAGAAAATCCGTGCCACTTGTGTGGTCGAGATAAACCGTATCCGCGATCGCGGGATTCCAGGCCAGCCACGCGACATCATCCGCCGGCAGGGCATCCGGCGTCATCTCGATGCGCACGGCGCTGGTCGCATCGGGCACATCAAAAGCCAACGCGACGGTATTGTCTCCCTCGTGGAGCGTGACGGACTTGACGTTCAAGCGAGTCGTTCCGGCAAAGACCGAGATCTCGCGAGTTTCTTCCGGTGGCGAGAAAAGACGGATGGTCACCGATGCGCCCTCTGCGGTCCGGGCCACTGACTGGATTGCTGCCTGCCGTTCGGGTGACGCCATGGGTTGGACCGGGCGGAATTCAACACCGGGTGGCAGGGGGTGTTTGCGGTCCACGCCGCTCCAGCCGAGTCGTTGCTCGTCGGCCATCCACACAAGAACCCGGAGCCTTGCGGGCGTGGCCGCGAGGGTCTGCGAGGCGAGGCGCAGCGCCGGGGCGTAGCTGGTTTTCTCAAAACCCGGACCGGTGGCTTCCAGAGCGGTGCGGACGGCGGAGAGATCGTCGGTCATCGGGACCAGCCACTGCGGGGACGGGTGCATCATCAGGAGAGCGGCGCGGTCTCCGTCGACGAGCGTCCGGAGGCTGCGGAGGGCCTCCTGTTTGGCCAGATCCCAGCGGCCGTCAGTGCGCATACTCATTGAGTTGTCGATGGCAACAACCATTGCGGTATCCGCGATCTCCGCAGGTTGACCGAAGAACGGACGGGCAAACGCGGCCGCCAGCAGCGCAAGGATTGCGCACCGCAGGGCAAGCGTGAGCCAACGGCGGATCCGATGATTCCGCGTGTCGCGCTGGGCGGTCTCCGTAAGAAACCGCAGCGAGGGAAAGCGCGTGAGCGTCTTCGGCTTCTTCCTGAGAATGTGAAGAAGCACCGGAAGCCCGATCGCGAGCACACCTGCGAGAAATCCCGGGAGAAGCCAGTTCATGTCCGCTGCTCCCGTTGCGCGAGGTAGCGCGAGAGAACTTCAAAGGGCGGCCGGTCGGTCCGAAGCTGGACAACCTCACCACCCGCCGCCCGGAACCGGCCATCGAGATCCGAGCAAAACGCGCGGAACCGTGCCAGATATCCTTCGCGGACGGCTTCCGGATCCAGCGACACCTGCCAGGCCGGCGATTCGGCATCGAAGAAGATCCCGGAACCGTCCAAGTCGAAGTCCTGCTCGACAGGGTCGATGATGTGCGCACCGATCAGGTCGTGGCGGTCGTAACGAAGCCGGCGGAGCGCGGCGGAAAGCTTGTCGGATTCCTCATAAAAATCACTCGCGATCACAACGAGCGACCGGGGCGGGAGAAGACTGGCGAGATCGTCGAGAGCGCCGGCGAGCGATGCTCTCGTCGATGGAACGAGCGCGTTGAGACGTCCGATAAAGGATTTCCAATGGGGCTGGGACGATCGCGCAGGGAGGAAACCATCCAGATCCGTGCCGGCGATTCCGAGTCCGAAGGCATCGCCCTGCCGGCGGGCCAGAGTCGCGAGGCCGGCAGCGACGAGGCGGGCGAAATCCATCTTTAGCAGGAGCTCCGGACGCGAGGAGTAGTTCATCGAAGCGCTCGAGTCGATGACCACAAAAACGCGCAGCCGGGTGTCGTCCTCGTATTGTTTGATGTGAAGCCGGTCGTTCCGTGCGAAGAGCCTCCAGTCCACACGCCGGAGGTCGTCGCCGGGATGGTAGGCGCGGTATTCGGCGAACTCCACCGACGAACCTTTTTGCGGGCTGCGGTGGTGGCCGTTAAGAAATCCCTCGACCATGCAGCGCGCCCGCAGTTCGACAGAAGGCAGGTCGCCGAGCAGGCTCATGTCGACCGGTGGGAGCGGCAGGGGCGGCGGAGTCGCCACCCGCGCCCTTGCGCGGGGAACCGGCTCGCGGCGTTGAGGAAGAGGGGCGCTCTTCACTTCACACTTCCGAGCAGACGGTCGATCAGGGAGTCGGCCGTCAGGTTGTCCGCCTCGGCACGGTAGTTCGTGATGAGGCGGTGGCGGAGGACAAGCTTGGCGGCGCGCTGGATGTCTTCCTTCGCCACGTTGAAACGCCCGTCCAGCACCGCGAGGGCTTTCCCGGCCAATGCGAGATACTGCGACGCGCGCGGTCCGGCGCCCCATTGCACGTAGTTCCGCACGAAGTCCGGCGCTTTGGCATCCCCCGGCCGCGTCGACTGCACGAGGGTTACGGCATAGCTGGCGACCGACTCCGGCACGGGCACATGGCGGATCACGCGCTGGAGGGCGAGGATTTCTTCCGCGGCCCAGATCTTCTGCAGGGTCACGGCATCTTTGCCGGTCGTCTCAAAGAGGATGCGCACTTCTTCGGCATGCGATGGATAGTCCACCCGGAGATTGAACATAAACCGGTCGAGCTGGGCTTCGGGCAGAGGATAGGTCCCTTCCTGTTCGATCGGGTTCTGCGTCGCGAGGACAAAAAACGGAGCCGGCAGGTCGTAGGTTTTTCCTGCGACGGTGACGCGCCGTTCCTGCATTGCCTCGAGGAGAGCGGCCTGCGTCTTGGGCGGGGTGCGGTTGATTTCATCCGCCAGGACAATGCTGGCGAAGATCGGCCCCTTCACGAAGCGGAACTCGCGCTTCCCCTGCTCGTTTTCGTCGAGCACGTTCGTGCCGGTGATGTCCGACGGCATGAGGTCCGGCGTGAACTGC
>CAZSMN010000405.1:0-3200 GCA_964607615.1 uncultured Chthoniobacterales bacterium | reverse complement strand
GACAAGATGGCAGACTGGCGCCGCGTGGAAGAGGTCACCTGGGGCAAGGACGGCGAGAGCATCCCTTTCGCTCCGGTCCGGAATCCCACCCTTTGAACCACATCGCCGGAGATGCCGTCGCATCCCTGAAGCGGTCTGATGGACAACCAAGACTACCCTGCTCTGGAGAGGCGCCTCGGCAGGGAGCGCCTTGGGCAGCGCATGTTCAAGCAAGCCGGCAAGGCGGCTCAACTCATCCACCAGGGCGAAGGCTTCTTCCGCATCGAGCGCTACGTGCCGATCGACCGCGTTGTCAATGCCCTGCTCTCGATGACCGGACTCCGCGGCCTCACCCGGAGACAGTTTTTTGATGTCCGGGTGGTGACCTGCGAGTGGGGTCTGCCCGGCCTCCCGGCGTCTTTTGACGGGTTCCGCTTGCTTCAGCTCTCCGACCTGCATCTGGATCTCGATCCGCAGCTCACGCCGGTGGTCCGCCGGATCGTGCGCGAGACGCCGCATGATGCAGCCGTGGTGACCGGGGATTTCCGGAATGCTACGGACGGCGACTACGTCCCCTCGATGATCGAGATGGAGCATATCACGGCGGCCCTCGCGCCGGAGCGTTGGGGGATTCTGGGCAATCACGACTTCATCGAGATGGTGCCGTCTCTCGAGCGGGCCGGGCTCCCGGTGCTCCTTAACGAAGTTGCGAGGATCGAGCGTGGCGGATCCCGGATCTGGATTGCCGGCATCGACGATCCGCATTTTTACAAAACCGGCGATCTTCCGGGCGTCCGGGCCATGGTGCCGGATGGTGAGGTGTCGATCCTTCTGGCGCACAGTCCGGAGGTTTACGAGGAGGCGGAGCAGCTCGGCTTCGCGCTCCAACTGAGCGGGCACACGCACGGCGGGCAGCTTTGCCTGCCGGGCGGAAGGCATGTGATTGTTCCGTGCCGTATTCCCTCGAAGTTTGTGAAAGGCGCTTGGCGGCACCGGCGCCTCCAAGGCTACACGTCACCGGGGACGGGGAGTTGTGGTGTGGCGGCGCGGTTGAATTGCCCGCCGGAGATCACCGTGCATATCCTCCGGCGTCCCTGAGTAGCGGTTTTACTGCAGGAGTCTTTCCAGCGACGCGTCGGGCGATGCCCCCGCGGCGACCGCCTTGTTGTAGTGCTCCCGGGCCAGCTCGATGGACGGCGGCTCAGTCGTGGCATAGAGGACGGCGAGGTTGAAGTGGGCGTCCGCATAGTCCGGCCTCGCCTCGATGCTGCGTTTGAAGTGTTGCTCGGCCTCACCTTTGAGGCCCTTCTCACCGAGGCAGACTCCGAGGTAGTTGTGTGCAATGTGGTCCTTGTCATCGACGGCGATCGCCTCCTGCAGTGAAGCGATCGCCTCGTCGAAGCGACCCTGCTTGCAGTAGACGATACCGAGGTTGGTGGCGGCGAAGGAGTCTTTGGGATTGATCGCGACCGCCTTTTTCAGGGCCACCTCGGCAGCGGAGAGCTTGCGGGCCTGAATCTGCGTGACGCCCAGATTGGAGAGGGCGAAGTAGTTGTCCGGAGCGCTCTCGACGATCTGCTGGTAGACCTTTTCGGCATCCGCGAAATTTCCCGAGTCGAAAAGTTTGCGGGCTTCCTCGATGGATTCGCGCGCGGTTTCCGGCAGTGCATCCGCTCCCTGGGGAGGCGTCGGCGTGGGGGCGGGCTCGCCGGCCTTCGCGACGGCAAGGGAGACGTCGAGATTCTCCGTAGAGGGCTCGTTGAGGAGGGCGGAGGGCTCGCGGAAAAGCTCTTGCTCGGGCTCGGTGAGCTGGAAGGCGGGCTTCGCGAGCACGCCGAGTTGGGTGGAGAGGGTCTCGGATTTCACCTGCAGTGTGGCGAGTTCCTTCTCCAGCTCGGCGCGGGCGGTGTCGCGTTCGGTCTGCTCCTTGATCTGGCGGAGGATGATGCCGCGAAGGAGCTCGTTCTCGGCGATCAGCTTCTTGTCCTCGGGGCCGGGGCTGGGATTGAGCTTGAGCCGGGCGAGGTCGCCGGAGGATTCATCGAGCTGCGAGGCAAGCGTGCGGATCTGGTCATCGCGGCTCGTGATCTGTGTCTGCGCCTCGAGGAGGCGGTCGTTCAGCGTATTGATCTCGCTGCGGAGGGCAGCCATGGCCTCCTCATTGCCTGCCGGCTTGGCGAGGGCTTCCTCGAGTTTCTTTTCCGTTTCCTCGATCTTTGCCGCGAGTTCCTTGTTCTGCGCGGTGAGTTTCTCAAGCTTGGTGGCGTCGCTCGAGTTCGCGAGCTTGCGGGTCAGCTCTTCCTTCTCGGCCGCGAGCTTTTCAATCTGGGCGGTATTGTCGCGGATGCGTTTCGTGCGGGCGGCTGCCTCGTCGCGTTGCTTGGCGACCTTTTTCCGGTCGTCTTCGAGTGTCTTGCGTGCGGAGTCGGAGGCTTCGATGTATTTGGCGGCGTTTTCCAGCTTGGCGAGAAGCCGGTTATTGTCCTCCACGAGTGCCTGGTTCTCGGCTTCGAGTGCGAGCGTCGATTTTTCAAGCTCCTCAAGACGTTTGTCAGGAACGGCCGGCGCTTCAACGGCAGGCCGGTCGCGGAGGGCGTTCTCGTAAGCATCGCGCGCCTGGGCGAGCTGGGCCTTCAATTCGACGACAGAGACCTTGGTGCGATCGATCTCGAAGCGGGCGCTCTGGAGTTCGGCGGTCTGCTGGGTAAGCCGTTCCTGGAGGCGCTCGTTCTCGCGGCGCTGCTCGGCCAGCTGGCGGCGGAGGGTGGCCACCTCGCCGGTCGCCCCGGCCGTGGTGGCCGGCGGAGTATACGGCCGCTGCGCCGGCGTGCTCCGCGGCTCGGACACGGGGCGGGAAGGCCCGAGCGGCCGGGTGGTATTCACCGCCGGAGGCGGCAGCGCGATCGACGTATTGTCGGATACAGGGAGCGGACCTTCGATCGTATCCTCTACCGGCGGGAGCTTTGCCACCTCGCCGCTCAGGCGCTCGATATTCTCGCGTGTCTTGCGCAGGCGGTACTCCACAACCGGCGGCTGCCACGCGGGGTCATCCCGGACGATCTGCTCAAGGAGCTTGGCTGCGGATTGGTAGCGCGTGAAGGCGTCGCGGATGTTCGCGTCACGCTCGGATTTCTCGCCGGCCTGAAATTCCTGATAGGCACGGAGGAACAAGTCGGAGGCGTCCTGCGCGAGCACCGGGAGGGAGAGAGCGAGCAGGCCGG
>CAZSMN010000404.1:0-3211 GCA_964607615.1 uncultured Chthoniobacterales bacterium | reverse complement strand
CGCTCGCCTTTCTGGTGCGCAAAGGGAATCCCAAGGGCATCAAGGACTGGGGAGACCTCATCAAGCCGGGCGTGCAGGTCATCACGCCGAATCCGAAAACCTCGGGCGCCGCGCGGTGGAACTTCCTCGCCGCCTGGGGCTGGGCGCTGAAGGAGAATGGCGGCGACGAGGCGAAGGCGAAGGAATACATCACGGCGCTCTTCAAAAACGTGCCCGTGCTCGACACCGGCGCCCGCGGTGCCAGCACAACCTTCCAGGAGCGCAAGATCGGCGACGTTCTCATCAATTGGGAAAACGAACTCCTCCTCGCCCTCAAGCAGCATCCGGGCGAATACGAGATCGTCGTTCCCTCGCTCAGCATTCTCGCCGAGCCGACCGTCGCCCTGGTGGACAAAAACGTCGACCGGAAGAAAACCCGCGAGGCGGCGCAGGCCTATCTGGAATTTCTCTACTCCGAGGAAGGCCAGAACCTTGCCGGCAAACACTTCTTCCGTCCGGCAAATCCCGCCGTTCTGGAAAAATTCCGCTCGCAATATCCCGATCTGAAGCTCTTCACGATCGACGAGGTCTTCGGCGGCTGGGGGCCGGCGACGAAGAAGTTCTTCGCGGACGGAGCAGTGTTCGACCAGATCTATCTTAAGTAAATAAAGCCACGCCGCCATCCGGGAAGGTTGATGTTCCCGGGTGGCGGTCTTTTTTTCTTCTTCGCCCGACAAGACTCCCACACGATGCCCGCAATGAACGAAACTCTACGGCCCGCCCGCGCTGCGCAACGTGGCGCGTTCCAGCCCGCCTCGCTGCGTACCCGCCGTAGCGTGGATGATGTCCTGAGGGTGATACCGTCCAGAGCTTCGCGCGCGGGAAACCTCTATGCGACCCGCCTCGGACCGTTCCCGCGCTGCGGTGCGGTTTATGAGATTCCGAAGTTCGTTTTTGTCGGCCCCGTGGGCGGCGATTTCCGGCTGAGACTCGGCCTCTTTGCCGGCATTCACGGCGACGAGGAAGCCGGCTGCCATGCGCTCGCCGCGATGCTTGCAGAACTGCATGAGAATCCCTCGCTCGCGCGCGGTCTCGAGCTCCATGTTTATCCGGTCTGCAATCCCTCGGGCTACGAGGACGGCACACGCTGGCCGCGGGCCGGCGAGGATCTTAATCGCGAGTTCTGGAAAAATTCCACGCAGCCTGAAGTGCGCCTGCTGGAGCGCGAATTGGAAGGCCTCCGCTTCGACGGGCTCATCGCCCTGCATGCGGATGATACCAGCGACGGCACTTACGGTTATGTCGGTGGCGACGTGCTCACCAAGAACCTCCTCGAGCCGGCTTTGGTCGCAGCTGAGGAGTTCCTTCCCCGCAACCGCACACCGCATATCGACGGCTGGAATGCCGAGAATGGAATCATCGAAGAGGGATTCTCCGGAATCCTCTCCGCACCGGCCAGCCAGCAGCCGCGGCCTTTTGAGATCGTTTTCGAAACGCCGGCTCTGAGTGCTCCCGACCTCCAGGTGCAGGCGAATCTCGCTGCGCTCCACGCCATCTTCGATGCCGCGCAGTCGCTGCGGGCACATGCCGCGAATATCTGACATGAGCACGGAATCCGAAACAAAGCCGAAGGCACCGCGCCGTCCGAACCGCCGGATTCTTCCCGGCTTCGGGCTCACGATGGGCCTCACCGTGACCTACCTCACGCTGCTCGTCCTCATCCCTATCTCGGCCGTGTTTATCCGCTCGTCCGGCATGGGCTGGGACGCCTTCTGGGCGGCGATTACCGGCCGGCAGGTGATGGCATCGTATCGCGTCACGTTCGGCATTTCCTTCCTCGCGGCGTGTGTGAATGCGTTTTTCGGCTTCATCGCGGCATGGGTGCTCACGCGCTACCGGTTCCCGGGCCGTCGCCTTCTCGATGCCATGATCGACCTTCCGTTTGCCCTCCCGACAGCGGTTGCCGGCATTGCGCTCACCGCGCTCTATGCTCCGACGGGGTGGCTTGGTCAATTTTTTCAACCGCTCGGCATCCAGACCGCCTACTCGCAGACGGGCATTTTTATTGCGCTGACGTTCATCGGGCTCCCGTTCGTCGTCCGCACGCTCCAGCCGGTTATTGAAAGTCTGGATACCGAGGTCGAGGAGGCCGGGGCCTCACTTGGCGCGTCGCGCTGGAGGGTCTTCTGGCAGGTCGTATTCCCGGCGCTTGTGCCCGCGCTGCTCACCGGCTTCGCCTTGGCGTTCGCGCGGGCGATCGGCGAGTACGGATCGGTCATCTTCATCTCCGGCAACATGCCGATGAAGACCGAGATCACCCCGCTCGTGATTGTGAAATTCCTGGAGAACTACCAATTCGCACAAGCCACGGCGGTTGCCTGCGTGATGCTTGTCGTGTCGTTCGTCCTTCTTTTTATCGTCAATATCCTCCAGCGCTGGTCCGAGTCGATCGGCCAGGCCCGAAGCTAGAACGACCATGGCCGCCATCGTTTCCCGCACCCGCTCGTTCCATCCGCCGAAGTCCGGCGCGGCTTTTTCCGAACCGCTCTGGATGCGCCTGCTCCTGATCGGCATCACGGTCGGCTTCCTTTGCCTGTTTCTGCTCATGCCGCTCGTGGCCGTTTTCTATGAGGCCTTCAAGCAGGGCATCGCGGTTTATCTTGCGGCCTTCCGTGACCGCTACGCCGTGGATGCGATCAAGCTCACGCTCACAGTCGCAGCGCTGTCCGTTCCGCTCAACCTGGTCTTCGGACTTTGTGCGGCGTGGGTGATCACCAAGTATTCCTACCGGAACAAAAGCCTGCTCGTGACGGTTCTCGACCTGCCGTTTGCGGTCTCGCCGGTTATTGCCGGCCTTATCTTTGTGCTTCTGTTCAGTACGACGCACGGGTGGTTTGCCCAGGTGCTTCGCGAGCACGACATCCGGATTATTTTCGCCCTTCCGGGCATCGTGCTGGCGACCACGTTCATCACGTTGCCATTCATCGCGCGTGAGCTGGTGCCGGCGATGCAGATCCGGGGGACCGATGAGGAATATGCGGCCATGACGCTCGGCGCCGGCGGATGGCGGACGTTTTTCACCGTCACGCTGCCGGGTGTGAAGTGGGCGCTTTTTTACGGCATCATTCTCTGCAATGCGCGGGCGATGGGTGAGTTCGGTGCGGTGGCGGTTGTGTCCGGCAACATCAAGGGCAAGACCAGCACCATGCCGCTCTACATCGAGACGCTCTAC
>CAZSMN010000403.1:0-3222 GCA_964607615.1 uncultured Chthoniobacterales bacterium | reverse complement strand
CATCATCGGAGACAGCGTGAGCGCAACGATGCCCGAAATGAAAACCGCGCCCGCCAGCGTGAAGGCAAACTCCCGGAAAAGCGCACCGGTCAGCCCGCCTTGAAAGCCGATCGGAACGTAAACCGCCGCCAGTGTGATCGTCATCGAAATGACCGGCCCGATCAGCTCGCGGGCACCGCGGATCGAGGCTTTGAGCGGCGAGAGCCCGTCGGAAATATGGCGCTCGATGTTCTCCAGCACCACGATGGCGTCATCCACAACGAGACCCACCGAAAGCACGATCGCAAGCAGCGTGAGCAGGTTGATGGTGAAGCCGAAAATCTGCATGAGAAAAACGGCACCGATCAGCGAGACCGGGATTGTCACCATCGGCACCAAGGCGGCACGGAGGGAACCGATGAAGAGGTAGATCACGACCAGCACGACCAGCACCGTCTCCACGAGCGTCGTCCGGACTTCGCGGATCGCACTTTCGATATACGTCGTGCTGTCGTAAGCCACCGCGGCATCGAGTCCGGACGGGAGTCCGGCCCGGATGGCGTCGAGCTCGGCCCGCGCCGCGCGGATGACTTCGAGCGTATTGGCCGTGGGCATTACCCAGATGCCCATGAAGACGGCGTCATCGCCCGAGAAGCGGACGGTGGCATCGTAGGTCTCCGAGCCTAGTTCGACATCGGCGACATCCTCAAGGCGCACCACGGCCCCGTTCCGCTCGGCAAGGACCAGCTTCCGGAACTCCTCGACATTCTTGAGGTCCGTATTGGCCGTGAGATTGAACTGCATGAGCTGGCCTTTGGTCTGGCCGATGGCGGAAAGGTAGTTGTTGGCTTCGAGCGCCGTGCGGATGTCCGAGGGCGACAGATTCAGAGCCGCGAGTCGTTCCGCCTTGAGCCAGATGCGGAGCGCATAGGTCTGGCCGCCGAGGATCTCCGCCTTCTGCACGCCCGGCACCGCCGAGAGCCGCGGCTGCACGACGCGGATCAGGTAGTCGTTGACCTGGTTCGGACGGAGAATGTCCGACCGGAAGCTCAAATACATCGCCGCCACCTGCGCATCGGCCGGCTCGATCGTCATGACCGGCACCTCGGACTCCGGCGGCAGGTCGCCGCGGACCTGGTCGACCTTCGAGCTCACATCCGAGAGCGCCTTAACGGGGTCGTGATTCAGGCGGAGAATCACGCGGATCTCCGACATGCCCATCGAGCTGGTCGATTCGATGTAATCGATGCCGTCCGCCGCCGCGATGGCCCGCTCGAGCGGCGTCGTGATAAATCCCCGGACGAGGCTGGCATCGGCCCCGACATAAATCGTGCGGATGAGAATCGTGGCCCGCTCGAGCTTCGGATACTGGCGCACGCTCAGCGTGCCGATCGCTTGAAGACCGGCCACGATGATGACCACGCTGACCACAACGGCCAGGACCGGCCGCTTGACGAAGATATCCGTGAATCTCATGGGTCGGAGGGCGTCAGGAATTCTTCGGTTGCGGCGTCGTGGAGGCCTCCGGCTGCATCGCATCATTCACCTCGACGGCCGCGCCGTTGCTGAGCTTGAACGCGCCGGCGCTCACCACGCGCTCGCCGGGCGCGAGACCTTTGACCACCGCGACAAAATCCCCCTTCCGCTGACCGAGCTGCACGAACTGCTGCCGCGCATACGACATGCCGTTCTGCCCCTGCTCAACGACAAAAACCGAATCGCCGAACGCCTCCGAAATAACGGCCGAGGCCGGAATCGAGAAGATCTCGCTTTCCTGCGGGAGAATCACATCCACCAGAGCGAACTGCCCGGCGCGCAGGCGTTCGTCCGGATTTTTCAGCAGGCCTTGCACCGTGGCCGTGCGGGTCGTTTCGTCGATGACCGGGTTGATCGCCTCGACCTGTCCGCTGACCGGAGCGTCCAAACCGTCGGAAGTCACACGAAGCGCCTGCCCGGGATGGATCAGAGCCAGGCGCGTTTGCGGGACGGCAAACTCCACGAAAATCGGATCGCTCTGATGCAGCGGAAGCAGTTCCTCGCCGACGCGAACCGTCTGGCCGAGGTTCACCTTGCGGATGCCGACTTTGCCGGAGAACGGGGCGCGGATCACCTTCTTGTTGATGATGGCCTGGAGGTTCGCCACGACAGCGCGTGCTTCGTCAAACGAGGCGGAGGCCGAGTCGAACTCCGACGTCGGCACGATGCGCTTTTCCAGAAGACCCTTGGCACGTTCGAGATTCACCTGCGCGAGCCGGAGCCGGGCTTCGGCCGAAGCGAGATCCGCCGCTTCCTGGCTCGTGTCCAGTTGCAGGAGGACCTGACCCTTCTCGACGCGGGCACCGTTATCCACATCGATGCTGCGGACGACTCCGCCGAGCTCCGCGGTAAGCATCACGCCCTGCACGGGCCGGAGCGTTCCGACAAATTGCAGCGCCTGTTCCCACTTCTCCTCCGTCACCGGGGCCGTCGCGACCGAAACCGGCGGCATTCCCGCCGCCTGCATCTTGCCGGCAAACCCGATCAAATCCGCGATCTGAAAGGCCTTCAACCCGATGATCACTCCCAGCACAACAACCAGAATCCCGGCGGCAATTAGATATTTTTTCATCGGTGAACGCGGATATTAAGGTGTTTAATAGTCAATGAGGTTAAGTATTTCAGCGGAGGTGTCAACACCGGTCCGCCTCAAAACACCGGAAGCGTTTACGGTTGAACGGAGAATTTCGATTCCCCCACCCGTTCGGCCGGGGAGACATCGGGCGGGGTGGTCGTTTGGGAAGACCCGACCCATGAGCGCTTCTGGTAGCCTTGAGAACCGGTGGAGAGGAGATCGTTCCATCCATCGGGCCATTGGGCAAATGCCCCTTCAGGCGTGAGCTCCCACTTGCCCTCCGTGCCGCCGGCAATCGTGCTGAACGCGCGGCCGGAGGACTGGAGCGTGATGTAGAGATAGCTGCCATCAGGCTCCTTGTTGAGCCTCCAGACTCCGACAAAGCCGGCCCGTTCATCCGGCAAGCGCGTCGCGGGTGACTCATTGCGCGGCGGGGCGAGGAGATCGGCATCCGGAGCGAATCCGCGGTGAACAAAACCATCACCGCGGGGCTCGAGACGATCGGTCCAGCCGTCGTCGAAGAAGACCGTCACGCCGCCGTTGTGAAAGCGCCAGAGTCCGCGCTCTCCCTTCGCGCCACCCGCTCCCTTCACCCAAGTACTCACGGCCTGGCCGTTCGAGAAGAGGATGAT
>CAZSMN010000402.1:0-3223 GCA_964607615.1 uncultured Chthoniobacterales bacterium | reverse complement strand
CCTGCGGATGCCACGGGCCCTGCGCTTCGCTCCGGGCCATCGAGGGAACCGACGGAGCGGTTCCCTCCATTGGGGAACGGGCGCTGGCGCTTGGGGCGGGGCGGAACGTGGATCAGGCGGCGAGTTGCTGGAGGCGCTCGGTAACGGCGTTGCGGGTGGATGCGGTGAGGAGCAGGCGGGTTTTGGCGCGCGTCATCGCGACGTAGAGGAGACGTGCGCGGTCGCTGACAGACTGTTCGTCTTCTTTGGCTTGGCCGACGCCAACGATAATGACAGAGCTGAATTCCAGGCCTTTGCTGCTGTGTGCGGTGAGGATGGCAACCTCGTCGCGGGCCGGATTGTAGGCGCTCTTGTGTGCGGGACTGGCCATCCAAAGACAGGGGATGTTCGCAGACTTGAGACGTTCCGAGATGATTTTTCCGTGAGCGGCGTTGAGGTAAACAAGGGCGATCTCGGATAGTGGGCTACCAGCCGCCTGCCACTTGCGTATGCAGGTGACGGCGAAATCGATTTCCGCCTCGATCGAATCGTGAAAGCGGAAGGCGGGCTTCGGCCCGGTGGTGCCGGCAGCCTCCGGGCGGACCACGGGAATATGGTCGTCATCCGCTTCCTCCGGGCATAGGAACGCCGAGGCGAAGTCGTAAGCGAACGTGAGGATCTCACGGGTGTTGCGGTAGTTCAGCCGGAGGATGGTGGTGCGGCCCTGGGCTTTGATGCCCACGCTGGAGAGGCTGAACTTTTTCAATCCGCTCTTCCGATAGATGGACTGGGCGTCGTCATAGAGGAGGAGGAGAGAGTCGGTCTCGGGGTCGGTCATCTGGGCGACGAGGCGGAGCCAGTCCGGCTCGAAGTCGTGCCCCTCGTCAATCAGGACCGCACCATATTGCGCGCGGGGGATGAAGCCGTCGGAAACTCCCTTGATGACTGACGCGACCTGACGTTCGTACACGGGGGCTGTGCCGGCGAGGGTCTCGACGTGATAGGTCGTTAGCTGGGTTTTGCACCACTCGTGAAAGTGGTAGACCTGCACGTTGTCCGCGATGCCCTTCTCAGCAACGAACGACCGGAGGCGGGCAGCGAGCGTGATATTGAAGCAAAGGACCAGAATGGGCTTGTGGCTCGTGCGCGCGAGGTGGAGGCAGCGGTAACCAAGGATGAGCGTCTTCCCGGAACCGGCTACGCCATGGATGACACGATGACCGGACCCCAGACTGCGCGCGAGTTGCTCCTGCTGGATATCCATAACGCGGACGATCTCGGGCATGATCTCTTCGACCTCTTCCGTGCCGGTGGCGGTGGCGAAAAAATCCTGCTGCACCGAGGTGATGCGGATCTCCGGGAACATGTGCCAACGCACGCGCTCGACCTGCGGCAGGGTGAGAGGGCTCCCGAACGCATAGTCAAACATCCCCCAGAGCTTCTCCTGAAAGACCTCCGCGGGCGTGCTCTCCGTCATCTCGTCTTTGCAGATCACCCGACGCGAGGGCAATACCTGCTCTTGATCGGTCTCTGACATCACCTCGTCAAACTGCCGCCGTGTGATATTCGGAAAGATCGCGGCATAGCCGTATGGGAAGCAGATTTTTCCGCGGTAGCGGGCGTCGGGATCTTGAAGCTGGGGATCCGACGACAGCTTGTTGACGATGGTCATGCAGTAGCCCCGGGCCTGTTCCAGAGGGTTCGCGAGCGTTTTGATGCCGCCATCGGGCACGTGGAGCTCGACGGAATGCTTGGTGATCGCGTGAAACGCCTCCAACCGCCAATCCTTCACCTCGAAAACCCACAGGCCCCGCCGTGGATGGAGCATCACGTAATCCGGATACTGCCGGGAAGGACCGACCGGCACATTGTGCCAGCAAAGGTAGTCCTCTTCGAGAAGGGTCTTGAGCCGTTCGCCGAAACGCCGCTCCCCCGGGGGAAGTGTGCCGCTGTTGGAACCGATCGGATTGAGAAATTGACCCATGGAAGAGACCCTTGCAGAGGAAGCGATGCGCTTCATTGAGCGATATCATTTTTCTCCCGTGCGTAAAGAGAACGCCGCTTCTTGATCACGAGTCGATCCCTGGCTGAGGGTAGGGTAGTTTTTGGATCAAGTTAACGGAATTTGCGGAATTCGAAAAAGGTATTGAGGGAACCGCTCCGTCGGTTCCGACTTTTTCTCCGCACCAGCGGTGCCGGGACCAGGAAGAGGGATGCGGCATCCTGCGGATGCCACGGGCCCTGCGCTTCGCTCCGGGCCATCGAGGGAACCGACGGCGCGGTTCCCTCCATTGGGGAACGGGCGCTGGCGCTTGGGGCAATACTTGCGGCGCGCGCGGTTACTAGGCTATGTTTCCCCCAAGAGACGGGAGGACCAAACGATGCATGTTGTGATGACCAAAGAGTTGGAGGATTTCGTGAAGGCGAAGGTCGCGGAGGGGCGATACCTAGACGAGAGCGAAGTGGTGCGGGAGGCGATTCGACTCCTCGAAAATAGGGATCGCTGTGAGGTGCCGCAACTCGAAGCTCTGCTGCTGGAGGGACTGGATAGCGGCTCACGGCCCTGGACTCAGGAGACCATGGCCGAGGTCCGGCAGTTGGCCGCGCTCAAGGAGGCGTGAAGATCGCCTACACGCTGCTCGCCCGAGATGATCTGGCGAGGGCGTATCGCTGGTATCAATCCCAAGGCGGAGTGGAACTCGCTGAGCGGTTTTTGCAGGCGGCAGACAAGGCATTTCAAGAAATCGCCAGAAACCCGGCAATCGGTCGAAGGAGGAACTTCCCATCGCTCCGGCTCGGAGAAGTGAGATCATTGGCTGTCTCCAAGCCGTTCGCTGTGTATTTGACGTTCTATCAGCGTGGGCCGGACGATGTTCTGATCCTGCGAGTGCTCCACGGAATTCGGGACCTGCCTCCGTTACTCGAAGGCGGGGCATGACGTTTCGCAACGGAGTCGACCTCCGTCCGGCCAGTCAGCATCTGGCCCGGCATCGGACGAATGCTTTCGCGGGCTGAGGGCCGGGGAGTTTTTGGATCAAGTTAACGGAATTTGCGGAATTCGAAACAGGTATGGAGGGAACCGCTCCGTCGGTTCCGACTTTTTCTCCGCGCCAGCGGTGCCGGGACCACGAAGAGAGATGCGGCATCCTGCGGATGCCACGGGCCCGGCGCTTTGCTCCGGGCCATCGTGGGAACCGACGGAGCGGTTCCCTCCATCTTGGAACGGGCGCTGGCGCTTGGGGCG
>CAZSMN010000401.1:0-3226 GCA_964607615.1 uncultured Chthoniobacterales bacterium | reverse complement strand
ATACAACCCCAAAGGCTATCTCCTCGTTGTCGATGCGGGCCTCGCCGGCAAAGCCGCCTCGCAGAATGAGGGCGAGCGCACGCTGCGCGAAATCCTCGCCCTCGACCGCGCTGTCGCCACCGCCGTGGAATATGCGGGCGAGAACGCCCTCATCATCGTCGCCGGCAAGCAATCCGTCGGCGGTCTCCGGCTGAACGGCTACCCCTTCCGCAACGACAAAGGGACAGGCCTCCTCGGGATCAACGCCCAGGGCGTGCCTTCGCTGACGTGGTCAACCGGCCCGGGCTCCGGCACCACGACGCTACCGGGCGGCGTGGCCTCAGCGGAGCCTGCGTCCTTCAAAACCGCAGCCGCCATCGGCACGGCCGAGGATGCGATTGTCGTCAGCACGGGTCCCGGCTCGGAGGCACTCACCGGCTTCCGTGACAACACGGCGATCTTTCAGTCGATCGAGAAAGGCCTGTAAAACCGCACCGGCCGACCTTCGGGGGAAATCCAACGCGGGACGGCCACGCTGCGGGGCGGGTTTTGCTTGAGAAGCCCCGCAACGAAGGCTCCAAACGCCGTCGGCGATACACCATCCTCCTGCAGCATCGGAGGCCCCACCCGCGGATGCCAGCACCAGGCCACCCAGTGGAGCGAACGGCCCTCCAGCCAGCGGCGGGAAAACTTTGCTCCGAAATCCGCAACATCGCCCCGGTAATGCGCCGGACCGCTTTCCTCAAAGCCCCACTCGCTGACAATGACCGGAAAATCTTTCGCCAGATCATCGAACGCCGCCGCCCAACGCTGTTCGTCGTTGTTCTCCTTGCCGGCATAAATATGCCACGCGATCGCGGTATTCAGATCCGACGGCGGATTGTCCCGGATGCCTTGCAGTGAATACGCCCAGCTTCCACCGGCAACGATCACGACATTGTCGGAATGTTCCCTCACAACCTGCGTGAGGCGCTCGAGGTAGGGCCGCAAAGCATCCCAGGCCTTGGGGTCGGGCTTCCAGTCATCCGGTCCGCGCACGGGCTCGTTCCAGAGTTCGAAGAGGATGCGGCCATCCTTGCCAAACGTCCGCGCGATAGACTCCCAAAAACTCTTCGCCAGCGGGAACCGGGTATCGTGAAGCGCCACCGGCTCGCCGGGTTCGGAGGGTTTCGCGTAGCCATCCGGCCAGCCGATCACGTGCCAGTCGAGGATTACAAAAAGTCCGGCCCCGAGCGCGGCATCGACCTCCTCACGCAACCGGCGCAGCACCTCGCCACGCCCACCGAACTCGGCTGCATCGCGCCACACATTCGCATGCACGCTGATGCGAACGACGTTCGCATTCCAGAGAGCCCGGAGCACGACGTAATCCGAAAGGGCACGTCCCTGCCGGTCGAGAAACGGATCGCCCACCGCCACGCCCCGCAAGCGGACGATCCGGTTTTGCGCCACGAGTTGGTTGCCCTCCACGCGGAGGCCGGCCGGCGACGGAGCTTCATACGCTCCGACGTCCGGCGCCATTCCGACCGCGCGACGCCCGCCCTTGAAATCCAGCTCTCCGGGGAAAGGTCGCCCGCCACCCGCATCGATCGCCGGCGAGCGGGGATGCAGCCCTCCGGAAGTCGTCACCGGGTCTGCGAACATGGCATAAGGATCCCTCATCAGAATCCGGAGCCGGCCGAAACCCGTCCGCTCAATTCCTGCCCAGGAATAGGCCGCACCGTGCGCGTCGTTCGGCGAGAAAAAATGGTTATTGGAAAAGAGCACGCCATCCGAATCGACCGTCAAAAGACGCCTCCCTCCCTTGCTTTGCAGGAGGTTGTTCTCAAAGCGGACATCCCGCGCCCACCGCACCCAGAGGCCACCCGGATCCCCGCGACCGCTGCCGTTCTCAAGAAGGGAGTTTCCCCGCACCACGCTGTCACGGACGGGATCTTCGCCCCCGAGGACGATTCCCGCTCCCGTGCAGGATGTGATTTTATTGTTAAGGATCCGATGTCCCCTGCCCTCGAGGCTGATCCCGTAGCGGCTGGCCTGCACCGAGGAACGCTCGACCTTCACGCCGGTGGAGTCCTCGATCCGGATGCCTTCCGCACCTCCGCCCTCGATGTGCAACCTGCGCAGCACCGTGCCCGGACCGGATTGCGAAACGAGAACGCCCGGACCTTCCGACGGTCGGATCGTGAAGCCCTCCAGCACGACCGGATCGCGGGTTTGAAGCCGGACGACCGGGCCCGACCCTGTATGGCTCAAGATCGCGCCGGGCTCACCCCGGAGAATCACCGGACGACGCCACGCACCACCGCGAACGATTTCCAGCGGCCCTTCATAGTTTCCCGGTGCCACGAGCACCACATCGCCGGGCCCGAGACGCCGGTCTTCGAGAGCACGCTCCAACGTGCGCCACGGCGAACCCTTTCTCCCGTTGCCTTTATCATTCCCCTGCGGGCTGACGTGGAACGTCTCAGCAACCAATGCCGCAGCCGTGCACAGAAACAGGGGGAGAAACCAGCGCATCGTCCCGGGAGCATAGAGGGAACCGCGTGTGCGTCCAAAAGAAATGCGGCTTGCGCGCTCCGGCGGATGCGTTTCTCTTTGCACGGATGCCCGTTCCTCCGGCCCCTTCCAACAGCTTGCCGGCCCGCGTTTTCCGCTATCTTGCCGGATTATGCGCGCGCCTCCTGGATATCAAGGACCGGCCGCACGCCATCGCGGGCGGAGTCGCGATCGGGATGTTTGTCGGTTTCACTCCCCTCTTCGGTCTGAAGACCCTCCTCTGCCTCGGCCTCGCCTTTCTTCTTGGATGCAACCCGATCGCAGCGGTGATCGCCGTCTCGCTTCACGACGTGGTCACACCGTTCTGGCCGTTTCTTCTCATGCTGGAATACGAGATCGGCACGCACATCCTCGGCCGTGCGGGCGAGACCTCGGCCCTCCTGCACTCGTTCCATCACGTCCACCTGATGGACATGATGAAATGGACAACCTTCCTTGATGTCGGCCTTCCGCTGCTCGTCGGCTCGATGTTTCTTTCCACGCCGGCGGCGGCGATCGCCTACTTTCTCATGATCGGCTTCCTCAAGCGCCGCGAGCGCCGGAGGCTTGAAAGAGAAAAGGAAGCGGCGGAGTAGCTCTTCTGTAGCGGCGGCCTCCCGACCGCCGCTCGCTTTCCTCCTCAGGCCGCGAGAGGTTTCTCCAAAATCTGCCAGCGCGTATCGAGCTCGCCGCCAGCAACCGCCGAGTTCTT
>CAZSMN010000400.1:0-3231 GCA_964607615.1 uncultured Chthoniobacterales bacterium | reverse complement strand
CATGCGCGAGGCCGGCAGGCTGGCGAAGAGCGTGCGGATCTCGTCGAAAACTTTCACGTAGGTCGCCGGCGTCGAGCGCGAGGTTTTTCCGATCGGGGATTGGTCCACCTCAAGCACGGCGGCGAGGTGTTCCAGCCCCTCGACGGCATCGCAGTTCGCGAGCGGCTTTTTTGTTCTGGAACGCGAGAGGAGCTCGCGGACAGCGGGCACAACCACGCCGCGCAGGAGCGTGCTCTTGCCGGATCCCGAGACGCCGGTGATGACCGACAGGCGGTTGACCGGCAGCGTGATGTCGACGGACTTCAGATTGTGCAGCTTTGCTCCGCGCACCGTAATCACGTCAGCCGCTTTCGGCCGCCGCTCTCCGCGTGAGGGGTGGGGCATGGGCTCGCGCAGCGAGCGTCCGGTGAGGGACGCGGGGGATTTCATAATCTCCTCCAGTGTGCCCGAGGCGACGATCTCACCGCCGCGCCGGCCGGCGCCGGGACCGAGGTCCAAAATCCGGTCCGCCCGTCGCATCGTCTCTTCGTCATGCTCGACGACCACGAGGGAGTTTCCTTTATCCTTCAGCGTCGCCAGCGCATCGAGGAGGCGGGCATTGTCCCGCGGGTGGAGTCCGATGGTCGGCTCGTCGAGAACATACAGAACGCCGCGAAGATTCGAACCCAGCTGGGCGGCGAGCCGGATGCGCTGGGCCTCGCCGCCGCTGAGGGTTTTGGCGCCGCGATCCAGAGAGAGGTAGTCGAGGCCGACGGTGGCGAGAAACTCGAGCCGCTGGCAGATCTCTGAAACGACATCCTTGGCGATATGCGCGGCCGGCCCGGTAAAGCGGAGCCTGCCGGCCAGATCCAGAGCAGCGGAGGCAGGCGCTTTGGTGAAGTCGGCGATGGAATTTCCCTGAAGGAAAACGTTGGACGCCGTTTCGTTGAGGCGCGAGCCCTTGCAGACCGGGCAGGGTCTCGGTTCGCCGTCTTCGAGGCTTTCGTGCCGGCGTTCCTCGTCGAGTTCGGCCTCGAGCTGGGATTCAAAATTCTTGCCTCCCGACGGTTCGCTCCAGATTTCTCCGAAGCCCCGGCAGTAGGTGCACCACCCGTGCGGCGAGTTGAACGAGAAAAGCCGGGGATCGAGCGGCTCGAAGGCGCGGCTGCACGAAGGGCAGTTCATCTCGGTGCTCAGGACCGACGAGGCGCCGGAGGCATCGACGATGCGCGCGGTGCCGCGGCCGATCGAAAGGGCGCGCCGCACGAGCGCGTCGGCGGTTTTTTGATCCGGCTTGTCGAGCTCTCCGACAAGCGCATCGATGGTATGCTCTTTGAAGCGCTCGAGCTTCGTGAAGGCATCGGTGCGGACCAGGCGTCCGTCGACCAGCAGGGTTTCGAGCCCTTGGCGGGCGGCGGCGCGGGCGATGTCGGTATGGAATCCTTTCCGCGCCTTGACGAGATTTGCAAAGACGCGCGTCGGGCCCTTGGCGGCTTTCCGGCAAACCTCCTCCGCGATCGCCGTCGCCGTCCGGCTCTCGACGGGAACATGGCAATCCGGACAATGCTGGGTGCCGAGCTTCGAGAAAAGAAGGCGGAGAAAATGGTAGATTTCCGTCACCGTGGCGACGGTCGATTTGCCGCCACCGCGGGTGACGCGCTGCTCGATGGCAACGCTCGGCGGGAGGCCTTCGATCGAGTCGACATCCGGTTTTTCCATCTGCTCGACGAACTGGCGCGCGTAGGGCGACATGCTGTCGAGGAAGCGGCGCTGGCCTTCTGCAAAAAGAAGATCAAAAGCGAGCGTGCTCTTGCCGGATCCGCTCAGGCCGGTGACGACGACCATTCCATCGCGCGGGATGTCGACCGAGATATTCTTCAAGTTGTGCTCACGGGCGCCGCGGATGGCGATGTTGCCTCCCGTGCTCTGGCGCGCCGCCCTGCGGGGTGCGGGAGCTTCTGCCACGCGCGCACAGGAGGGTGTGAGAACTCCTGAAAGGTAGCGTCCGGTATGGGAAGCGGCCACGCGGGCCACCGCCTCCGGCGTGCCGGCGGCGACGACTTTGCCTCCGTCCTCCCCGGCCTCGGGGCCGAGGTCGACCACCCAGTCGGCGCATTTGATCACCTCCAGATTGTGCTCGATGACGATCACGCTGTTCCCCTCGTCCACCAGCCGGTGGAACACCTTGAGCAGAAGCGCCACATCGTCGAAGTGCAGGCCTGTCGTGGGCTCGTCGAAGATGAGCATCGCGCCGCTTTCGTGCTTGGCCGCGAGATGGTGGACGAGCTTGAGACGCTGCGATTCCCCGCCGCTCAGGGCGTTCACGGGTTGGCCGAGTCTCAGGTAGTCGAGGCCGACTTCGGCGAGAAGCTCGAGCGGCCGGGTGATCGCGCCGCGCGGGTCGTGTGGCTTGAAAAACGCGATCGCCTCGCCGGCCGTCATTTCCAGCACATCGTGGATCGACTTGTCGCCGATCTTGATTGCCAGCACGTGGGGCCGGAAGCGCTTGCCCTCACACTCCGGGCAGCGGAGGTAGAGGTCGCTGAGAAATTGCATCTCGACCTTCTCGAAGCCCAACCCGCCGCAGCGTTCGCAGCGTCCGGTTCCCGAGTTGAACGAGAACGAACCGGGTGAGAGTCCGGCCGCGAGAGCCGCCTTGGACGTTCCGAAAAGCTCGCGGATTCCGTCATAGGCACCCAGATAAACGGCGGGCGTCGATCGCGGGCTGCGGGCGAGCGGCGACTGGTCGACCATGACAACTTCTTCGATCTCCTCGTCGCCGGCGATGGATTTGACGAAACCCGCCGCCTCGTCCTCGGCCGGATCGTCGCCGGTGAGATGCCGGTGGAGGACGTCACGGACAAGCGATGTTTTTCCGGAACCCGAAACCCCCGTCACCGCACACAGAACCCCGAGCGGGATTTTGACATCGACGTTTTGGATGTTGTGATGCCGGACACCCCGCATGTGCAGAAAGCCGTCCGGCTTGCGGCGTTTGGACGGCACGGCGATCCGTTTGCGCCCTTCGAGGTAATCCGCCGTCAGCGAGTCCTTGGCCGAGAAATCCTCTGCCGGTCCCGAGTAGAGAAGCTTTCCGCCGGAGGCGCCCCGGCCGGGTCCGATATCAACGAGGTGATCCGCGGCGCGGATGACCGCCTCTTCGTGCTCGACCACGAGCAGCGTATTGCCTTTGTCGCGCAGATTCCGCAGCACTTCGAGAAGGCGCGTGGTATCGCGCGGATGCAGGCCGAC
>CAZSMN010000399.1:0-3245 GCA_964607615.1 uncultured Chthoniobacterales bacterium | reverse complement strand
GCCTGCTTTTTGACCGTGTCTCCAACGACACGACCGGCCTCGGCGGCGACGCCGATGGCTTTCTTCGCGTGTTCGGTGCTGCTTTCGATTTTCTGACCGGCGATGTGATTTTCTTCGGACATGGTATTTATAAAGTTGGCTCTTAGTACGCTGACAGAGAATTGCCTCTTGGCAAGTCCGGATCGGCCGCGGAAGATTGACGGGCTATGTCGGAAATCTCAGCTTTTGCCCCCGGTCGCGTCGAGTTGCTCGGGAATCACACAGACTACAATGGTGGCGTCGTTCTCTCGGCAGCGATCCAGCTCGGCATCTCGGTGACGGGATCGCGACGCGATGATGGGAAAGTCGTGCTCAGTTCGGAGGGCATCGACGGAATTTTTGCGACGTCCCGCGCAGGCGGGCTCAAGCCGCAGGACAGCTGGGTCGACTACCCGCTCGGCGTGGCGGAGATGCTGGCGAAGGCGGGTGCGGAAGCCGGTGGCTTCGAGGGGCGATTCTCTGCAACGCTGCCTCCGGGGGCGGGATTGTCGAGCTCGGCGGCCATCGAGGTGGCGACGGCGGTGTTTCTGACCCGGCTCTTCCCATTTGAAATCTCGCCTCTGGATCTCGCAAAAGTCTGCCGGCGCGCGGAGAACGAATTCGTCGGTGTGAGCTGCGGGCTTCTGGATCAGGTCTCGTCAATCTTCGGCCGGAAGGATCATGTGGTGTTCCTCGATTGCCGCGCGGAGACGGTCGATACGATCCCGTTTCCCGAGGATCTCGCCCTCTTGATCGTGCATTCTGGCGTCAAGCACGCCCTGACCGGCGGCGAATACAACGAGCGCCGGGAGCAGTGTTTTGAGGCGGCGAAGCGGGTGGGAGCTCCTGCACTCCGCGATGTGACGAGCGACCAGCTCTCGGCAGCCAACCTCCCGGATATCGTGAGGCGCCGGGCGATGCACATCGTCGGCGAGAACGAACGCGTTTTCGAAGCGGTCGAATATCTCAAAGCCGGCCGGGGAGACGATTTCGGCCGCCTTATGACGGCTTCGCACCGCAGCTCGATGGGCAATTTTGAAAACAGCACGCCCGAGCTGGACGCCCTCGTGGCCATCGCCACCACGCTGCCAGGATGCCATGGCGCGCGCCTCACGGGCGGCGGCTTCGGCGGCGCGATCGTCGCGCTCGTCGAGCGGGATGCCACCGAACGCCTCGCAGCGGATATCGTGCGGATCTATGGCGAGAAAACGGGGCACAAGGCCGTCGCCTACCCGTGCGTCGCCAGCGATGGCGCGCTTTCCGTTCACTAGCCGGCCATGCCATCCCTCACGCTGAGTCGCGAGACCGTCATCGTCGTCATCGCCGCGCTTCTCGCGGCGGTCCTCGGCTGGGCAGTTTTTGAATTCCAACCTAAACGCCAGCTGAAAAAGACCTTCGCGGCCTTCGTGCAGACGGGCGAAAATCGGGACTGGGAAAAGGGCCAGGCGTTTCTCGCCGCGGACTACAAAGACCAGTGGGGCCTCGACCGCACACAGGCGATCCTGACGGCGAAGGAACTCTTCGCGCAATTCCTCGTCCTCGGCATCACGACTGATCCCGTCTCCGTCTCGGTCAACGGAAACGAAGGAACCGTCCGCACCAAGCCCCGCCTTCAAGGCAGCGGCACACCAATCGCACAGATGATCATTGCCCGGGCCAACGAGTTGCCCGGCGAGATGACCTTCCAGTGGCGGAAAGAAAGCTGGAAACCTTGGGACTGGAAGCTGACCTACGCAAGCCATCCGGATATCGGACCGATCCCCGAGCTCTGATGCGCGGAGACGGTCCGGATTTCCGGCCAGCTGGGTTTGTCAGATGGCGAGCCGCTTCTCGACGAGCGCTTCGAGGTGCGCGCGGAGGGTCGTATCCTCCAGGCGCTCGAGCAGCGAATTGAAGAACCCGTTCACGATGAGCCGGCGGCCGGCGGCGCGGCCGATGCCGCGGGCCTGCAGGTAGAAGAGCTCCTCCTCGCTCACCGGGCCATTCGTCGCCCCATGGCTGCAGCGGACCTCGTCGTTGAGGATCTCGAGGCCGGGCATGGAATTCGGATCGGCGTCATCGCTGAGGATAAGGTTGCGCACCTTCTGGTAAGCGTCGGTACCCTTGGCTCCGGGCTCGACCTTGATGAGGCCGGCAAAAATCGTCCGCGATTTATCGTCGAGAGCGTTGAGGTAGAGGAGATCGCTGAACGCATGCGGGGCGACATGGTCCTGCAGCGTGCGCTGGTCGATCTCGCGGGTGCCTTCCACGGGATTGATGGAAAACATCTCGCTGCGGCTGCCTTCGCCCACGAGGCGGCTGAGGCTTTCACCGCGGACGTAGTTGCCGCCGAAGTTCGCCGTGAGCGCGGTGGAGGACGCGTCGCCGGCCACGATCGAGGAATTGATATGAAACGCCGTGGTCGAGCCCGACCAATCCTGGACGGCGATGTAAGTGAGCTTGGCTCCCTTTTCCAGATGCAGATCGTTGACCCCGCAGGCCAGGGCAGGAAGGCCGTCGGCGCTCTTGAAGTAGTCCACCACCGTCACCTTGCTGTTCTCGCCGCACACGATGAGCGTGTGAGGGAAGACCGAGGAGTTGGCCCCTTCGACCCAGTGGAAAATCTCGATCGGGAGCGTGACTTCGACGTTGGCAGGCACGTGGAGAAACGCTCCTGTCGCGATGCGGGACTTGTGGAGCGCGGCATACTTGTGCGAGCCGAGCTCGACCGGCTGGGCCATGAAGTATTTGCGGAAGAGGTCCGCGTGCTCCCGGGCCGCCACTTCCAGCGGGAGCAGAAGAACCCCCTCGGGCAGCGCCGGCGCATCCTGGTGGACGAGCGCGTTGTTGGCAAAAACCATCTTCGCTGCGACGGACTCCAACCCTCGCGAGGCGGTGATGATCCGGCCTTCATTGCTCACCGCGGGAGCGGCAGCAAACGCCGACAGATCCAGCGAGGCGATATTGGCAAATCTCCACGACTCGTGCTTGCGTGTCGGTGCAGGCGTGGCTTCGAACTCGGCGGCGGCGGCCGACTGTTCTGCGACGAACCAATCGGGCCAGGCCGGGGATTCCACTTCGAGTTCTTTTTCCATAGTGCTTGTGCTCATGATGTCAGGCGGGTTGTGGTCCGGTCAACCGACCGAGCCTTCCATTTCGAGGTCGATGAGGCGCTTGAGTTCGACCGAGTATTCCATCGGAAACTGCTGGACGAGATCGTTGACAAATCCGTTCACCGCGAGGCTCAT
>CAZSMN010000398.1:0-3247 GCA_964607615.1 uncultured Chthoniobacterales bacterium | reverse complement strand
TCCTCGGCATCGCGGGCATGATCGCCTTCAACGGCTACGACGGCTTCATGTATTCCGTCGGCTTTCTGGTCGCCTATCTGACCGTCCTTTTCATCGTGGCCGAGCCGCTGCGGAATGCGGGCAAATACACGATGGCCGACGTGCTGGCCTACCGCCTGAGCCCGCGACCGGTCCGGGCAGCGGCGTCGCTCAGCACATTGACGGTCTCGGTTTTTTACATGATCGCACAGATGGTCGGTGCGGGCACGCTGGTCCGCCAGCTGATGCCGGGAGTAAGCTACGAGGTGGCGGTGATCGGCGTCGGCGTGCTGATGGTGGTTTACGTTGTCTTCGGCGGCATGCTGGCGACGACCTGGGTGCAGATCATCAAGGCGGTTCTACTGATGAGCGGCAGCGTGTTCCTGAGCGTTCTGGTGCTGCAGCGTTTTGATTTCGACCTTGGAAAATTCTTCTCCTCGCTCACGGCCATCACGTCCACGGCGGCGAACGGCGAGCAGGTCACACGCAACTTTCTGACGCCCGGGCTCCTCTTCAAAAACCCATGGGACCAGATCTCGCTGGGCATGGCGCTCGTCTTCGGCACGGCCGGGCTGCCGCACATTCTGATCCGTTTCTACACGGTGCCGGATGCCAAGACGGCACGGGCCAGCGTGGTATGGGCGATGTTGATCATCGGTCTCTTTTACATCATGACGACGTTCTTCGGCTTCGGGGCGGCGAGCCTGCTGGGGCCGGATTACCTCAAAACGCACGGCGGCACCAACATGGCGGCGCCCGAGCTCGCGCACGTGCTCGGCGGCGAGGTCTTCTTCGCATTCATCAGCGCGGTGGCCTTCGCGACGATCCTCGCGGTGGTGGCCGGATTGACAATCAGCGCCAGCACGAGCCTCGCGCACGATTTCTTCACCAACGTCCTCCACCACGGGAAGGAACACCGTCCAGGCGAGGAAGTGCGCGTAGCGCGGATCACGGCCTTCGTCGTCGGTGCGGCGTCAATCGGCATCGCGATTCTACTCGGGCCGACCGTGAATGTGGCCTTCCTCGTCGGGCTCGCGTTTGCCGTAGCGGCAAGCGCGAACCTGCCGGTGATCGTCTTCTCAATCTTCTGGAAGCGCTTCAACACCTGCGGCGCGGTAACGGGGCTTTTGACCGGCCTCCTCTCAAGCATCGCGCTCATTCTGGTTAGTCCGGACTTCATGACGAACCCGTGGTTTCCGCTGAAAAATCCCGCCCTCCTGAGCATTCCGATCGGCTTTCTGGGAGCGGTCATCGGCACGCTGATCTCGCGCGAGCCGGCTGCGGAGGAACGCTTCACCGAACTCGTCGTGCGCGCCAATACCGGCCTCGGAGCCGAGAAGGCGTCGAACCACTGAGGGCAGACGCCGGCGGGGATTCTCCGGAAATTGATTTTCTCCGCGGGAAAAACAGGCGAACGTTCCGGCCATGGCTTCCAAAGCAAAGAAACCGGCAAAGAAATTCCGCCTCCTCGGGAGCTCCGAAGTGGCGTTCCCCGACCGCCCGTCCGCGGAGACGCTCGAGACGTTCCCAAACCGCTTCCGCAAGCGCAGCTACTGGATCAATTTTGACTGCCCGGAATTCACCTCGATGTGCCCGGTGACCGGGCAGCCGGATTTTGCCTCGATCCACATCCGCTACATTCCCGACGCGCTGTGCATCGAGACGAAGTCGCTGAAGTTCTACCTCGCCTCCTACCGCCACACGCGGAGCTTCAACGAGGAAATCGTGAACCGCATCCTTGAGGATCTGGTGGCCGTCTGCCAGCCGCGCCGCATGGAGGTGCACGGGGAATTCTCGGCCCGCGGCGGCATCAGCGTCACCGTTGATGCCTCCCACCCGGACGACATCCTGTGAAAAAGACGGTCGTTCTCGTGAGCGGCGGGATGGATTCCGTCGCCGCCCTTTATCAGGCCGCGGCAGAAACCACCGTGGTCGCCTGCCTGAGCTTTCACTACGGATCGAAGCACAACGACCGCGAGATCCCCTTCGCCCGCTGGCATGCGGAAAAGCTCGGCCTCCCGCACCTCACCGTCCCGCTGGATTTTATCGGCGATTCGTTTGAGTCCGACCTCCTGAAAAAAGGCGGCGAGATCCCGAAGGGGCATTACGAGGAACAGAGCATGAAGAAAACGGTCGTCCCGTTCCGGAACGGCATCCTCCTGGCGATCGCGGCCGGCTTTGCCGAGAGCAAAGGCGCGGACGGACTCGTCATCGCGGCACACTCGGGGGACCACGCGATCTACCCCGACTGCCGGGAGGAATTCATGAAGGCCATGGGCGATGCGATCCGGCTCGGCACCTATGCACAGGTCGAGCTCCTGCGGCCGTTCATCGCGATGACGAAAGCGGGCATTGCAGCGGAAGGCGCGCGCCTTGGTGTGGACTTTTCGCGAACGTGGTCGTGCTACGTCGGCGGGGACGTCCACTGCGGAGAGTGCGGAACGTGCGTCGAGCGCCGCGAGGCCTTCCTCGATGCCGGGCTGCCGGATCCGACCGCTTACCTGCGGACCGGTCCGCTGCCGCCGAAGCCGACATGCTGATCTCCGAGATTTTCTATTCGATCCAGGGCGAAGGCAGCCTGACAGGCGTCCCGTCGGTTTTCGTTCGCACCTCCGGCTGCAACCTCCGCTGCCGCTGGTGCGATACGCCCTACGCCTCCTGGCAGCCCGAGGGGACGGAGCGGACGGTCGCAGAGATCGTGGAAGAAGTCGTGAGCCATCCCGCCGCGCACGTCGTGCTCACCGGCGGCGAGCCGATGGTTGCGAAGGGCATCCACGAACTGGCTGCCGCGCTGAAAACCGCCGGCAAACACATCACCATCGAAACGGCCGGAACGATCGCCCCCGAGGGGATCGCCTGCGACCTCGCATCGATCAGCCCGAAGCTCCGCGATTCGACGCCCGACCACCGGATGATCAACCCCGGCTGGGTCGAAAAGCACGAACGCCTCCGCCTCCAGCCGGACGTCCTCCGCGCCTGGCTGACGGCGTATCCGTTCCAGCTCAAATTCGTCGTGGCCGACGCCGGGCAGGCCGGCGAGATCGACGCGCTCCTGAATGCGATCGGCCTCCCGGTCGCTCCGGCAAATGTCCACCTGATGCCCGAAGGCACCACGGAGGAAGCCCTCCACAGCCGGCAGGAACTGCTGGTTGATCTTTGCAAGCAGCGGGGCTTCCGCTATTGCGACCGGCTGCACATCAAACTTTTCGGAAATTCCCGCGGACCCTGA
>CAZSMN010000397.1:0-3255 GCA_964607615.1 uncultured Chthoniobacterales bacterium | reverse complement strand
CTACCGCGAGGAGGACCCTCGCAGCGAGCGTTTCTGCGTTCACCTGAAGGCCGAATATGGCGACATCCTGCCCTGGACGGCCGAGACGCCGCATCTCTACACGCTCGTGGCGTGGCTCCGCGCGCCGGACGGATCGACGGAGTATGTGAGGCAGCGGGTGGGGTTCCGCCGCATCGAGATCAAGGACGGCGAGTTGTGCGTCAACGGCACGCCGCTGATGATCCACGGAGTGAACCGCCACGAGCACGACGATGTCACCGGCAAAGCGATTTCCCGCGAGGCGATGGAAAGGGACGTGAAGATCCTGAAGGCGCACAACGTGAATGCGGTCCGCACCTCGCACTACCCGAACCATCCCTATTTCTACGAACTCTGCGACCGGCACGGCCTCTACGTGATCGACGAGGCCAACATCGAGTGCCACTCGCATTCGGCCTGGATCTGCGAGGAGCCGTCGTACCTGCCGGCCTTTGTGGACCGCGTGTCCAACATGGTGCTGCGCGACAAGAACCATGCGTCGATCCTGATGTGGTCGCTGGGCAACGAGAGCGGACACGGGGTCAACCACGATGCCGCAGCAGGCTGGGTGCGGGCGTATGATCCCGGCCGCCCGCTGCACTACGAAGGCGCGATCTCGATCTGGCAGACGCGCGCGACGTGGCATGACGGCGAGCAGGTGACGGACATCATCTGTCCGATGTATCCGGAGCACAAGGCGCTGATCGCCTGGGCGGAGAATCCGGAGCGGAACCGGAGGCCGGTCATCCCCTGCGAATACAGCCACGCCATGGGCAACAGCAACGGCGGGCTGGAGGAGTATTATAAGATTTTTGAGAAATACCGCGGATTCCAGGGCGGGTTCATCTGGGAATTTGTCGACCACGGGCTGAGGGCGGAGACGACGGAAGGCGAGGTTTACTGGAAATACGGCGGAGATTTCGGCGATGTGCCGAACGATGCGAACTTTGTCTGCGACGGCCTTGTCGGTCCCGACAGGACTCCGCATCCCGGGCTGTTCGAGCTGCGGCACCTGGCGCGCCCGGTGCGCTTGACGCTCAAGGAAGCAGGCGGGCGGACGGTCCGCGCGCTGATCGAGAACCGCCGGCAGTTTGCGGATCTCTCCGACCTTGGCGCGCACTGGAAGGTGCTGGTCGACGGAGTGGCGGCCATGGTGGGAACGCTCGATGTGCCGCCGGTTGCCGCGGGCGCTTCACAGGAGGTGACATGGGAGCTTCCTGAGGCGCTACCGGACAGCGGCGAGGTGCATATCGACGTGGAGTTTTTCCTGGAAACACCAACAACCATTCTGCCGGCCGGCCATGTGGCCGCGGTGGAGCAACTCGTCGTGCGCGAGCCGGATTTTGCGAAACGCGTTACCATTTCGCTCCCTGAAACGGGTGCGGCAACGCGGGAGATCCTGGAAGCCGGCAGGCTCCGGGCGGACTTCCGCAACGGCGAACTGGCCGGGTTTTCGTCCGGCGGGAACGCTCTTTTTGCTGCCCCGCTCCGGCTGAATCTCTTCCGCGCGCCGACGGACAACGACGGACTGAAGCTTTGGAAGAACCCGGATTACAAAGCCATCGTCAAGTGGCAGAAGGCGGGAATCGACCGCCTCCGCCGGACTCTGGTCACGACGTTCGGAGATCCCGCCTTCGGGGAGGCAGTGGTGGTCAAGGAGCTGTGGCACGGAACGGCCGATGAGCCGCTGGCGGTGCACACAGCGAGATATTCGCTCACCCCGACTGCTCTCGTCGTCGAGAGCCATGTCACGATCGCGGAAGAAGCGCCGGAACTGCCGAGGATCGGCCTTGCGGCCGTGCTGGTGCCGGGTTTCGAGGAGATCGCCTACTTCGGGCGCGGGCCGTGGGAGAACTATCCCGACCGCAAAGCCTCGACGCCGGTGGGGCGGTTCGAATCAACGGTGGATTCCGAACGCGTTCCCTACGTGATGCCGCAGGAGCAGGGCCACCACACGGACTGCCGGTGGGTGGAGCTGAAGGGAAACGATGGCACCGTCCTGCGGTGCGATGCAGCGGGTGGTCTCTTCGGATTCGCCGCGCGGCACCAGAGCGATGAGGACCTCTTTGCCGCAAAGCACACGATCGATCTGCCGAAGCGCGCGGAGACTTATCTTTATCTCGACCATCTCCATGCGGGACTCGGCACCGGGAGCTGCGGACCGGGCCGCCTGCCGCAGCATGAGATCCGCGCGAAGGAATTTTTCTTCACATTCCGGCTGGCACTATCCCACCGGCCGGCCTGAACGGCGTAAGAACCTCCTGCCGGAACTCGCCGATGATTGCGTCGAGGACCGGCAGAGGGTCCTCTGCTGCGAGAAAGGGAGACAGGTCGATGGCGTGGATCACCGCGGTGGCCTGATCGGCCGCGCGCGGATCGAGAAACGTGGCGTTTGCACGGCGGCGGCCCGCCACGGCGAGGTCGTAGCGTTTGCCGCCGGCGATCTGGGAGCGGAAGACGGCATTGAGCTTGCCGGCCAACTCCTCGTGCCCGCTGACGTCGAGGAGGACTTTCCGGGAATCCGGCAGCCAGTCCAGATCACGCCAGACCTCGCAGCCGTAGAATTCCGCCGGACGATGCTGTTCCGGCAGGCGCCGGACGGCTTCGAGCGTCCGGAGAAACACGGCGACGTGCGCTGCGTGTTTGTCAGCGGGGTTGTGGGTGTAAAGGACCTCTGGACGACACTGCTCAAGGATTTGGAAAATCTCCTCCGTCGCAGCGAGCCCCGCGGCGTCGCGGACGGCGGACGACGTGTGACCGAGCTCCGCCACGAAGCTGTAGCGGCCGATGCGGGCTGCTTGCTTTTGCTCGGCGGATCGGATCTCCACCATTTCGCGGTCGGAGAAATCCGCAAACTCCCCCACCCTCGCGCTCCCTGCGCCATCACAGCAGACCACGCCGCCGAACGCGCGGTCCGTCCGGCCGAAGCACGCCGCGATGCCATGGAACGCCATGAACTCCAGATCGTCCGGGTGGGCGCCGACGCCGAGATGCGTCGTCCGGGAGCACGCCTCATCGACCGTCACGCCATCCGGAGCAAAAAAAGAATGTGGTATCAGCATGAGCAGCTCCGGCGGTGTCTTCCGGCTATCAAGAGCCTGAACCTTGCAGACTGCACGCCATAAGGCAAACTTCTGCTGGTCTGCCGCCTTGCGCGGGGCGGTATTTTGCGCTAAACGTTCCCGCTCCCTCAACTCAGACTCCCTCCCCACTGATGCGTTTGCCCTCCCTAAGCTC
>CAZSMN010000396.1:0-3259 GCA_964607615.1 uncultured Chthoniobacterales bacterium | reverse complement strand
TATCAAAACATCGAAAGATTTCTCATCGCAAGGCATGGATAAAATTCTCGTTCACGGCGGCCGCCCGCTCCGCGGCTCCGTCCGCATCAGCGGCTCAAAAAATTCCGCCCTCCCCATTCTCGCCGCCACGTTGCTGACCAAGGAACCGTGTGTGATTTCCCGCGTTCCGGATCTGAGCGACATCCACTACATGCTTACGATCCTCAGCGAACTCGGCTGCGAGGTCGAGCGCGCGAGCGGCGTGGTGAAGATCAAGGCCGAGAACGTTTGCACCGATGCGCCCTACGACATCGTTCGCAAGATGCGCGCCTCGGTTTGTATCCTCGGACCGCTGCTGGGCCGCGAAAAGGAGGCCACCGTCTCGCTGCCGGGCGGGTGCATTATCGGCGACCGCCCGATCGATCTGCACCTGAAGGGTTTTGAAGCCCTCGGCGCCGCTGTCCGCGTGCAGGGCGGCAACGTGAAGGTCCTCGCGCCCGAACTCCGCGGAGCGGCCATCGGACTCCGGGGAAAATTCGGCTCCACCGTTCTTGGTACCGACAATATCATGATGGCGGCGGTCCTCGCGGAGGGAACGACGGTCATTGACGGCGCGGCCGAGGAACCCGAGGTCGTCGATCTTGCGAATTTCCTCATCGCGATGGGCGCGAAAATCGAGGGTGCCGGCACACGCCGCATCATCGTCGAAGGCGTGAAGGAACTCCACGGTGCCGAGCACAGCGTCATCGCGGATCGGATCGAGACCGGCACGTATCTCGTCGCGGCCGCGATCTGCGGCGAAGGAGTGACGCTTCAAAAAGTCGATCCTGCGCACCTAAAGGCCGTAACCGATCCGCTCGCCCTCGCGGGCTACGTGGTCGAGACAACGGCGAATTCCCTCACGCTCCGGCCGGGCACCACTCGCCGGGCGCTGAAGCTCGATACGTTGCCCTATCCGGGATTCCCGACCGACATGCAGGCCCAGATGTGCGCGCTCCTTGCGACGACGGACGGCATCAGCGTCGTGACGGAAAACGTTTTCCCCCAGCGCTTCATGCACGTCGCCGAGCTCAAGCGCATGGGAGCCGATATCGAACTCCAGGGTGCCACGGCCGTGATCAACGGCGTCGAACGCCTCAGCGGGGCGCCCGTCATGGCCAGCGACCTCCGCGCCTCCGCCGCCCTTGTGCTCGCAGGCCTTAGCGCCGAAGGCACTACGGAAGTGAATCGCGTCTACCACATCGACCGCGGCTACGAATCCATCGACGACAAGCTCAACGGCCTCGGAGCCGACATTGAGCGCGTGAAGGTGTAGGGTAGAACCCGTTCGCGTTGTCCGCACCCGCAGGGGTCATGGACGTAGGTGGAGGAAATTGAGCTCCGGAATTGTGGTGAAGTCCGCATCGAAAGAGACCACGCGGGCACCGCTGGCATGAGCAATCGCGGCGATCCAGGCGTCCGTCCAACGGTGCGCGGGGAAATCAGGTCGGCGGCTCCAGAGTTCAAACTGTCTCTCCGCCGCAAGGGAGTCCTCGATGATGCAGACCTCCGGCAGCGCTGCAAAAGCATGGTAGGCATCCCATGCCTCGACAGTGGTGAAGGGCTGGCCGTGCATGACGCGGGAGTTGGTGAGAAGGCGGAGCAGGCCCAGCATGGTTATGCGGCAAAAGGCAATGTCCCCCGGGGCCTCCTGTTCCCAGTAACGGCGGGCCCGGGCATGGTGCTCGTGATCGGGATCGATGAGTGCGAGCCAGACGTTGAGGTCAGGGATGTCAATCGCCGGCATCTTCGGCGGCTAGCAGGGTTTCGATCTCACGGTTCGAACGGTAAGGGTGGGTAACGCCCGTCGCCCTGCGGATGGTAGGCAGCGGACTGCGCGCGCGGGGTTTTGGATCGTCAGCCTGTTCTTGGGTTAAACCGGACGCGATCAGCCTCGCGACGAAGTCCTTCAGTTTGATCCCGCGCTTGGCGGATTGAACCTTGAGTTCTCGAAACAAAGGATCCGGTAAGTCCAAGGTAGTCCGCATAAACGCATATTTATGAAAATAGGTTCTCCAAGTCAAGGGCGCACGAGGGATGTGCGATTCGGGAAGTCTTCGTCGATTCCGGCCATCTTCCGGTTCGATTGGACGGCGAGCCCTTTGTTTGTGCCGTCCTGTAGAGGCCCTCGCCGGTCGAGAACAATACCGGTTTTGAAACGCTCGGTCGGGGCGGTTCCCGACAGGGTTTTTTTTCTACACCGCCTCGATCCGCCCGGATTTTTCGGCGCGGGCCATGGCGCGGATGATCTTGAGTGCGGCGACGGTGTCCTCGTCGGCGATTTTTCCCGGGAGAGTTTCGCCATAAATCTCCCTGGCAAAAGCTTCCCACTGGTAGTCCTCCGTGCTGCCGGAGGCGACGGCCTTGAGCGAGGAGGGCCGGCCGTCCCGGTTGACGACCACGGCGAGTTCCGGCTTTTCGCGCGGGGCGGAGCCTGCGGCGGGTCCGACGTTTCGGTAGACGGTGCCGTTTTCGTAGTTGAGGGTGAGGGAGCTGAGCCACCATTGGGCGTCGTTCACGCAGAAGGAGGCGAAGATGTTGGCGATGGCGCCGTTGTCAAAGATCATGCTGAGCTGGGCGTTGTCAGGCGTCGGGCGTCCGGTGAAGAGGCGCGAGCTCATCACGGAGACGGCGGCCGGTTTGCCGATGAGGCGGACGAGATCGTTGATGAGATAGATGCCGAGTCGGAAGATCGGCGCGACGGGACACTCCTCGGGATTGTCGTACCAGGTGCCGTCGGGCATCTCGCGGTAGTTCGCCCAAATGTCGGCGCGCACCGCAACGGGGCGGCCGAGGCCCAACTCCTCACGCCAGCGGCCGATCTGCGCGAGATCGGGCGAGGGGAGCGGGGAGGGGGAGTTGAGGTGAACGACGCGGCTGAGGCGTCGGGCATGTTGAAGCACCGAGAGTGCCTCGTCGGGATCGACCTCGATCGGCTTGGTGGTCATCACGTGCTTGCCGGCCTCGATGACTTTGCGGATAAGAGCCGCGCGGCCGAAGGGACCGGTCATCAGGCACACGGCATCGATGTTGTTCGAACCCAGAAGGTCGTCGATCGAGTGAAAGGCCCGCACACCGTGCGCGGCGCCGCAGGCATCGGCCTTCGCTGCATCGCGGTCGCAGACGGCGGCGAGTTCGAAGAACGGCGATGCCGGGCCACCGAGGATTTGGTCGCGGATGATCGAGTCGCCCCAGTTGAGGCCTACCATGCCGATTTTGAGTTTCTTCATTTGTGAGCGGG
>CAZSMN010000395.1:0-3266 GCA_964607615.1 uncultured Chthoniobacterales bacterium | reverse complement strand
GGAACATGGCCCAGATGTAATCCGAGATCCAGTAGTAGCCGGCACCCACGTTGCCGGGCTTCATTCCATTGAAGCAGGCCTGTGCGAGGTCACCGATGAAGGCATTGCCGCCCGAGAAGGTCAGGCTGTAGCCAACGAGGAACCAGAGGATCGTCACCAGGCCGGCGATGCCGAGACACATGGCAAGGATCGAGAGGACGTTCTTCGAGCGAACGAGGCCGCCGTAGAAGAGGGCCAAGCCGGGAAGCGTCATGAAGAGAACCAGCGCGGTGCTGACCATCTGCCACGCATTGTGGCCGGGGCCGGGACCGGCAACCTTCGAGGCGACATCGGGCGTTCTCGCTCCGTTGTTCACATAGGCCTCGAGGTCGGCCAAGCGTTGCTCGACCGTCGGTTCAGCAGGTGCGGCCGGAGCTGCGGCTTCAGTGGCTACGACGGTCGTGGTCTCTTCCACGACTGCCACAGCGTCCTGCGCCATTGCAGTTTCGGGGTGGGCAAACGTCGCCACTGCCATAATCGCGGCAGCGAGCGTCGTCAGGATGGGTTTGGTTCTCAACATGGGATTTCTAGGTGTTGTGGTTGGTTTTAGCCGGCGGTTGAGTCCGGCAGGGGACAAAAGCAATCCGTGTGCCAAGTTTCCCAAAACCCACTACCCCAACGGAAAATCGCCATCCGCGACGCCCCGCAGGCCCGGGCCGGGAGGAGTCGCCCGAGCAAATCGTTCTTGCAGAGCCGGCACGGCCGGAGTGTTTCTTAGAGAGCCATGTTCCGGATCTTGAGAGACCTTACCGCCGACGGGGCGGTGCGTTACGGCATCAAGTTCGGTCTGGCCGGCATGCTGGCCGTTTTCATCGCTCTGGTGGTGCGGATTCCGCAGCCGACGTGGGCGCTTTTCACGGTGTTCGTTCTGATGATCGCCCAATATGTGGGAGCGATCGGGGAGAAGTCGGTCTTCCGTCTGATCGGCACCGTCATTGGTGGGGTGATCGGGTATGTGCTGACGGGATCGCTGCAGCAGAATCCGGTGCTTTACCTGACGCTCGTCGGCGCGGTTGTGGGCTTTTGCACGGCGATGTTCGGCCAGAGCCGGTATCCGTATGCGTTTCTGCTTTGCGGGCTCACAACGGTGGTGGTGACAAGCAACGGGCTGGCGAATCCGGGGCAGTCGTGGGAATACATGCTGTGGCGGGTCGAGGAGGTGGGAATCGGGATCATCGCGACACTTTTGGTTCAGACGGTGATCTGGCCGAGGTATGCCCGGGTGGAATTTCTGGAAAACCTGAGGGCGGGGTTCCGCGACGTGGCCGGATGCTTTGAAGAGACGACCTCCCAACTGCAGGCCGGCGCCTCGCCGACGGCGAGCGCGAAGGCGGCGGACTTTCCGGCACGGATCACGGCGCTCCGTGGTCTTCTGGAGTTCGGTGCGAGGGAGAGCCAGCATTTCCGCGACCGCATCGCGACGTATTTCGAGCTGACGATCTGCCTCTCGCGCATCGCCTCGGCGATCTCGACGCTGCAGGAGGCGCTCCCGCCGGGTTCGATTTTTCTCAAGGGCTTTTCAAAGGAACTGGGCGCTCTTCACCAGGCATTGCACGGCGCGCTGGTCGCGCTGGGATCCAGAATGGAAACGCCAACCGCCCGCGCATCCCATCTCGCTGCGATCGACGCGGCAATCACCGCGATCAGCGCGAAGGTCAACGAGTTGCGGGGAACGCCGGGCTACGCAGAGGTCGATACCTCGGAAGCCCTGATCATCAGCGTTCACATCCTCGCTTTTCAGGAAATGCGCAAGCACATCGCCATGGCGCACCATTTTCTCGACTCCCTGCCCTCCGATCCCCTGCAGAAGAGCCGTGATGAGGGGCCGATTCTCTCGCCGTGGCCGTCGCCCTTCTGGAAGCGGGTCGGGGTCCGGGCAGGCATCGCCGTCGCCGTCGCCCTCCTGATCTACGACTGGCTGAACCCGCCGGGCGGACCGGCCTTTGTGCTCAGCACGTGGGTTTTCACCGCGCTGAATGCAACGAGCCCGGGCGGGCGCGGTGACCACCGGGCGTTCGACTTCGTCGTGGCCGGCATCATGGTCGCCATGGCGCTGAGCATCGGGCTCATCGCCTTCTCCCCTCTCCTCTCGAGCTATGCGGTAATGAACACGGTGCTGGCGGCGTGGCTTTTCGTGTGGGGATTTCTCTCCTACCGCACGCGGGGCGTCACGATCCCCATGCAGATCGGCATGCTTTTTCTGGTCGGCATTCTCGGTCTGAACGGACAGGAACCTGTCAAATTCCAGCAGATCGTGGACTTCTTTTTTTCCACCTCCCTCGGCCTCCTGGTGGCATCGGTGATCCAGCGCGTACTCTGGCCCTCGCTGCCCCAGTGGGAAATCCGCGACCGGCTTCTGGAAATGATCGCGATCAGCCGCAGGGTCCTGCGCGACGGCCCTGAGAACCTGCCGCTCTGGCAGCGGACCCGGCTGGCCTTGATCCCCGGGGAAGTGCTCGTGCGGTTGCCGCACCTGACGGAGCCGGCCTTTCCGGCAGCGGACACCGAACGGCTCCGCACGCTTCTCGGGCATCTCACGAAAATGTCCACCCACCTCATTGTCTCGCTGCGTCAGCTGGATGCGGCGAGCCTGAACGAGGACGATCACGCGGAGGTCCGCCGCATGGAAGCCGCGATCAACCGCCAGCTTGTCAGCCTGGAAAGCGGGATCCGGGCGCTGGATCGTTCGTCCCGGCTTCCGGATCTGGGCGCGGAGATTGCAGCCTTCACCGAATGGGCCGCCGGCCTCCGGCGGCGCATGCTCGCGGCAGCCACCCCGCCGCTCGAGGCGCTGGGCATTCTGGGATGGGCCGAACGCTACCGCCTCGCCGCCGAGGGGGCCCGCCTGGCTGGCGACGAGATCGCGCAAACCGATTTCCGCCTCATGAACAGCGATCCCTCGCTTTAGAGGGTATCATGCACTTGGAGCGGAAACTTTCTCCTTGCGAAGAAGTCTCCACGGCGTATGCAGGAGAAGCTGATCTTCCATTTGCCCCGCCGGCAAAGCGACGCGCACCTCAACGCCGACCTTTCTCTCCGATTTTCCGATGTCCTCCGACGTTCCTGAAACGCCCACACCCGCCCCGCCGCCACCTCCGCTGCACCTGAACGACCTCCAGTCGCTTCCGCTGACGGCCCTGATCGAGCGCGCACGGCAGGTGCATATCCGCCTCCGTCCCGATGCCACGCGGCATCACATCATCCTCGACCAGGCCCGGCTTCAGCTC
>CAZSMN010000394.1:0-3272 GCA_964607615.1 uncultured Chthoniobacterales bacterium | reverse complement strand
GGTCCGGCACAAAATCCTCCTCCTGGGAAAAGAGGTCGAACAAAAGCTCCGCCAGTTCGTTCAAATCATCCAGCGTCGCCGGCTCGATGCGCAGTTCACTCATGGCCCTCTGTTATCCCATATCCCTCCGCCGCACGCAACCTGCCAGAAACCGTTCCTGAACAATCTTTCTATCAGAAAATAAAACATTTGTTTGAAACATATGTTCTTTTTCTTACGATAGATCGTATGAAGAAGGCGGAAAACGCATCGCGGGAACGTTTATTGGAGGCGGCGGGCGAGGTTTTTGCAGAGCAGGGCTACCGGGCGGCGACCGTGCGGGAGATCACGGCGCGCGCGGGGATGAATGTCGCGGCGGTGAACTACCATTTTCAAAACAAGGAGGAGCTCTACGCCGCCGTCCTGAAACACGCGCACCGGAGCGCGATGGAGAGTCCGTGGGTGGACGATCCAGCAGCGCCGCCCGAAGAGCGGCTGGGAGCATTTGTCAGCGGCATGCTGCGGCATCTGCTCGATCCCACCCGTCCGGCGTGGCACCGCCGCCTCATGGCCGCCGAGATGTCCGCCCCGACGCCGCTCCTGGGATCCCTGATCGAAGAGGGCTTCCGTCCGAGAGCGCTCCAGTTGCAGGAGATTCTGCTGGAGCTCACCGGCGACCGGCTCGACGCAGAGACGCTCGACCGGCTGGGCGCGAGCATCATCGGCCAGTGCGTTTTCTACCGGCAAAACCGTCCGGTGATCCAGGCGCTCTATCCTGGACTCCTGAGCGAGCGGGATTATCTTGAAACCCTTGCCCGGCACATCACGGAATTCTCGCTCGCGGGCATCCGGTATCTCCGCGATCAGACGCCCGAGGGATTTTCCCACGTGCTCCTATGAAAAACCTGCCGCTTCCGGCCCGCCGGATTCTTATCACGCTGGCGCTTGTCCTTCTCGCTCTGGGCGCGGTGCAATTCCTGCGGAACCGGGGCACCGTCTCCACTGACGATGCCTTTCTCGAGGCGCACATCCACCAGGTGAGCTCGAAGATTTCCGAGAAAATCGCTGCCGTGCACGTCGAGGACAACCAGACCGTCCAGAAGGGCGATCTGCTTGTGGAGCTGGAAACGAAGGATACCGAAGCTCTCGTCGCCCAGGCCCAAGCGCATGTCGCCACCTGCGAGGCCAAGCTGGCCCAGGCTGTCGCACAGAAAGCCGCCGCCGGGGCCGAACTCGAACAGGCTCGCGCCGATGTCGCCGAAGCGCGCGCGCCCGCGGACAACGCCGCGCAGGAGCTGACCCGCAGCCGTTCTTTGCGTGATTCGGGTGCCGTCTCTCAACGGGAACTCGACCTTGCCGTGGCAAACGAATCCCAGGCCCGCGCGGCCTTGGTAGGCAAGATGCAAAAGGTCGCCGCCTCGACCTCGCAGGTCGCGGTCGCCCACGCCGCCGTCAACGCCGCGAAGGCTCAAGTCGACCAGGCCGTCGCGCTGCTCGACACGGCCCGGATCCGCCTCGCGAACACCAAAATCTTCGCCCCGGCCACCGGCCGCATCACGCGCCGCTCCGCCGAACCGGGAAATTTCGTCCAGCCGGGACTTCCCCTGATGGCCGTGGTTGCTCCGGACGTCTGGGTCGTCGCGAACTTCAAGGAAACCCAGCTCGCCCGCATGCGGCCGGGGCAGCCGGTCGAGATCGGCGTCGATTCCTATCCGGGTCTCGCGCTGCACGGGCACGTGGAGAGCATCCAGTCCGGCACCGGCTCACGCTTCAGCCTGCTGCCGGCGGAGAATGCGACGGGCAATTTCGTCAAGGTCGTCCAGCGCGTGCCGGTGAAGATTGTTCTCGATCCGGTGGAAAATCCGCCGTTGCTTGCACCCGGGATGTCCGTGAGCCCGACGGTAACCGTCCGCTGAGCCGTGAGCAAAGCATCGCGTCTGCCCGTGGTGAGCCCCTGGATCATCACGGTCGTCCTTGCGATGGCGACGTTCATGGAGGTGCTCGACACGAGCGTGGCCAACGTCTCGCTCGGCCACATCGCCGGCGGACTCGGTGCCGGACTGGACGAGAGCACGTGGGTCCTCACGACCTACCTTGTCGCCAATGCGGTGATGATGCCGATCAGCGGGTGGTTCGGAACGATGCTGGGGCTCAAGCGGTTTTATCTGATCTGCGTCGCCCTCTTCACGGCGAGCTCGTTCCTGTGCGGCATCGCAACGAGCCTCAACGCGCTGATCATCTTCCGCATTCTGCAAGGAGTGGGCGGCGCGGGCATGGCGCCGGTCGTGCAGGCGATGCTGGCCGAGCTTTTTCCGCCCGAGAAGCGCGGCATGGCCTTCGCGCTCTACGGCCTCGCCGTCGTCTTCGCCCCGGCGATCGGCCCCACGCTTGGCGGCTGGATCACGGATAACTTCAGCTGGCACTGGATCTTTCTCATCAACATCCCGGTCGGCATCGTGTCTCTCGTCCTCACGGCCCTCCTCGTCCGCGAGCCCGCCTCGACCGCCGTCGAACGCGCCCGGCTCGGGAAGAACGGATTCCGCCTCGATACCGTCGGCTTCGCGCTCAGCGTCGTTGGCATCGGGTGTCTGGAATTCTTTGTCGATCGCGGCGAGCGGGAGGATTGGTTCAACTCGCCTCTCATCCTCGCGATGGCCGTCACCTCGGCGGCCGCGCTCGTTCTGCTCGTGATCTGGGAGCTGCGGCGTCCGGATCCCATCGTGGACATCCCGCTGCTGAGGATCCCGAGTTTCCTCGCGTCGTTTGTGATGATGTTCGCGCTGGGGTTTCTCCTCTTCGGGACCACGGCGCTCCTGCCTCAGTTTCTTGAGCAGCTCCTCGGCTACACCGCGCAGCGGGCGGGCATGGCCCTGACGGCCGGCGGGATCGCGATGATCGTGATGATGCCGCTGGTGGGCGGATTCTTCGTCCGGAGATTTCCCGGCCGCAACCTCGTGATTGCCGGGCTCCTGATGGAGGCTGCCGCGCTTTATCACATGACGGGGTTCACGCTGGGGATTCCGTTCGAGCACGCGGCGTGGGCGCGGGTTTTCCAGACGGTCGGCCTCGCGTTCCTCTTCATCCCGATCACCCAGGCGGCGTATGCCAACCTCCCGACCGGGAAGAGCGCGAACGCCGCCGCGCTCATCAACCTCGCCCGCAATCTCGGTGGCAGCGTCGGCATCGCGCTGACCGGCACGTTCCTCGCCCAGCGCTCGCAGTTTCACCAGTCGCGCCTCGGCGAATCGATCACCGCCTACGACCCCGCCGCGCAGCAGTCGCTCCAGCAGCTG
>CAZSMN010000393.1:0-3281 GCA_964607615.1 uncultured Chthoniobacterales bacterium | reverse complement strand
GCTCCAGCAGGCCCATCGGCGTCACCGTGCTGAGGATCCAGGCCAGTTCGGTCACAGCCGGAATATCCGATTGGCGGAAGAAAACCGAGCGTGCGGGATCGAGACCACAGGCCAGAAAATCCACCGCCAGCTCGCGGGAATTCCGGCGGAGGGCGGCCGCATCATGGACGGTCGTAAGGGCGTGGAGGTCGGCGATGAAGTAAAAGGCCTCGCCCTTGTCCTGCAGTTCGATGGCGGGCTTCATCATCCCGAAGTAGTTGCCCAGGTGCGGCGTGCCCGAAGGCTGGATGCCCGAAAGAATTCTCATTCCGCAAAGCCTCTCCAACCCGCCGGCGAAAACAAAGAAATTTTGCGCGCGCCGCTGCGGTTCAGCGCGGCCGCGCCGCACCGGCGGCGAGAAGAAGCCCCGATGCCTTGTCCAGCGTTTCCTGCCACTCCCTCGCGGGAATCGAGTCGGCAACGATCCCGGCACCGACATGGAAGATCGCCTGCCCGTTCTCAAAAACCGCCGTGCGGATCGCGATTGAGAATTGGCTCTCCCCGTTGTAGCCGAAGTATCCGATCGCTCCCGTGTAGAGTCCCCGCCGGAAGGGCTCGAGTTCGGCAATGATCTCCAGCGCCCGCTTCTTGGGGGCTCCGGAAATCGACCCGCCCGGGAAGCACGCCCTCAGCGCCGCCACATGGCTCACGCCCTCGCGGAGATTTCCCTCGACCGTTGAGACCAGATGAAAAACCTGCTCAAACCGCTCGAGCCGCAGTAGATCGGGCACGTTCACGCTGCCGTATTCGCAGACCCGGCCGAGATCATTCCGCTCCAGATCGGTGATCATCACAAGCTCAGCGATCTCTTTTGACGAGGTGATCAGGTCATAGGCACTCCGCTGGTCGCTCTGAGCATCGGCCCGCCGCGGTCGCGTGCCCTTGATCGGGCAGGTCGAGATCCGCCGGCCGGCCATCCTTAGAAAACACTCGGGCGATGCCGAAGCCACTTGGAGACTTCCCCCATCGAGAAAAGCGCTTTGTGGGGAAGGGGAATAATGCCGGAGAGCCTCGTAGAAATCCCACGCCGATGCCGGCGTCCGTGCGGTAAAGGGATACGACAGACAGACCTGATAGATATCTCCCGCCGCGATGTAATCCCGCGCGCGCTCCACCATCGACACATACTCCGCTTCTTTTATGGCGGGCTGAAACGGGATCACCGGACCGTCATCCCGACAGTGATCCGCGACAGATGGCGGAGTTTCTCCCGCCCACCGGTCCTGCCCGTGGAGGAAGATGTGAGGCTCGTCATAAAACCCGAAGTGGAAACTCCCTTCAAAATCCACCCATCCGACCGCTGCCCCGCACGGGTAGCCCAAGTCCGGCAGCGGACGCGACCGGGCAGCGAGCTCTTTTTCGAGATGTTCCCAATCGTTACCCTTGATCACCAGGTCAGGCTCCGCGCCCACCAGCGAGAGGGCGGCCGACGGGCCTGGAATCAGCGAAGAATCGAGGAAAAAGAAACCGGGTCTGTCCCGGAGAGCGCGCGCGCAATGGACCGGAGCCACGTCTTGTTTCCCTGCCAGATTCATCCGCTTGCCAAGTGAGCCCAAAATTGCTGTCATTTCAAGTCCGCTGCCACCGCCGCAAAACCACGATGCATCTGCCCACCGCCGCCACTCTTCTCCTGCTTCTCGCTTTGCCCGTGCTCGCGCAGGATGCCACACCCGCGCCGTCGGCTACGGTTTCGCCGGAGACAACGCCCGCAGCGAGTCCCTCGCCCGCCGCTTCACCCGCTGAGACACCATCGGCTTCTCCCGAGGCATCGCCTGAAGCCTCCGCCTCGCCCGAGTCGGCCTCCAGCCCGGCGTCTGAGGCCTCTGCCTCGCCGTCCCCCGAAGCCACTCCCTCGGATGCCGACGCGGCTTCGGCTGAGGCGACCGCTTCTCCCACGCCGGGTGAGGATTCCATCCCTCTTCCGCCCGAGTCCGGCATCTCCGATGAGCCGATTGTCTCGGAGACCGATGTTCCGGCGCTGGATCCCGCCTCGCCCGATGCGGCCTTCGCCGACCCCAATGCCTTCATTCCCGATTCGACCATGCCGGAGATTCCGCCGGCTCCGGCAGGCCCGAGCGCCGAGGAGATGCGCCGCAAGCTCAAGGTCCGCTACGAGGAAGTGCGCATCCAGGTAGAGAAAGACCCGGCTGTCCGCTCCCTGAAAGAGCAGGCCCAGAAGGCCAAGACTTTCGAGGACGAACGTGCGGCCTATCGCGAATACTACCGGCTCCTTTTCAAAAAGATGCGCGCTGTGGACAAAGATCTCAAAGCCCGCTGCGACGCCATGGAGAGCGCCTACCTTGGCCTGCTCTCCCAGACCCGGGTGGAGCCTACGATCCCTCTTAACCTGCCTCCGAAGCCGGAGCCGCTGGCCGAGTAATCCACCGGCCGACAGGCCAAACCGTTCCGCTTCCGCGTCGTAAAAATGATCCCTTCCCGCAATCTGGAGATGAAAATCTTCACCGGCAATGCCCATCCCGCTCTGGCCGGTGCCATCTGCAAGTTTCTTGAAGTTCCGCTCGGGGATGCCTCGGTCAGCTCCTTTCCCGACGGCGAAACCTTCGTAAAAATCAACGACAACATCCGTGGCCGTGATGTTTTCATCATTCAGCCGACCTGCCCCCCGACGAATCAGAATCTCATGGAGCTTCTGATTCTGGTCGACGCCGCCCGGCGCGCCAGCGCGGCACGCGTCACGGCGGTGATGCCGTTTTTCGGATACGCCCGTCAGGATCGCAAGGACCAGCCCCGTGTCCCCATCACGGCCAAGCTTGTCGCCAACCTGCTCGTGGCCGCCGGCGTCAACCGTGTGCTGACGATGGATCTCCATGCCCAGCAGTTGCAGGGCTTTTTTGATATTCCGGTCGACCACCTCCACGCCCGCCCGGTCATGGTGCAATATATCCACCAGCTCGCAATCGGGAATCTCGTGGTCGTCTCGCCCGATGTCGGCGGTGTCAAGATGGCCTCCGCTTACGCCCAGGCCCTCGGCGCCAGCCTCGCCATCGTCGTCAAGCGGCGCAAAAGCGCCGTTGAAACCGAGGCCTCACACGTCATCGGCGACGTCCGGGGCAAGAACGTCCTCATCGTCGACGATCTCACCGAAACGGCTGGCACGCTCACCAGCGCCGCCCGCATGCTTCGCCAACATGGAGCCCTCGATATTTATGCTGGCGTTTCTCACGCAGTCTTGACAGATTTGGCGGTTGAGCGATTAAAGGACTCCGAAATCAAGGAGTTGA
>CAZSMN010000392.1:0-3284 GCA_964607615.1 uncultured Chthoniobacterales bacterium | reverse complement strand
CGCCCGTGAACCGCAAAGCCGACATCCTCGCCGAGATCGAACGCAGCCGCATGGCGATCCGCCGCGACTTCCGCTCCGTCCGCACCGAACTCGATGTCGCGGAGCACGTCCGCCGCTCAGTAAAAAAGCGTCCCCTGGCATGGCTCGGCTCCGCGGCGGTCCTCGGCTACTTTTTTGCCGGTCCCCGCACCCGCACGCGCACTGTGACGAAATACGTTCCGGATGCCAAGGCAGCCAAAAAAGCGGAGCGCCAGGAGAAGCACAAGCCGGGCAAGATCGCGACGCTGATCCGCGTCTTCCAGCTCGTCTCGCCTCTCGTCCGCCCGGCCCTCACGGCCTACGCCACACGGAGGCTTGGAGAACTCGCCAGCCGCTACGGCAAATAGTCGCTATTAGCTGATGCTCCGCCGCTGGCATCCGATCCATGCGGCGAAGAGGCCGATGATCACGTGGAAGCTCAGCACCCAGAGGCAAAGCGCCGCGGGAGAGAGCGACGTCTGCACCACCATCTGCACGATATCGTAGTAGCGTTCGCCCTTCAGTGTCTGGAGCACGCCCGACCAGCTCCAGTAGGCGGCGATGAACGGACGGACCATGTTCCCGATAAACTCCGGCAATGCCAGCACCGCACCGGAGAGCGGAAGCTGGAAGCCGACCAGATAAATCGAGACCAGCGATGCCTGTTCGGCGGAACCCAGAAAGCTCGACACCGCGAGACACACCGACGTCATGGCCGCATTCACCAGCGTGAGAAAGACCAGCTGGTCGAACAGCTCGCCGGGGAAGCCACAAACAAAGTGGACGAAGAGCCCCATCCAGACCGACTGCGCCAGCACGAGCCCTGAGAGAAACGCCGCCTTCGACGCCACGTAGCTGATCGGTCGCAACCCCGAGAGCTTTTCCTTCTCAAAAATCAACCGCTCGGCCGCGATCTCGCGTCCCGAGTTATTCGCTCCCATCAGCGTGAGCAGGATGACCTGAAACATCACGATGCCGGAGACGAGGCTCCCGATCTTCGAGGCCTGAACCAGAAAATCCTTTGCCTCCACAAGCTGCTTCACCACATCGAGGTTCAACCCCATGCTGAGATTCTGCACGGCCGGGAGGCCGTTCCACGCGAAGATGGCGACCAGCACCGGGAAGCCGAAGATGAGCCCCAGCTGGAGCAGGAGCTGTGCGCGCGTGCGCCAGAAGATGCGCAAACGGCGGGAGAGGAGTGTCAGAAACTGGCTCGCGGCACTCGGCACCGGCACCTTCGTCACGGTTTCGGAGACCTCGCGCTGCACTTCTTTGACCTCTTCGGTCTCACCAACAACGCTGTCGAAGCGCAAGTTCTCCAGCTTCGGCGGCGCCCCCTTCGATGCGGCCTCCATGAAGGCATGGCTGTGCTTTTTCCAAGACATCGCCCACTCCTTCGCCGTGCGCTGCGCGAGCTGGGAGTAGAGATCCTGCGCGTCCTCGGAGCGGAAGTAATGCGTTAGAAACTCCGCCGGCCCGTGGTAGGCCACCACGCCCTGGTAAAGGACGAGCACCGAGTCGTAGAGATCCAGATGCCGCAGGCTGTGCGTCACCGACAGAACGATGCGTCCGTCGCTGCGGGAGAGGCCGTGAAGCAGCCGGACGATTTCGTCCTCGGACTGCGGATCGAGCCCGCTCGTCACCTCGTCGCAGAGGAGCATGGCCGGCTTGCTCACCAGCTCCATCGCCAGCGCCAGGCGCCGCCGCTGACCGCCCGAGAGCACGCTGACCAGGCGGTCGTGAAATTCCGCCATCCCGACTTCTTCAAGAACACCGGAGACCGATTCGTCCAGAGCTGCTGCATGCATGCCCCGCACACGGAGCCGCATCGCATACGAAACGCATTCCCGCACGGTGAGCTCCTCGTGAGCGATGCTGAACTGCGGCAGGTAGCCGATCTCGGACGGCGAGAAATCTTCTTCGGAGACATTCCGGCCGTGCCAGAAAATCGTCCCCTCCTCTTCGCCGGGCGCGATGCCCGTAATCACCTTCAGAAGCGTGCTCTTCCCGCAGCCCGAAGGTCCGATGATCGCCCCGAAATGACCTTCCGGATAGCGGGCGGTGACATCGGACAAGAGGGGTCGGACATCCTCGCCGTTACCGATGAAAAGCGTGACATCCTTGAGTTCCAGCACGCGTCAGAGAATGAGGGAAACGGCCTTCCCTTGGCAAACGTTAATACCACGACGACCGCCGGCTCCGGTCGCGAGGGGTTTGCGCTCGACCGGACGCAGGAGCGGGAGCAACATTCCGCCATGGGCCGACTACCCCCGCTCGTGCTTTTTATCGCCATGGTGGGGCTTTGCGTGGCGAGCGATCGTGAGTGCGCGCACGCTCCAGGCTCGGTCCACAGACTCCGTGAGCCGTTTGAAGACGCGATTTACGAAAAGGACGAAAGTGCAGCCCTCGCTCAGATTGCGGGAGGGCTTCCGGTCAACGAGGCTGACGAGGACGGAAACACGCCGATCTCGCTCGCGGCGGGTGCCGGCCTGACAGGCGTTGTCCGCGCGTTGCTCGCCCGGGGAGCGGATCCCGGGGCTGTCATCGCCCGGCAGGGAACCGTTCTCATCATGGCCGTCCGGAGCGGTCGGCTTGATGTCGTGAGGCTTGTGCTTGATGCCGGAGTCGATCCCGACCATTCCGGGCCGACCGGCCTTACACCCCTGATGGTGGCAGCAGCGGGGAAATCGGACGATCTCGTGGCCGAGCTGCTCAAACGGGGAGCCGATGTACGGAGACGTGACGAACAGGGCCGCTCCGCGCTCTATTTTGCCACCTCGTCAACCTCCGGCGCGGTTGTCCGAAGGCTCGTCGCTGCGGGTGCATCCGTCGACCAGCGGGACGGGGAAGGCCTGACGCCTCTCCTACGGGCCGCTCAGAACGGAAACCGTGTTGCTGTTGAGGCCCTCCTCGAGGCGGGGGCGGATCCTAATCTGCCCACGGCCGACGCCTACCGGCTCACCCCTCTCGTTATCGCGGCCGCCTACGATACGCCGGACAAAGATTACCTTGGCACTCTCCGCGCACTGCTCGCCGGAGGAGCGGATCCGACCAAGCTCAGCGGGCAGGGCCGCTCCGCGCTGGAAGCCGCTGCAGGCTACCGTTGCCTTGTGAATATGCGTGTTCTGGCAGCAGGGCGTCTTAACCAGAACCCGCCGGATGCCGTCCGTGCCTTTTGGGAAGCTCTTGAAAACGGCCGTTGTGACGTCGTTGCAGAGCTCATCGCGCTGGGCGTCACCTATAAAGAGGAGGTTTCGAAAGAGGCC
>CAZSMN010000391.1:0-3319 GCA_964607615.1 uncultured Chthoniobacterales bacterium | reverse complement strand
GGACAATCCCGCCATCCGCGTGCCGAAGATCTACCGCGACCGCTCGACGCCGCGAGTGCTCACGATGGATTTCCTCACCGGCATCGAGATCACGGATACCGAGGCCCTCGTGGCCAAGGGCATCGATCCCTCGCACCTCGCAGAAACAATGACCGGATTGATCTACGAACAGATTTTCGAGCACGGCTTTTTCCACGGAGACCCCCACCCCGGCAATATGCGCGTTCTCGAAGACGGCCGCCTCGCGCTCTACGACTACGGGATGATGGGAAAATTCACGCCCGTCATGCGCGAGAGCATCGCGCTTCTTGTCAGCGGTCTCGCAGAGAAAAACCACACGCAGACCACGCGATCGATCCTCGACCTTTCCGAGGAGGGCATCGCAAGAGATCAGACGCTCCTTCAGAACGAAGTGGAGAAATTCTCCGAGCAAAATCTCAACCGCCCGCTGCAGGACATCAGCCTCGGCGTTGTCCTCAACAGCCTTCTCGACCTTCTCCGCGACAACCACCTGCGGATGAAGCCCGCCTTTTACCTCGGCATCAAGGCCCTCGCACAAGTCGAGGCCATCGGCCGGACACTCGATCCGGAGCTGAATTTCATCAAGCTCGGTGAGCCCTACGCCACGAAGGTTCTGGTCGGAAAATTCGGCGTGCAGCGCGTTGGCGGCATCCTCAAGGGCGTGGCCGTTGAGCTCCTCGACTTCCTGCGCGACTTCCCGGCGGATTTCCGACAGCTCTACCAGAGCATCCGCCGGGGCAAGATCAACATCCCGCTCCAGCATAAGATCGACCCCGAGGGCTTCGAGCCTTTGCGAAAGACGATGGATATGATCGCGAACCGGCTGGCGAATGCCATCCTCGCCGCCGCGGTCCTCATCTGCTCAAGCATCGTCCTTCTCGCCGCCGTGCCGCCGCTGGCCGGCACCGTCAGCATCCCGGGGCTTATCGGTCTCGTTTTCGGCGCCTATATGTGCCTTCGCCTCGTCCTCTCGATCTGGAAGCACGGCGGGCTTTGAGCCGCAATCCGTTCGTGACAGTGCGGGCGCCGCAGGGCTAAGTCCAACACATGCACGAACTGCAGTTGCTGGGCGTTGCCCTCGGGCTTGCCACCCTCGCGGGGATTAATCTCTACCTCACGGTCCTCGTCACCGGCGTCGCCATCCGCATGGATTGGCTCTCGCTGGCCGGCCCCTACCACGATCTCGCGGTCTTGGGAGATCCCGTCATCATCGGCATCGCGGGCGCGATGTTTTTCATCGAGTTCTTTGCGGATAAGATCCCGTGGGTCGACACGGCATGGGACGGTGTGCACACATTCATCCGGCCGATCGGCGCCGTCGCGCTCGCCCTGACCGCCCTTGGAAATGTGAACCCGGTCTTCGAGGTCGCCGCTGTCCTGATCGCCGGCGGAATGGCGCTCACCTCCCACACGGCCAAGGCCGGCACCCGCCTTGTGGCGAATTCCTCACCCGAGCCGGTTTCGAATATCGGCCTGAGCCTTTTCGAGGATGGCATCGTGGTCGGTGGCCTCGCCCTCATCGCATGGAATCCTCTCGTCGCCTTGATCGTCGCCGTCGCGTTCACCGCGGCTGTGATCTTTTTCCTCCCGCCCCTGCTCCGGGCGATCCGGACAAAGCTCTTTCTGGCCTGGTGCAAGCTCAACGCGCCGATCGGTGAAGACGTCGAGATCGAGCTAGGAAACCACCTGCCGGGCGGCATCGAAAAGATCCTACGCCGCTCGCACTCGGGCGAAGCCGCCGTCGAGTGGGCCGTGCCGGTCATCAGCGGCGGCGGGCCGCGCCTGCGTTCGAATATCCGGGGATGGCTCGTGACGCTCGAGGGCGAAACCGGCCGTATCTTCTTCGTCTCCAAACGCTGGGCCGGCGGAGTCTCGATGGAGATCGATACAAAAGAGGCCCGCTTCGAGCACAAGCCCGGCTTCCTTGCCGACAAGTTGGAGGTCCATCCCTCCGACGGCGCGAAAAAATACACCTTCCTCTTCGAGCGCGGCCGTTCGGCCGTCGCCCAGCGCCTCTCACAGCTGCTCGCCACTCCCGCCCGCGAACTGATCGCCGAAACGGCCTCTCAGGACTGACCTCGCGCGAGTTGCTCGGCGAAGGCGCATAATGACTCGAGCCCGTCCTCACGCGTCATGACCTCGCGGCAATGCGCGACTCCGGCGCGGATCTCCGCGTCGCTCCGGATGCGCCGCATCCCCGCCACGGCGGCTTCCGCGCTGCGTCCAACAGCCAACCCGGCACCGAGGCGCTGAATCCGCTGCGCGTTGTCGAACTGGTCGTGCGCAAGTGCCATCGCCATCTGAGGAACTCCCGCCGCAAAGGCCTTTGACGTGGTCCCGATGCCGGCGTGGTGCACCACCGCCGCGCAGCGTGGAAAGAGATCCTCAAACGGCACATGGTCCCAATGAAAAACACCCTCCGGCAAATCCCCTTCCGGCACCGCGCGGCTCACCATCAAGACGCGCTCGCCGGATTCCGCCGCGAATTGCACCGCCATGCGGTGGAAGCCCTCCACGTGAAGATTCGCCGAGCCATGCGTCCAAACCACAGGCGCCGGACCTGCTGACAGCCAGGCCTCCAAGGCCTCCGGGAGATGCGGCGACGCCGGCCGGACGGTTGGAAACCCGAACTGGCGCGCCTTCGCCGGCCATTCGTACTGCGGCGGAGCGAACCATTCCGGAAAAAGAAGCCCGATTCCGTTACCCGACATCAGCGCATCGTCGTAAAAATGCCGCCACTTCGGAAGGCCCAGCCGCGCGCGAAAGCGATTGATGCCGGGAAGAATGCGCGCGTCAAGGACGAGGTCTTCGACGGCAAACATCATCCGCTTGAACACCTTCGGCATCCCCCGGAGAAATGACGTGCCCTCCAGCCGGATCGGCAGATCATCGCAGCTTCGCATGCACACCGGCTGGAGATGAAGCATGAGATGCGGAATCCCCGCCGCCTCGGCCATGCAGGCGACGCCGAAGCTGAACGACGACGTCACCACCAGATCCCACCTCCCGCGCGCTTTGCGGAACGCCCGCGCATATTCGGGCAATGACTCGATCATGGCATCCGCCACCTTCCACGTCCCCTTCACCGGCTGCCAGAGCGCGGGATCCGACGCCATGCGCTGGAAGTCGGCCTCGGTCCCGATCGGATGCCACGCAAAGCCGCTCACCTTGTCCGCGTAGTGCGGCGTGATCAGAAAAGAACACTCCTGCCCGCGCGCCTGAAGTCCGCGCGCCAACCACACGAGCGGATTCACATCCCCCTCGCTGCCGAAGGGGGCGAAGAGCACACGCAACGGAC
>CAZSMN010000390.1:0-3327 GCA_964607615.1 uncultured Chthoniobacterales bacterium | reverse complement strand
GGGTTCCTTCGGCAGCGAGGTCCGGTAGGATCGAAGCGAACGCCGCGAGAGCCGCAAGAAACGCAAGGGCCTGGGCACCGATGACCAGCGTCGCGGCCGTCCGGCGTGCGGTCCGCGGAAGGAGGGCGGTGAGGGCTGCGGCCAGAAGAGGCAGGAGGGGAATGATCGCAAGTCTCATCGTTCAGCCCTTGAGTTGATCGGCGTCGTCCACAGCGGCGCTCCGGATGTGGCGGTGGACGAGGATGATGATGGCGAGCCCGACCGCCGCTTCCGCAGCGGCGATCGCGATCGAGAAGATGACAAAGATAACTCCGGTCATCTCGTTGCCGGCCGGCTGGAATCTCCAGAAGGCAATGAAGTTCAGGTTCGCCGCGCCCAGCATGAGCTCGATACCGGCGAGGATGAGGATTCCATTCGCCCTCGATAGGGTGACGGCCAGCCCGAGGGCGAAGAGAACGAACGAGATGCCGAGAACAATTCCGAGCGTCATGGTGCGGGATCCTCCAGAGCGAGAACGACGGCCCCGATGAGCGCGGCTGTCAGAAGAAGGGCGGTGACAAGAAGGGCCGGCACGTAATCGGTCAGCAGGCTGCGGCCGATGGCGGCGATGTCCGCCGAAGGAGTCTCAACGGGCATCGGCAGCGCAGCGAGCGGGCTTGAGAACAGAAACCAGAGCAAAGCACCGAGAACAACGAACGCGCAGACAACGCCTGCCACCCAGCCGAAGAGGGGTTGTTTTTCGCGCCGGATTTCCTCCGGCCGCGTGACGAGGATCGCGAAGATGATGAGGATCGATACCGCGCCGACGTAGACCAGAAGCTGAACGAGGCCGATAAACTCCGCGCCGAGAGAGAGAAAAACAACGCCGAGCGCTGCAAAGGACAGGATGAGCGCGAGCGCGGCGTAGAGGAGGTTGCGCAGGACGCCCGCCGCCGCCGCTGCAAAAAGCATCGCAGCGGCCGGGATCAGCAGAAGCCATTGGACGAGTGGGTTCATTCTGAAAAGCGGTAGGTGCGCGCTCCCGCGCGGTGGAGCCTGCCGAAGCGTAGGGAGAGAACGAGGTATGCGGTAAAAACAATTGCCGCCGAGATCAGCCAGCCAATCGGACCACGTCCGGCGTGGTGCCACGCCGCCGCAGCGATGAGGGCGGCGAAGCTCATTGGCAGCATGAACTTCCACGCGAAGGCCAGAAGGTGGTCGATGCGGAGGCGCGGAAGCGTCGCGCGCACCCAGATCATCGTAACGGCAATGAAGGCGGTTTTTGCGAAAAACCATGCCCACGAGGGCACGAAATTCAGCAGCGGTGACGGCGACTGCCATCCGCCCAGGAAGAGCGTTACGAAAAGGCCGCAAACCGCAAACATGCCGACGTATTCCGCCATGAAGAACGTGGCGTATTTGAAGCCCGAGTATTCGGTGAGATGTCCGGCGACGAGCTCGGATTCCCCCTCGGGCAGATCAAACGGGCTCCGGTTCGATTCGGCGAGGGCGGCGGTGTAGAAGAGGAGGCCGGCGACGAAGCCCCAGGGCGTGAGGAAAAACCAGTTCGGGAAAACAAACGCGGTGGTGCCGGCCTGAGCCGCGACGATCGATTGAGGTGCGAGCGTTCCGGTGACCAGAACGACCGAGAGCGCGGAGACGATGAGCGGGATCTCGTAGCTGATCATCTGGGCGATGGCCCGCATGGCGCCGAGGAGCGAGTATTTATTGCTGCTGCTCCAGCCGGCGAGGAAGACGGCGAGCTCGGTCACCGCGCCCACCGCGAAGAAGTAGAGGATGCCGGACTGGAGGTTGATGGGCGACATGTCGCGCCCGTAGGGCAGGACCGCGAGGACCATGAGCGCCGGAACCATCATGACAACCGGGGCTGCGAGGTGGAGAATCTTGTCGGCGGCGCGGGGGACGATGTCTTCCTTGGTCAGCATCTTGATTCCGTCGGCGACGGGCTGGAGGAGGCCGAAGGGGCCGACACGGTTGGGTCCGAGGCGGTTCTGAACCCGTGCGAGGATCTTCCGCTCCATCACCGAGGTCAGCGCAAAGAGGCCAAGATACACGCCGATCATTGTGCCGATGACGAGGAAGGTGGAGACGAACCAGAGCGCCCAGGCGGGCACGCCGAACGATGCGAGGGTTTGCAGGAGCCAATCCCGCGCGTTGAGCGGAAGGCGTTCGAGAAAATCCGTCCCCATCACGCGGCGGCCTCCGTTTTTGCCGCCTTGGCAGCCGCCGCTGCCTCCTTCTTTTTCCGGTCGGCCTCGAGGCGCGCATCGGTGGCGGTGGCCTCGGAGTCATTGATCCGGTGGTAGTAGGCGTTGGATTTGAGCAGGCGGTCCTTGTGGACGACCAGCGGGGCGAAACGGTCGCAGGAGCTCACCTCGAAAACATTGTCCATCCGGATCGAATCAAACGGGCAAACCTCGACGCAGATCTGGCAGCCCATGCAGACCGAGATGTCGATGTCGAAGACACGCGGCCGTTTGAGCGCTTTGCCGGCGGCATCGCGGTCCTGGATGATGAAAATGCACTGGGGCGGACATTCCTTCTCGCAGATCTTGCAGGAGACGCAGCGCATCCCGGCCTCGGGGTCCTCGCCGTCGAAGACGAGAAAGGGAAATGAGCGCGAGGCCTCGGGCAGCGTGGGGCGCTCCTCGGGATACTGCTCGGTGATCATCCGGTCCTTCTCAAAGTAGCTGCCGGCCATGTTGCGGGCGGTGACTTTGAGGCCGGTGAGAATTCCGATTCCGGGAAAGTTCATCGGTCGACCTCCCCGAGAACGATGTCGATGGAGCCGAGGATGACCATCACGTCGGCGAGCTTCGTGCCCACGCAGAGTTCCTCCAGCAGGGTGAGATTGATGAGGCTCGGCGGGCGGATCCGGAACCGGTAGGGCTTGTCGCTTCCGTCGCTGATGAGGAAAAAGCCGAGTTCGCCCTTCGGGCCTTCGATGCGGCCGTAGGCCTCGCCGGCGGGGGCGCGGAAGCCGCGGGATTTTGCCTTCGGATTGACGATCGGACCATCGGGAATTCCGTCGATCGCCTGCTTGAGAAGGGAGACGGACTCGCGGGCCTCGAGCACGCGGATCATGAAGCGGTCGTAGCAGTCGCCGATCTCGCCGCGCGGGATGCGGAACTGAAAGCGGTCGTAGATGCCGTAGCGGTCGACCTTCCGGATATCGTAGTCGACCCCGGAGGCGCGCAGCACGGGGCCGGACATGCCGCCGTTGATCGCGCGCAGGGCGGTGAGGGGAGCAACGCCTTGCAGGCGGGCCAGCAGAATCTCGTTGCCGACCAGCAGCGCTTCCATTTCGTCCAGAAAGGCGGGGGCCTC
>CAZSMN010000389.1:0-3336 GCA_964607615.1 uncultured Chthoniobacterales bacterium | reverse complement strand
GGTCCCCCACGATCCCGCGTCCCGCCACACACTCGATGGCCTCGACCTCCACGATTGGATGCTGCCCCGCCGGCCCGCCGTGGTGGCCCCGGTAATTATGGCCGGGAGAGCGATAGAGATGGCGAATGGTCGGCGTCATGACGGTAAAAACCTGCCTTTAAACCATCCCCCTTCCCTTCAGGCGGTTCCAGCTTGAAATTCGCCGCATTCAGGATGCTTGACATGAAAGCTGCAAGTAATAGCTTACTTACATGCAAGTAGTAGCGAGACGTTCAGGAGACGAACGGCGAGAGGAGATTGTGACCGCTTATCTGGCTCTGGCTGCGGAGGGCGATCCGGGAAGGATCACGACCGGGCAGCTGGCGGAGCGCGTTGGAGTCACGCAGGGGGCTTTGTTTCGTCATTTTGCCGATAAGGAGGCCATGGTTGAAGCCGTTGTAAATTGGGTGGCCGCCGGACTGATGAGTGCGGTTGGCGGCGCGTTGGCCGGGGTGGAATCCGGAAGGGAATTGGAAGCACTGCGACGCGCATTTCTAGCGCATGCGGCATTTGTGGACCGGCACCCTGGAGGTCTGCGCGTGATTCTTTCCGAGTTGCAGCACGCGGGCGGGGCGGGTGCGCTGCGGGCGGCGGGGGATTTGATGCGCGGGTATCGCGGGTTAGTCGAGCGTGTGATGAGGCGGGGGTGTGAGGCGGGAGTGCTGCGTTCCGACTTGGATGTGAGGGCGGCTTCCGGGGTCTATTTGGGGACGCTCCAGGGGTTGTTGGTTCAGGCGTTGGTAAGCGGGCGGACGGCGTCTGTTGCGAAGACGGCTCCCGGTGCATGGAGCGTCTTGCAGGTGGCCTTTGCCGAAGGAGGGAAGCAACGATGAGAATCCAGCGGAAACATTGGTTCTGGATTGCGGCAGCGGTGGCAGTCCTGGGAATCCTGTGGCAGGTGGTCATGCGCTCGGGTCCGATGGCGGCGGTGGAGGTGACCGTCCAGTCCCTCTCGGAGCAGGAGGTGCTCAGGGAAAGTTTTGGCATCGGTCAGGTAGAAGCACGGAGAAGCTACAGGATCGGGCCGACAGCTCCGGGAAGGGTGAAATCCATTCAGGTGGATGTGGGTGACACGGTGGATGCCGGCGCTCTGCTGGGTGAGATGGATCCGGTGGATATCGAGGCCAAGATTCGGGCGCAGGAGGCCGGGATCACGGGCGCAAAGGCGGACGTTGCGGCGGCAGAATTTGCGCTTCGCGAGCTTGCAGCCCGGAAAGATCACGCGGTAAATCAGGCCACGCGGTATCAGTCGCTTTCAATATCGAGCGCGGTGAGCGCGGAGACTTATGAGACCAAGCGGCAGGAACTCTCCATTGCCGAGGCGGCCTACCATGCGGGCCTGTCCAAGCTGGACGCAGCGCGGGAGGGCATCCATCGCGCCGAGGAAGAGCTGGCAGTTCTGATGGAGCAGCAATCGAATCTCCGTTTGGTGGCGGAGGTTCCCGGCTTGGTGGTGGCTCGCCACGCGGAGCCGGGTACGACCGTAATGGCGGGTCAGCCGGTGATCGAAATCATCGATCCCGCGAGCTTGTGGGTGAACGTGCGGTTTGACCAGATGGCTTCGGCGGGGATTCGTCCCGGACTTTCGGCGCGAGTGGTCTTGCGATCGCGTCCGGGTGACGCCCTGCCGGGGAAGATCGCCCGAGTGGAGCCTTTGGCTGATGCGGTCACGGAGGAACTACTTGCGAAGGTTATCTTTGATGAGCTTCCGGAGCCACTGCCGCCAGTGGGGGAGTTATGCGAGATAACGGTTGCCTTGGGTCATGCCGGACCAACAACAGTGGTGCCCGTCGCGGCACTTCATGGCGGGGGGAAAAACTCATGGGTCTGGGTTCTCGAAGGTGGGCAGCCCCGGCCAGCGGAGGTCCGGCTCGGAACACGCGACCTTGATGGCAACGTGGAAATCCTAAGCGGGCTGTCGCAGACGGCCGCGGTGGTGGTATTCAGCCAGAAGCCACTTCAGGAGGGCTCACGCGTCCGGGTGGTGAAGTCGATCAGCGGAGGCCGGCGATGATCAATCTTGCCGCACGGGACATTGCGCACGCGCGCGGGCGGTTCCTTTTTACGGGACTCGGCTTGGGGCTGTTGATCGGCGTGACGCTTTCGATGGCGGGGATTTATCGCGGCATGGTGGATGATGCCCTGGCACTTCTGGACAACAGTGGAGCCGACCTCTGGGTGGTGCAAAAGGACACGCTCGGGCCTTATGCCGAGCCTTCGAGCGTCCGGGACGATCTCTACCGCAGCCTGCTGGCAGTCCCCGGCGTGGAGCGTGCGGCAAACGCGACGTATCTCACCATGCAGGTGGGGCGTGAGGGCCGTGAGGTCCGTGCAATGGTGGTGGGCGTCACGCCGGGCGATACCAGCACGCCGGGGCATCCGGCTTACCTCGTCGCGGGACGCCCGATCACGCGATCCCACTACGAGGCGGTCGCCGACGTGGCAACCGGCTTTGTTATCGGCGACCGCATAAGAATCCGCCGCAACCTCTTCACCGTCGTCGGTCTGACCCGACGCATGGTTTCCTCGAACGGCGATCCGATGATTTTCATCCCGCTCAAGGATGCCCAGCAGGCTCAATTTCTGAAGGACAACGATGCGCTGCTCCAAGAGCGCCGGCGCGCGGCAACCCCGGCAGACAGCATCGGCCCGGGCCCAGCCGTCATTGCCGGTGAGGGCAAGAACCCGTTTGTGAATGCCATCCTCGTGCGGGTCGCCGTCGGCTATGACCCCGGTGCGGTTGCTGCGCACATCCGCCGGTGGCAGCGCTTGCAGGTTTACACGCGGGAAGACATGGAAGGCATCCTGGTCGGAAAGCTGATCGCGACGTCGGCCCGGCAGATCGCCCTTTTTCTTGTGATTCTTGCGGTGGTGAGTGCGGCCATCGTCGCATTTATCATCTACACCCTCACGATGGGGAAAATTCGCGAAATAGCGGTTTTGAAGCTCATCGGAACGCGGGACCGGACGATTGTCGGGATGATCCTCCAGCAGGCGATCGCTCTCGGGCTCATCGGGTTCTTCATCGGCAAGGTGGTCGCGACGCTCTGGGCTCCGTATTTTCCGAAATATGTTCTTCTGTTGCCGGGCGACTCCCTGCGGGGGTTGGTTGCGACGGTGACAATATGCGCACTGGCGAGCGTAGTAGCCATCCGGTTGGCACTGAGGGTGGAACCGGCGGAGGCCATCGGGGGATGAGCGGAATCCGGATTGCAGGTTTGCGCAAAAGCTACGGGTCCGGAGACACCGCCGTCGAGGCGCTGAAAAGCGTGGATCTTGCCGTCGGTCCCGGCGAAG
>CAZSMN010000388.1:0-3359 GCA_964607615.1 uncultured Chthoniobacterales bacterium | reverse complement strand
AGTCGGCGTGCGCCAACGCAGCCATCGAAAGCTAAGGATATGGAGAGAGAAAGAGCCCGTGGCGATGCCCTTCGCATGCCTGCGGGCTCTTTCGTGTCCGCCCACCGCCTATGATCGATCTTCTCCAGGGACGTGAGGCGCAGGTCGTCGAGACCGGTGCCGGGGGCGCGGTCGAGCTCGCGTGCGGAAAGGCCAGCCTCGCCGGCTCGGTGAGCCAGCGGGCATGCGTCTTTTGCGGGTCTCGTGTGGTTCTCTATCCCATCGCGGACGCGCTGCACGTGGTGCACGGCCCGATCGGCTGCGCGGCCTACACGTGGGACATCCGGGGCGCTCTCTCGAGCGGACCTCAGCTCCACCGGAACAGTTTCTCCACCGACCTGCAGGAGAAGGACGTCATTTTCGGCGGGGAGAAGAAGCTCGAAAAGGCGCTCCTGGAGCTGATCGGTCACTACCGGCCAAAGGCGGCGTTTATTTATTCCACCTGCATTGTGGGGCTCATTGGCGACGACGTGGGCGCGATCTGCAAATCGGTCGAGAAAGTTGCCGGAATCCCGGTGATTCCGGTCAACTCCGAGGGATTCAAAGGGACAAAGAAGGACGGCTACAAGGCGGCCTGCGAGGCGGTCTACCGGTTGGTCGGCACGGGGGATATCTCGGAGGTGCCGCCTCACAGCATCAATATTCTCGGGGATTTTAATTTGGCCGGCGAGACATGGATTATCCGCGACTACTACAAGCGCATGGGCATCAATGTTGTCTCGTGCATCACCGGCGACGCGCGTGTGGAGGACATCCGGCGCTGTCACGGGGCGAAGCTCAATCTCGTTCAGTGCTCTGGCTCGATGACGCACCTGGCGAAGATGATGGAGCGGGATTTCGGAATCCCTTTCAAGCGTGTGTCCTATTTCGGCATCGAGGACATGTCGGCAGCTCTCTACGAGGCGGCGAAGTTTTTCTCCGATGATCCGACAATTATGGAGCGTGCCCAGGGTGTGGTGCGCGAGGAGGTTGGTGCCATTTATCCGGAGCTTCAGAAATACCGGGAAGCCCTCCGCGGAAAAAAGGCGGCGATCTATGTCGGCGGTGCCTTCAAGGCGTTCTCGCTCGTCCGCGCGCTGCGCATGCTGGACATGGAGACCGCGCTGGTTGGCTCGCAGACCGGCGATAAAGACGATTACAACGAGCTCCAGCAACTCTGCGATCCGGGGACGGTGATTGTGGACGATTCCAACCCGGTCGAACTCGCGAAATTCTGCCTCGAGAAGGATGTCGATCTCTTCATCGGCGGCGTCAAGGAGCGCCCGATCGCTTACAAGCTCGGGATCGGGTTCTGCGACCACAACCACGAGCGCAAGGAACCGCTCGCGGGCTATGTCGGCATGGTCAACTTCGCCCGCGAGGTCTACCGCTCGGTTTGCAGTCCGGTCTGGCAGTTTGTGCCGCGGCGGCAGGGCCGGCCGGCTGCGACTCTATAAGGCCGCAACCGCTTTTAAGCCGTCACCTTCGATGCGGAGCGCGGCCGTGTGCGGCGAGACTTTTCCTGCCGGCAGGGTCACTTCCAAGCCTTCGGCCGTCTGTTTCCACGCCAGCTTTTCATCGGACCCGAGGAGAGAAACCGAGCGGATGATGTTGGCTTTGGCATCGTCGGTCGCAGCGAGCGAGCGGACCACGATTTTGCCATCCTCCGGCCAGCCCATTGCAATGGCGTAGAGGACCGGTCCCTTCGTCGTGAAGCGGATGTCCTTGGCGGAATACTTAAAGTCCTCCTGGAACGTGCCGCCTTTGGCGCGGACCGGACCTTCGCCGAAGACCTGCCATGGGCGGGTGCCGTAGATCGCCCCGCCGTGAATGGCGAACCACTCCGCCAACTCGCCGAGTTGCTTCTCGACTTCGGGATCGAGTGAGCCGTCGGGCCGCTGCACGACGTTGAGGAGGAGGTTGCCGTTCTTCGAAACGATGTCCACGAGCATGTGGATCGTCCAGCTGGTCGGCCGGTAGCTCCAGTTCTTGTTGTAGAACCAGTCGCCGATCGAGGTGTCGGTCTGCCAGGGGAGGGGCTGGATGTCGTTCAGCACGCCGCGCTCCATGTCGTGAACGCAGCTCTCGTTCACGAACTGGTTGGTCTCGCCATCCATGTTGTGGCTCTTGCAATTGTAGACCGCCTCGGTCTGGCCTGCAGCGTCGCGGTGGGCGTTGTAAAAGTTTGCGAGGAGCGTGCGGCCGTAGCGTCCGAAGGGAAGCCCGCCGTCGGAGTAGAGGAGGTCGGGCTTGTAGGTTTCGACGAGATCGGAAATGCGGTCGAACCACTGCTGGTGCCACTTTTCGTTGGTCGTATACCACTTGGTGTCTCCGGGTTCGGCCGGCCAGTGGTAGAGATCGGAAAACTGTGGGTCGGCTCCATCGTAAGGGACGCCGGCCTTTGGTCCACTCTTGTCGGCTCCATGGCTTCCCTGCCACCAGGTGAAGCTGGCGGCGAGGTGCTCGGAGACGCCGAAGCGGAGGCCTTCTTTTTTTGCGGCCTTCTGCCACTCGCCGACGATGTCGCGCTTGGGCCCCATTGCGACGGCATTCCACTTCTGGTGTTTCGAATTCCAGAGGTCGAAGTTGTCGTGGTGGACGCCCATGCTGACGAAGTAGCGGGCGCCGGCTTTCTTATATAATGCCATCAGGCGTTCGGGATCCCATTTTTCAGCTTTCCAGAGCGGGATGATGTCCTTGTAGCCATGCTCCGACGGATGGCCGTAGTTCTCCAGATGGTGCTTGTACTGGCCCTGGTCTTCGAGATACATGTTCCGGGCGTACCAGTCGCCGGCCATCGGCACCGCCTGCGGGCCCCAGTGGGACCAGATCCCGAACTTCGCATCGCGGAACCATTCCGGGCACCGGTAGGTCTTCAAGGAATTCCATTCCGGGGTGAAGGTGTCGGCAGCGGAGAGTGTGCTCATAGCGGTTAAAAGTGCGGCCAGGCTGGCCAAGGTCAAGAGTCGGGTGGGCGCGATCACCGGGAGAGCGTCGCAATCGCGGCACCATCTTGGAATGGAGGAAGCCGCCAAAGACATGGAGGATTTTTGCGCAATGCGTGGCCGGCGGCCCTACAGGAATGTGGGGGGAATCGAGAGGAATCTCCCGAATCCTACATTCGCGTAGGGTTTGTGGCGGGGGGGATTTTTCGATGACGTGTCACAAAGCGCTTTCGATAAGCCGCTTTTGCGGTCGCTTCCGGGCTTTTTCCGCCTTGGCACGGGGGCTGCGAAAGAAAACGCATGATCGCAGAGGACATCGCGCAGGCGGAAAACGGGGCCCTCGAGGAGCCCACGCTCAAGCACTGCACGGGCACGCGCAATGCCTGTAAACTCTGC
>CAZSMN010000387.1:0-3385 GCA_964607615.1 uncultured Chthoniobacterales bacterium | reverse complement strand
GTGTTTCTTTTTTGAATAAATCATTCTTAACATGATCTCAGAGTGTTTGTTGCTCATTTCATACGTGATTTTTTATATACAAACCCAAGCATAGTTGGTAGATATATTACCTCGTCTGAAGTCTTTCAAAATTGGGTTAGCTGTGACAAGGCCCAGACCAACAGAGACTTTCCGGTAGTGACGGTGCCACCATTCCGGAAAAATCAAAGGTCCAAGCGCAATCGAAAGGAGGAGGGCGGCGAACGGTAGAGCCATCCATAGCGCGACCTCCGGTGGGGGGCCTGGGGAGGCGGATGGGGCAGGCATTGGTTTTTTTAATGGACATCCGGTGGCAAGCCTTCAAGAACAAACCCCGATGCAGCCTGTTCCGAATTGTTTCCGCCCTTCGTTTTTGTTTCCCGCCGCTCTTTGTCTGGTCTTCACCTCCTGCGCATCGGTCAGCATCCGGGAACCACAAAAGCTTGCGGACAAGGCCCCGGAGAAACGCCCCGAGCGGGTTTTTGTCGCTCCCTTCACGTTCACCACGGAGAGCGTTCGCGTCGACCGCAAAGGCGAGGACCTCGGCCAGTTCAAAACGGACCTGCAAGAGCGGATCGGCCGTCATCTTGTCGAACGGCTTTCCAAACATGTCGCCCCTTCGGAGATGGTCGCCCCCGGCGCACCGCTTCCACAGGGCAACTACTGGCTCATCACAGGGCATTTTGACCGGATCAACCAGGGCAGCCGCATTCTCCGTGCGCTCGTCGGTCTGGGGGCCGGCGGCACGAAGATGGAGACCACGGTCCTCGTATGGGATCTCTCGCAACGCCACGCGAAGCCGTTTCTGAAAATCCAGACCACCGGCGGTTCCAACATTTCGCCGGGTGTGGGTGGGGTGGCGACGTTCTTCATATCCGGGCCGATGGCGCTGACGAACCTGTTCAATGTGGTGGATGGGGTGCGGAGCGGTGTCTCGTTCGATGCGATGCGCACCGCACGTGAGGTGAATGCGGCCGTCTCGGAGTATCTCGTCCAGCAGGGGGCGCTCGAAAAGCGCAAGGCGGTCAAACCGAAGCGCCTCGGGACTTACCCGAACCGGTTTGCTCCAAAGGATCGCCGCAACATCGAGGTCACGCCCGCTCCCGCCGGATAAGGTCTTGCTCAGGCCGGGCGTGTGGTCGACAGCGCCATGGCCACGCGGTCGAGTGCTGCGGCCAGTTCGTTCCGGCGGATCGGTTTGCTCAGGTAGTCGTCCATCCCGGCGTCCAGGCATCGCTTCCGATCGCCGGTCATCGCATCGGCGGTGAGGGCAACGATGCGGACCTTGGGCTGCATCGGATTGGACGATTCGAGTTCGCGGATTTTGCGGGAGGCCTCCATCCCGTCCATGACGGGCATCTGGAGATCCATAAAGATCACGTCGTATGGCCGCTTGAGGTGCGCCTCGACTCCCCTCTCGCCGTTTTCCGCCCCATCGCTTTCGAAACCGAGGGAGAGAAGCATCCGCTGGGCCAGCATCCGGTTAACGGAGTTGTCCTCCACGACAAGGATCCTGATTCCCGTACCGGAGAGCGCAGCGGCGGCACCTGGCTCGCCGGTCTTCGATTCCTCTCCAGCCGCTTGCGATCCGGGCACTGTAACGAGCGGGAGTTCGAGGGCGAACGTTGTGCCACCGGGTGACGAGGAAACCAGGAAAACATCACCACCAAGGAGCTCCGCGAGGCGCTTGCAAATCGCCAGTCCCAGCCCGGTGCCGCCGAATCGCCGCGTGGTCGAGGAGTCGGCCTGCGAGAAGGGCTTGAAGAGCCGCGAGACCTTGTCGGGCGGGATGCCGATGCCGGAGTCCCGGACCTCGATGCGCAGCGGGAACCGTCCGTCACCGGGGTCATTGCCCCCGCGCAGCGCGCGGATGGCGACAAAGCCGGACGGCGTGAACTTCACCGCGTTGCCGACGAGGTTCAGCAAAATCTGGCGGAGTCGGCCTGCGTCGGTGCAAAGGGAGGAGGGGACGTCCTCATCGACCACCACACTGAGATCGAGGCCTTTGGATTGTGCGGTCGCCCGGTAGAGGTCGATGACGTCACGCAGACAGTTCCGGAGTTCCACCGAGGACGGCTGGATCGGCAGCTTGCCGGACTCGATGCGGGAGAAGTCCAAAATGTCGTTGAGCAGAACGAGGAGCGCGTCGCCGCTGCGCCGGATCATCTCGGTCTGCTCCCGCTGGGTCGGATCGAGCTGTGTCTCGGTGAGAAGATCGGCAAAGCCCAGCACGCTGTTCAACGGCGTGCGGATCTCGTGGCTCATGACGGCAAGGAACTCGCTCTTCGCCCGGTCCGCCGCCAGCGCAGCTTCTTTTTCTCGGATAAGCTCCTGTTCGGCCTTCTTGCGGCTCGTGACGTCCAGTCCCGCGCCCCGGAATCCCATGATGTGACCGTTGAGATCGAGCAGGGGGACGCCATTGATGCTGATCCAGATGATTTCGCCATCCGCCCGTACCATGCGGTGCTCGAAGTCGCGGAAGGCCTCGCGCCGGTTCACGAGGTCGGCGGATTTTGTCCGTATGGTTTCGATATCCTCCGGCGGGACCAGTGCGAGCGGATGGGTGCCGATGAGCGTCGCGACGGGATACCCGAGAACGTCGACCACGCGCTCGGAGAGGTAGGTGAAATGGCCCGATGCGTCGACTTCCCAGATGTATTCACCGGCGGCATCGGCCACGTCACGGAGGCGGCGTTCGGTTTCGCGGAGGGAGGTGAGGTTGAGGATGGTGCCAACGGCGAGGGCCTCGCCCCCTCCGACATCGACGTGCTGGCCGCGGTCGAGAAGCCAGTGCACGCGCTGATCGGGGCCGATGACGCGGTATTCAATGTTCCAGCGCATGCCGGCCCCGCCCGACCATGCCTGTTTGGCGGCGGGGACATCCTCCGGATGGATGCGGTCGACCCAGGCCGGACGGGTGGGCGGGAGAAGCTTGATGTCGGACCATGCGGTTCCCATGAGGTTTCCCTGCCAGTCGATCCTGCCGGTTTTGGGATCGAGGTGGTAAACGGCCTCGCCGATCGCTTGCACGAGAGCCCGTTCGGCCCGTTCGATCCTCTCCATCCGGCTCGCATCGCAGAAATTCTTTTTGCGGTAGGAGTAAACCGCCAGCGCCACCGTCAGCGAAACAATGAGCCCGATCAGCACCGACGAAATCGCCGCGGATCGCAGCGAGGCGAGCGTAGGCTGCAGGCGGTCGCTGGTGGATTCGACGACCAGCACGCCGCGGATGTCCTGGTAGCCTTTTTCAATGGGAACCATTGCGACGACGAGGGACTCCGTGGATCCGGGGTAGGCGATTTCACCGACCCAGCCGCGGCCGGTCTGGTAGACCGAGAGGGCGCAGAAATAGATCGTTTCTTTGCTG
>CAZSMN010000386.1:0-3395 GCA_964607615.1 uncultured Chthoniobacterales bacterium | reverse complement strand
GCCAGCTCGGCACGGCCGGCAGCAACAAGTTTCTCTTCGACCATGTCGGCATCGTAGAAGGCCATCACCCGGATGCCGCGACCGATCTCGAAGCGGCAGCGATCGAGGCAGGCGCGAATGATTTTGTAGCGCTCACCCATGCCGAGAATGACGACATTCCGGAAGGTACCGCCGGCGCCCGCTTTCTCACCGAGCGGACCGCCACGGCTGCCGTCTCGAAATGGCTGGCCGCCAACGGCTGGTCGGTCGTCACCTGCGAACTCGGCTACGTCGCGAAGCAATTTCCCGGACTCACGCCCGAGCAGGCCGCGGAGACCGGCGAGTTTCTCCAGGCGCTGGAGGATCACGACGACGTCCACCGTGTGTGGGCTGCCGTGAAGTAGATGGAAGAGGCCGCCCTGCGGATCGTCCGGCGGCTTCGTGATGCGGGGCACGAAGCCCTCTATGCCGGGGGCTGCGTGCGCGATATGCTGCTGGGCAAGGCGGCCCACGATATCGATATCGCGACCAGCGCCCGCCCGGAGGAGGTGCAGAGGCTTTTCCCACGAACGGTCGCTGTCGGCGCACAATTCGGCGTGATCGTCGTGCTCGAGGGCGGCTGCGACTTTCAAGTGGCGACCTTCCGTGCCGATGGCGCCTATATTGACGGGCGCCGGCCGGAATCCGTCGTCTTCACCACGGCCGAAGGGGACGCCCTCCGCCGCGACTTCACGATCAACGGACTCTTTTTCGATCCGGTCTCCCGGAGCGTCATCGACCATGTCGGCGGGCAGGAGGATCTCAAGGCAGGCATCGTGCGCTGTATCGGAGAAGCCGGGGAGCGTTTCTCCGAAGACAAGCTCCGCCTCCTGCGCTGTGTGCGGTTTGCCGCGGCACTGGGATTCGCGATCGAGCCGGCGACATGGGACGCCCTCTGCCGGAAGGCACCGGAGATCATGACCGTCAGCGCGGAGCGCATCCGCGACGAATTGGTGAAGATTTTTCTCAACCCGACGCGCGTGGCCGGCCTCGACCTGCTGGAAAAGTCCGGCCTGCTCGACATCGTCCTGCCCGAGGTGGCTGCGCTCCGAGGCTGCGAGCAACCCGCGGAATTTCACCCGGAGGGCGACGTTTACGTCCACACCCGTCTGATGCTGTCGCTCCTCCCGGAACACGTCTCTGTGCCGCTCGTTTTCTCGGTTCTGTTCCACGATATCGGGAAGCCCGGCACGTTCCAGCGCGACGCGACCGGACGGATCCGGTTCAATGGCCACGAGAGCCTGAGCGCGGTGATGGCAGCGAAGATTTTCGAACGGCTGCGATTTTCGAATGCAGAGACGGAGGACACCCTTGTCGCCGTGAAAAATCACATGGCCTTCAAAGACGTGCAGAACATGCGCGTGGCGACGCTCAAGCGCTTTCTGGCCCGGCCGACAATGGAGGACGAGATGGAGCTCCACCGCGTGGATTGCCTCGGCTCGCACGGCCTGCTCGACAACTACGCGTTCCTCCGCGCGAAGCAGGACGAATTCTCCCGCGAACCCCTCATTCCACCTCCGCTGATCACCGGCCGGGATCTGATCGATCTGGGACGCCGGCCGGGGCCTGAGTTCAAAGCCATCCTCGATGCAGTGCAGGTCCGCCAGCTGGAAGGCACTCTGCAAACACGCGAAGAGGCGCTCGCATGGGTTGCACAAAACCCGGATTTCATGGAAAAAGGAGATTCCGAATGAGCAGTCGAACCATCCACGTCGCCCGCGAAGGCAGGGTTCTTGGCCAGTACCCGCTCGAGCAAGTCGCCTCCCTCTACGAGACCGGCCACTTTGTCGTGACGGATATGTGCTACAGCGACGCCGTACCCGAGTGGCTGCCGATCGAGGAGTTTCTCCAACGGGCGAATCCTCCGCGCTTTCAACGCGGGCGCGCGATGGAAGAAGAGGCGCCAAGGCCGGCGCCCGAGCGGCGCAGCTCGCGGAGGGCGGGCCGCAAGCCCGCAATGGGCAGCGGGCTCTCCGGCTGGATTTTGAGCCTCTTTCTCGTCGCCGCTCTCGTGGGATCGATCTTCTGGATCATGTCACTGCACGAGGAGATTCTGACCGCGCGGGCCGACGTTCAAAAGGCCGAGGCCAAGCTCGCGGAGAAGGAAAAGGAATACCAGAAGATGCTCTTCGTCGCCCAGGAGATGGCCGAGAGCGGCACTGTTCGCGGCAGCGCCGTCCTTCGTGATGGAGCCGGCAAGCGGGTTGCCATCCCCGGCCTCACTGTTTTCCTCCTGCCGCGCGAAACGGTGGAAAAGTACCTCGACGAGCGCTTCGAGTTCGCCGCCAAGCTCCCGCCGAATACCGAGGTGAACCCCTCAAAGTTCCTTCTGGAGAATCTCCCGAGCCCGACCGCCCAGACGACAACCGACTCAAGCGGTCGCTATGAATTCAAAATCCCGACTCCGGGCGAATACGTGCTCGTTGCGAGCCTGGAGGATCCGAGCGCCTCGCGGGTCTGGTTTGTCGCCTTTAACTCCGAGGACCCGCTCAACACGAAGGTCGACCTGAACGACCTCAATTCCGTCCAGCAGCTCGTACGGAGCCTGATGATCGTCGAGGGCCGCTGACCCCGGTCTCAGGACCGCGGCTTGAAAACAATCATCTCGGCGTCGATCCCGATCACCGTATCGATCCAGCTCCGCACGTAGCCGGGCTGGAAAACCGGGATGTAGGTCGGTGCCGTCTGATAATACGTCTGGTTATTTCCTTTCTTGCCGCATTGCGAAACGATGACCGGCCCGGGCACCGGCACCCAGTCGGTCCGCGGCGGGACTTCTGCAAACCGGCGGACCTCGCGGGAATCCGACGAGCGGAGAATCACCGCATCCGCACCGTTCACACGCGCATTATAGAGCATGCTTTCCCGCATGAACCGCCAGCCCAGATCGGAGCTGAAGCGGAGCCGGCCGATCGTCTTGAACGGGCGGTCGGGAGCTTTGCCGAAAATGGGAATCGGGGCGTTTTTGTCTTTGGGAGGGTAGACATCGGCCGTGGTCGGGAAGTAAAACTGGGAGGTCGAAGAGACCGAGGCACATCCGGCGAGAAGAAACGCGCAGAAGATGCCGGTAAGAGCCGTTGAATAAACCCTGCGCATGTCCGTTACTTTAAACAGAAACGCCATGAAACTCAAATTCTCACTCCTTGCCGCCACGCTGACCTTCCTCGGTGCCGCCTCCGCGCTGGCCGGCCCGCAATTTCAGGTCTACATCGGCACCGGTGGCGGCTGCGCGCCCCGTCCGGTGTATTGCCCTCCGCCCCGCGTGAACTACTGTGCTCCCGTGTATTACGGCTACCAGCCGGTGGTTTACTACAACCGGCAGGACGATTTTTACAACAACACCGGGTTCAGCAATCAGCGGGTCGTCAGCTACGACC
>CAZSMN010000385.1:0-3396 GCA_964607615.1 uncultured Chthoniobacterales bacterium | reverse complement strand
CCTTCGGGAAAAGCGGACGCAGCGGACGGTCCGTCATTCGGCACGTAAGGATTTCCTTCTCGGAGGGACGGCCTTCGCGCTTGAAGTAGCCGCCGGGGAATTTGCCCACGGCTGCGGCTTTTTCCTTGTACTCAACGGTGAGCGGGAAGAAGTCCTGGCCGTCCTTGATCTTCGTGGCGGAAACCGCCGTGACGAGGACGATCGTCTCACCGCAGGTGACGGTGACGGCGCCGTCGGCGAGCTTGGCCAGCTTGCCGGTTTCGATGGTGAGGTTTGTGTGCCCGACCTGGGCAGTAACGGAATGAATCATGATAGAAAGATAGGTAGGGATATGCCGCCGCGAGGCGGAGGCGTGTGGAGAGACAAAAAAGCCCCGTTGCAGAGCGCCGGGGCTTTTCGGTTTCGGTTTGCGCTACTTGCGCAGCTGGAGCTTCTCGAGGACGCCCTGATAGCGGTCCGCTGCGGTCCGCTTGAGGTAATCGAGGAGGCGGCGCCGTGTGGCGACCATTTTGAGCAGCCCGCGGCGGGACGAGTGGTCCTTCGAGTTCGCTTTGAGGTGCTCGGTAAGTTCGTTGATGCGTTTCGTGAGCAGGGCGACTTGAACGTCTGCGCTGCCGGTGTCTTTTTCGTGAAGTCGAAGGGGATCGACTGCTATTGCTGCCTTGGCCATTTTTTCGTTTTTTGTGTAAGGGGGCGGAAGATCTCACACCGGATTCTTCCTGACAAGAGAAATTACCGGCTTGCAGCCCCCACAGAGCGGGAAAATTCCTGTTCTGCGATGCCGCATTGATGGCACGCGGCCGCTACGGTATACCGGCCGCTTCGTCATGGCATCCTCCGCTTCCCGCCCCCTTCCCCGTCACATCGCAACGACCGAGCTCCGTCCCTATACACCCCTTCCCGCCCCCCGCGCGCTGAAAGGCTCCCGGCGTCCTTCCCACCCGGACCTCCGCCTTCTTCCGGAGGAAACCGTCACATGGCGGGGATTCGGCGGCTGCTTCAACGAGCTCGGCTGGAATGCCCTCGCCCACCTGCCGGCGAAGGTGCACAACGATGTTCTCGACCGCCTGTTTTCCCCGGACGGCGAAATGAAGTTCGAGCTCTGCCGTCTGCCGATCGGCGCGAATGACTACTCGGACGACTGGTATTCCCTTGCCGACGTCCCCGGCGACTGGGCGCTCGAGCATTTTTCCCTCGATCGCGACCGCAAAAAGCTCCTGCCCTACATCCGGTCCGCGCTCCGGCGCCGGCCGGACATCGAGCTTTTCGCCTCCCCGTGGAGCCCTCCGGCCTGGCTCAAGCGCCCCGCCGTGATGAACTACGGCAAGCTCCCGATGGAAAAACGCACCCTCACGACCTATGCGGACTACTTTGTGAAGTTCGTTCAGGCCTACGCCGCCGAGGGGGTGACCATTCATCAGGTCCACCCGCAGAACGAACCCTGCTCGTCACAAAAATTCCCCAGCTGCGTCCTTACCGGCGAAGAGCTCCGGCACTTCATCGGCCAATACCTCGGCCCCGCCTTCGAGCGAGCCGGTCTCTCCACCGAGATCTGGCTCGGCACCCTTAATAATACCGAGACCGACGACCGGAAATTCTGGACGTCGTTCAACGACTACGCCTTCACCGTGCTGCAGGACCCCGACGCCGCCCGCCACGTGCGGGGCATCGCCTACCAATGGTCCGGAAAATACAGCGTCTGGCGCACACACCTCGCCTACCCCTCGCTCCCGATGATCCAGAGCGAGAACGAATGCGGTGACGGCCGGAACACCTGGCAATACGCTTGGTATGTCGCCGACCTCCTCCACCACTACCTCGCCCAAGGCACCTGCGGGTATGTGTATTGGAACATGGTCCTTGAGCCGAACGGCCACAGCACCTGGGGCTGGGAACAAAACAGCCTCTTCACCGTCGATCCCGCCACGCGCACCCTCACGACGAACCCCGAATACCACATCCTCCGACACTACGCCGGTCACATCCCGCGCGGCTCCCGCCAGCTGACCTGCGAAGCCCCCTGGGCCTCCAACGCCGTCGCCTACCACACGCCGGCCGGTGAGACCGTCTGCGTCGTCCACAACCCCTTCGACCGCGTGCACCACCTCACGATCGAAACCCGCGGCCAAACCCTCGTCACCAAGCTACCCGCCAAGTCGCTCAATACCCTCATCCTGCCGGCAGCCTGACCTCCCTCCACAGCGCACCTGCCGCAGTCCTCGCGCAATCTCCAGAGCGGGCATGCGAAAGGGCAGACATGGGACAGGATTTACAAGATGGACAAGATCTGCAGAGCTGGAAATCAGCTGCTTGAACAGCTTGGCTTCCTATCGGACGGACGTCCGACCCTCTCCCTGCAGCCCAATCCCGTTAATCTTGCTAATTGATTCGGCTCCGCCTCACCCCACCGGGGCTGCCTCCGGCAGTCTTCCTTCGCTCCCGCTCCGGTTCTGTCAAAAATTTTCCATTCGCTCAGTCGCCCAGCTCAACGTTCCAATACGCCAGATCGAGGAGATATGAGACAGGATTTACAAGATGAACAAGATCAGCAGGACAGCGAATCCATAACAGAAGACGAGCCCTCGTTGTTCGATGACTATCGCCCCGTAGCATCTTCCCCCACGGTTGCCAAAAAGTCGCCCGCTGCCCTTTTCCCTGAAATCCTGTCAATTCTGTTAATCCTGTCCAAAAACCTGTCTACCCTCAGTCGCCCAGCTCGACGTTCCAATACGCCAGATCGAGGAAATGCTTCCAGCTGTCGTGCGGCTGGTTGGAGATGGAGATGTTCACGAACGGACGCCACTTCGGCCGCTTCGGCTTCCGGATAAGTTGCATCCCCGCCTGATGCGGGAGCCGGTTTCCTTTCCGCGTGTTGCACGGAATGCACGAGCACACGATGTTTTCCCACGTCGTCTGCCCGCCGCGATCCCGCGGGAAAACGTGGTCGAGATTCAGATTCTCCCGCTCGAAGACCTTTCCGCAATACTGGCACGTGTTCTTGTCCCGCTCAAAGACGTTGTGCCGCGTGAATTTCACCTCTTTCTTCGGCAGGCGCTCAAACATCAAGAGCACGATAATTCTCGGGATCCTCACGTTCATCGAGATCGTCCGCGCCATCCCCTGCTCGGGGTTCTGCCGCGAAAAATCCCGCCAACTCTCGAAGTCGTGGGTCAAAAACCCCCGCTCGGACTCGGTCGAGACGGCCTGCGCATGGCCTTGATAGAGAAGAGTAAACGCGCGCCGCGCACTGCACGTGTTCACTGCCTGCCACAGGCGGTTCAACACCAACACCGGAGTATCTAGGACCGATTGCATGGATATTGTGTCGCAGCAGCCCACCCCACCACTACATCTGGGGACTCGCCCCGCGAACGCGCGCACCGTAGCAACGCCTCC
>CAZSMN010000384.1:0-3401 GCA_964607615.1 uncultured Chthoniobacterales bacterium | reverse complement strand
GTGCGACGTTTCGATTTACGCTGCCCGTGGCCCGCGAGCAATCTCCGGTATGAGCGCGCCGACCATTCACATCGTGGATGACGATGCGTCGTTTCTCGCAGCAGCCTCGCGACTGCTCCGGGCGAGTAAGTTTACCGTCCGGACCTACGCATCTGCTGCGGAGTTTCTCGCGCTACGGGATCCGGAGGCCCCGGGCTGTGTGGTTGCCGATCTTCATATGCCGGAGATGGACGGGCTCGCGCTCCAAGCAGCCTTGGCCAGAACACGGAACCCTCTTCCTGTGGTGTTTCTTACCGGAAATGGCAATATCCCCTCCTCTGTGCACGCCATGCGTAACGGCGCGGAGGATTTTCTCGCGAAGACCGCTCCCAAAGCGGCGTTGCTCGATGCCATCCGCCGTGCCTTTGCCCGCGATGCCAATGAGCGTGCGGCGCGTCTCCGCCAACAGGAGGTCCATGCACTGCTCGATACCCTCACGGACCGCGAACGGGAAGTCTTCGGGCACGTCGTATGCGGACGCCAGAATAAGCAAATCGCCGCAGATCTCGGCATCAATGAGCGAACGGTGAAGCTCCACCGCACCAGCATAACGACCAAACTCAAAGTCCCCTCCGTGGCGGAGCTAACCCGTCTCGCCCACGAGGCCGGGCTCCTTCCCTAAAGGGCAGTAGTTCACCGAGCCGGCAGGCGGGTAGCATGCTCCCGTGATCGGTCTCAGCTCTCCTTATATCGCCGTCGTCGATGACGACGAGAGCCAATGCCGTTCTCTCGGTCGCCTGCTGCGCGCCGAGGGGATGCATGCGATCACGTATCTCTCGGCGGAAGCGTTTCTCGCCGATACCATGCGCCCGCAATTCAGTTGCCTGATTCTGGACATCAGGCTTGGTGGCATGTCGGGCCTCGACCTTGCTCGCAAGCTCGTGAAAGAGGGACCCCTCACCCCCTTTCTCCTCGTCACCGCTCACGACAGCCCCGCTATGCGGTCCTCGGCCGAAGCCGCAGGCTGTCATGGCTTCCTGGCCAAGACCAAGGCAGGCTCCGACGTCATTGCGGCCATCCGTCGGATCACAGATTCAACCACCCGGTGACATCCCTTTTCCAACCCCGCATCCTTAATGATCAGAACGCAGACGCCAAGAGCATGAAACGAAATCTCCTAACAAAAACCCTATCGGTCCTTGCCGCAACGGCGGTCGCCATTCCTTCAATCGTTCCGGCCAGCGGCAACGAACCGGACAAAAAAAACGAGCAGAGTGGTCTCAAAGCATCACCTGCGCAAATTGAGGCTATTAAAGCCTGGACCGAATCACTCGCGATCCAAGCCGCAACTTACGCCGCGCCGCTTGTTGCCATGTACAACCTCCGCGCCACGGTGGCCCTCGGCCCTGACGCCAAGGCAAAGCCCAACACGATCTGGCGGATGGAAGACATCTCCACGCCAAAGCTCGCCGCCGAGTCCGGCTATGTCTCGCCGAACCTCGACGTGATCTATGGCTTCGGCTTCGCGGATTTGGGTCCCGAGCCCGTCATCCTCACCGCGCCTGATTCCGACGGCCGCTATTACATGATCGAAATCTGCGACATGTATAGCAACGCCTTCGCCTATCCCGCCGGGGGAGCCTCAGGCTACAAGGGCGGCAAGTTCGCTCTGGTCGGCCCGGGGTGGAAAGGCACCTTGCCCGATAGCGTTAAGCGCATCGACAGTCCAACACGTTGGATCGAGCTCCAGCCACGCGTGAATGTGAAAGGCGAAGCGGATTTGGCAGCTGCCAAGAAAGTGATGCAAGGCATCACTCTCCAGACTCTCTCGGATTACACCGGCGGATCCGCTCCGAAACAACCGGCTTACAACTACGAAACGCCAAAGATGAAACCGGGCGTCGCGACCAGTCACATGCAGTTCGACGATCCGCTCCAATTCTGGTCCATCTTCTCTGCGGCCCTCAACGAGAACCCGCCGCCACAGAGCGAGATCGAGTCCGTGCTGCCACAGTTCAAGTATCTGGGAATCGAGCTTGGCAAGCAGTGGAAGCCGCAAGACGTGAACCCGCTGATCCTCGCCGAGATGAAAAAGGCTGCCGCCTCGATCGGTGATCTGGCGCTCGGCACCATGCCCCTCGCCGGAACGCTCAAAAACGGTTGGGTTATTCCTCCGGCGAACACCGGATATGCCGGCTCCGATTATCTTTCCCGCCTGTGCGTCGCAGTCTTTGGCCTCACAGCGAACACTGCCAACCAAGCCATCTACTACTCCGGCGTGCTGGACGGCAACAACGAGGTGATGACGGGCGCCAAGAAATACACACTCACGCTAACGCCGCCCATGGCGTATGCCAAACCGGTGCCTCCAGGCTTCTGGTCGGTAACGATGTATGACAAGGCCACGAGCTACACCACGCCGAACCCGATCAACCGCTACCATCTTGCCGACTACGACAATTTGACGAAGAACCCGGACGGCTCGATCACGCTCTACCTACAGCGCGAGAAGCCGAGCGCGGAAAATATGTCAAACTGGCTGCCGACGCCTGAGGGCGAGTTCTACCTGATCTTCCGGAACTATGCTCCAGAGCCCTCCGTCTCCGAGGCACTAAAAGATCGGGCAACCTTCAACGGACCTCCCGGGGTTATGCCCGCCAAGTAGTCGAAACCAGCATCCGATTTTATGAAAAGATATCCCTTCTTCAACATAACCTCGCTGCTCGCGTCTGCGGCAGCGAGTTTCCTGACCGCTATTGTTCCCTTACATGCCGCCGAATTGGCCGGCGTTGTCCAAGTCGCGAGCCAACCCGTCGCCGGTTCTGCCGTGACTCTTTTCGTGGCGGGCGTGGGTGCACCCAAGGAACTTGCCCAAGGGAAGTCCGATGAGGGAGGGGCCTTCAACCTCACCTACGGCGATGTTCCGACCGACGGCATTCTTTACGTCGTGGCCAAGGGCCCGAAGGACGGGCTCGCCCTCCTTTCCGTCCTTGTGGCCACGCCGCCGAAGCGCATTGCGATCAACGAACTCACCACAGTCGCATCCGCCTTCACCTGCGCGAGGTTCATTGAAGGCGAAGCCATCTCCGGCAAGCCGCTCGGACTCCGGATCGCCGCCGGAAATGCGCCGAATTTTGTAGATCCGACCACCGGCGGATGGGGAAAGGTTGTCATCGATCCCCTCAACAGCTCCATGACCACTACGCTGGCGACCTTGGACACGCTGGCCTCGCTCATTTCCGCGTCATTAACCGTGGGCGACGATGCCTGGCGTGAGCGTTTTTTCAAAGCGGCCACCCCGCCGAACGGCATCAGGCCAACGAATACGCTGGAAGCCATGTCCGGTATCGCCCGAGCTCCGTGGGCCGCTCCCAAGGAACTCTATGCGCTCTTCGACGAAGCCTATCCCTTGCCCGCCCCAG
>CAZSMN010000383.1:0-3414 GCA_964607615.1 uncultured Chthoniobacterales bacterium | reverse complement strand
TCTCCTAAAGCTCAGATGGTGGTTCGACTCCACCTGGGGACACTTTTACCCGATTGATCGATCGGGATCTGACCTGATGGAACTGGAAATTCCCGACCGCCGGTTTGGCGGATACATTTTTGACTGTGACGGCACGATTGCCGACACGATGCCGCTCCACTACCGGGCGTGGTCGCGTGCCATGGCGGACTTCGGGGGAACGTTTCCGGAGGATCTTTTTTACGAGTGGGGAGGGAAGCCCACGAGCGTGATCGTGGCCCAGCTCAACGAAAAATTCGGGCTCTCGATGGATGTCGATGAAACGATTCATCGGAAGGAAGGCTATTTCAAAGAGCTCATTCCGGAGGTGCGGCCGATCGAACCCGTGCTGGAGATTGCCCGCCGCATGTCGGGCGTGGTGCCGATCGCCATCGCTTCGGGGGGTAACCACGACATCGTCGACGCGACGCTCGACGCGCTGGGGATCCGCTCGCTCTTTCAAGCGGTTGTGTGCATGGAGGATTATGTGCACGGAAAGCCGGCGCCGGACCCGTTTCTCGAAGCCGCACGCCGGCTGGGCGTTGATCCTTACGATTGCCTGGTCTTTGAGGACAGTCCGACGGGCATCGCGGCGGCCGAGGCGGCGGGCATGGCCTATGTTTTTGTCCCGCCGCCTGCCGTTCCGTAGGCGGTTTCCGGGATCAAGCATCAGGGCCGGATATCTTCCCGACTGCCGGCGGTCTTTTTTGCGTTGGCGACCGGTGATTGACATCGGGCCTGCAGGGCCGTTGGAATACGGATCCCCACCATGAATTCATCCCCCCGACGCTATGGCTCCGTGATCGGAGTGCATGCCGAAAAGCTTGAAGAATACAAACGTCTCCACGCGGCCGTTTGGCCGGAGATCCTGAAGATGATTTCGGAGTGCAACATTTCTAACTATTCGATTTTCCACCGGCGGCTTCCCGACGGGCAGGATTATCTTTTCAGCTATTTCGAATACACGGGCGAGGACTTCGCCGCTGACATGGCGCGGATGGCGGCTGATCCTGCAACCCAGAGGTGGTGGGAAGTTTGCGTGCCTTGCCAGAATCCCCTGCCGGACCGGGGCGAGGGCGAATGGTGGGCTTCGATGGAAGAGGTTTTTCACCTCGATTAAGCGATGATCGATGCGCACCTGCACCTGTGGGAACCCCTCCGCCGGCAGTATCCGTGGCTGGGAGGGATTCCGGATCTCAATGACGACTTCCTGTTTGAGGACTACACGGCGGCCTCGGCGGACTGCGGCATCACCGGAAGCGTTTTTGTCGAATGTGCCGCCGATGAGGAATCTGCCGCCGACGAGGCGGAATGGATCCTCGGGCTGGCCTCGGACGGCCGCTCGGGCATCGAGAAGGTCGTCGCGTCGGTCTGGCCGGAAAGTGCGAATTTCGAAGCCTCGCTTCAGGCCATTGCGGAGCATCCCAAGCTCGCAGGGCTCCGCCGTGTGCTCCACACTGAGCCTGACGGGCTCTCGCAGGGGGCGGCCTTCCGCGCGAACGTCGCGTCGCTCGCGCGATGGGATCTGACGTTCGATATCTGCATGCTTGAGCGCCAGCTTCCTCTGGCGATCGAACTCGTCGACGCCTGCCCCGATGTGCGCTTTGTCATCGACCACTGCGGAGTGCCTGACATCGCCGGCGGGCTCTCCGATGGCTGGCGACAATCGATTGCGCGGCTCGCGGAGCGACCGAATGTCTGCTGTAAGGTCTCAGGAATCCTGCTCTATGCTCCGCCGGCACACCGGACTGCGGAGGGAGTCTTTCCGTGGTTCTCCCACGTCATCGAGTCCTTCGGTTGGAACCGCGTGCTGTGGGGTGGCGACTGGCCGGTTTGCACGCTCGCCGCGCCCTTGTGCCGGTGGGTGGAGGTGACGCATGAACTTCTGGACAAAATCGGCGCGGGCCCTGCGGAGCGCGAAGCAATGCTGGATCGCAATGCGCGTTCTGTCTATGGATTGGCGTCGACCACATGAGCGCTAAACTCTCCGGAATTTTCTGCCCCAACATTGTCCCCTACTTGCCGGACGGCAGGATTAACGAGGACGAACTCCGCCGCATCATCCGCTGGATCGGCGAGAAGGGGGTGACCGGCTACTACCCGAATGGCAGCATGGGCGAGTTTATCCGCCTGAGCCCTGAAGAGCGCAAACGCGTGCTCAAAATCGTGGTCGAGGAAGCCGGCGGCCGGCCGGTGCTCGCGGGGGCTGCCGAGCCGAACGTCGATCTGGTTCTCGACATGTGCGGCTACTGCGCGGACCTCGGCTGCCGGGCGGTCTCCATCACAGGGCCGTATTATTTCAAGCTCACGCAGGAGAGCATCGAGACGTATTTCCGCGAGATCGCGGCCAAGTCGCCGATCGACATCGTCATCTACAACATCCCGGCTTTCGCCAACGAGATCAGCGTGCCTGTCCTGAAGCGTCTGGCGCTCGACTGTCCGCGCATCGTGGGCACGAAGGACACGTCGCGCGACATGCCGCGCTTCCAGCAGGTGCTCCACGAGATCAAAAAGCAGCGCGAGGAGTTTTCCGTGCTGATCGGCTGGGAGGAACTGCTCTGTGTTTCGATGTTCATGGGCGGTGATGGGGGAACGCTCTCCAGCTCCGGCGTTGTACCGGAGGTGATCATGAAGATTTATAACGAGTCGCTGGCAGGCAACTGGCCGGAAGCCCGCCGCGTGCAGTTCAAGCTGCTCGATTTGTTTTCGCTCATGGTGAATGCACCGAACTTTCCCGAAGGCTTCCGTGCCGGATACGAGCTCCGCGGCTTCCAACCCGGGCGGGCACGGTTTCCGCTGTCGCCCGGCGAGATGGAAAAAATGGGCGATATCCAGGCGCGCATGGCGTGCGTGCTGGCCGAGTGCGGATTCGCTGAAGCGGCCCGTGGATGCAGCCTGCCGGGATCCGGAGCGACTGCTGACCTTCGCGACAAAGTCGAGGCGATCGTGCGCGAGGTTGTTCTGAACTTGAAGGCATGAGGGCGACGCTTGCCTACGCCGAGGTGCCGTTTCTCAGCGTCACGAGCGTGGTCGCCGACGCGATGCTCAAGGCGGCGGATGTCGAACTGCTTGGATTCGAGCCGACCGGCATCGAAACCATCGCAATCCGCATCCGGGCCGCTGCGCCGGATGATGCCCGCGCTGCACTGGATGAGGCGGAGGCCTGCGCCAAGCGGATGGGTGTGACGGCTCTCACGTCGGTCCTGGCATCGCCGGACCCGGCGATGTTCGGGTTGAACTCCGCCCCTAATGCGATTAATGCCCTTTACGAGGGCCGGGATGAGATGCGTCCCGATGACTTTCCCCAAAAACGATCCATGAAGACCAACACCCAAGCGCTCGGAATCCTCGAAACCCAGGGCCTCACCGCCATCCTTGAAGCCACGGATGCGATGC
>CAZSMN010000382.1:0-3423 GCA_964607615.1 uncultured Chthoniobacterales bacterium | reverse complement strand
GCTTCGGTGACGCTGACAGCTCTGTGAAAATATCGAACGTCTGCGATGAGAGAGGGGCGCCTTGAGGCGTAAGATAAGCCAAAAAAGGGACGACTCCGCTTTCCGATTTTATAGTCCGTAAGGTCATTCCACCCCAGTTGGATCGCGTCCAGTAAGCAGAAACGCCTATCGTGGGGTAGTAAAGATCGCCGCACTTGTAAGTGTCGCAAAGCCCGATCCCAAAGTCCGCCCCTACCCAAGCGGACCCTCCAATGTAGAAACCTATTTCCGTCGCATCGTGCGACAGCGAAATCTCATCCTCTATGAGCGGGGACCCATTATCTGGGGGAATGGACAGCGAAGCACCAAACTCACAACGAGACCCGCACACTAAACCAGCCTCCGTTACCCCGCGGGCAGACGTCTTCCCCGCCAAGGTCAACCACGGGTAAACATGGAGGTCCTCATAGGTTACAGGGTCTCCGGGAATTTCAATAGCGTTCTCGAAAATGATCTCGCCGCACTCAATCGAGAAATTTAATTCCAGTTGCTTTGTTCTCCAAAAGAGCGCAGCCAGTTCTTCCAGAGTGAAACCGATGGGGCGTGCGGTGCCGGGGCCGACGATCTTTTCATCCAGTTTCTCCGCGCTGGCAGACGGCTGTCCGTCAACCCACCAACTAGGGGAGCCCGGATCGTTCTCATCCAAGTAGGCCAACTGCCCGCCAAAATAGGTAGTGCCGTCCCACATCACCGCCTCGGGAGTGCAGAACGGAAAGTAGCCGTCACAGTAAGTGAGACCTCTCACAGTGGGTATCCTCCTTCGTGGTCAAATGGATACCGCGCTGGCTTCCCGTCGATACAGACATTGCGGAGGATCTGGTCGCAGCGCATAACTTGGTGGACGACCGGTGTGGATGGCGTTCCGGCGCTTGCCGTCGTGTAGGCGATGAGTTTTCGACTCGTTTGGTGCTTCGGTTCATCTTCGTTTCCGTCGTCCTCACAGTATCCGTCGTCTCCGCTCCATGCCTCGGCCGTAAGGTCGAATGTTTCACCGCCACCTTTTGAGTCAATCGTTGCGCTCGTTACGTTGCCGCTGCCGTCAAAAACTATCCCTAGCCAAATCGCATCGTCGGTTGTGAGGTTGAACCAGCCTGTTGATCGGTCTTCGTTAAGCAATCCGGTTATTGCCTGCTTATCGTTAGGTCGGAGAGACTTGAAGAGACTGGACTCGAAAATGACACCGCCCTCTGTCGTTCCTCCATCGGTAGTCCTGGTTACAAGGCGGAAAGGGTGATCTGTATTTCCAACGACATCCCCGATGCCCTGATCTTGGGCGAGCACGATATACTTCCGGCCGGTCGCGTCGGTGATGTTCCTCGGCGCGTAGGGAGACAGTAATGCATGAATGCGGGCGATCCAGTTACTCGCCTCGCCAACCCGTGCGATCACGTCGCTTTCCCGTGCTGGGCTGGGCCGTGACTTTGGCCCTGGGCCTGGGGGCAATGGCGTTTTGAATAGCCCCATCGTGCTTTACCCTGCGGCCGGCGGCGCAGTGTTGCCACCTGGGAGGGTTCCTGTTTGTGCGTTTACGGCCGGCTGAACTGCCAGCATGGCCGGATCGAGTGGCTCGATCAGCTTGTCGGCGCCGGCGACCCGGAGCGCCTTCAACTGGCCCCGATAGAACTGGGTGAATCGCTCCTGCAGGACATAGGGCAGGGAATAGAACTTCTCGATGAGCGCGGCAGCCTGCGTGCCGGCGGCCAGCGTTTGCCGGTCCCGTTGGCGGGTGATCGCCAACCGCACGTTGAGCGTGATGTTGCGCACGTCCTCGGGGGTCAGTTCCATGAGTTCATCGGCCTCGCCGTTGAAGAACGTGAATGCCTCGCGCCGGTCCAGCTTCCAGAACATCACATCGACAACCTGCTCAATCGATGCGGAGATCCCCTCGAACAAGCGGACCAGGAACATGGCAAAAAGCTCGTTGCCAGAGTCGGTGATGAGATTCTGCTCGGTCGCCGTATCACTCGACGGCATCGCGGAAACGGCCTGGTCGGCACCGGTCATCACGCCGGACTTCACCTGCATGAACTGCATGAAAAGCTCGAGGAGATCCATTAGCTCGGCGCCGACATCGGGAAGCGTCACGTAACTGACAATATCCTCGTTTTTGGCGCCTTGAATCGGCGTGTAAGTGCTGCCGTCGTTGAGTCGGAGCGTCTTATCCCGCTCGCCCTCCAAGGTAAGGTAGGGCCTCCAAAGAGTGATCCGGCCGGTGCCGCCGTCGCGGAAGTTCTTCCGGTTGATCTGCAAATCAATGAATTCCTGCTCGGGGGCGAAGTATTCCATCGCTCCCATGCCCCACCAACGGCCATCGACGGCAATCGCGCGGTCCACTTCGAACGGCCGCCGGCCTTTCAAGGTCACGTTGCTGGTGTGCTCGTAGTAGATGGGGCACTGGTTCGCGCGATCGATGATGAGGAGAATCTCTTCCTCCTGGCCGTCGGTGTCGGCGTCGTAGGTGAGCCAGCATTCCGCGAGCTGGACGGTGGGATTGTTTGGGCTCTGGGCGGTGTCGTTCTCGTCGAAGTCTGCCCTTGGTGCGCCGACATCGCTCTTGGCGTGCTGGGTGCCTGTCGAGATCATGTTATGCAGGGCATCAATGGCACGCTGCATGCCCTCGACGCCCTTTTCCCCGCCCTCAAACTGGGAAGAGAACATTCCCACGATCTGCATGACGGTCCGGTCATAGAGGTGGCAGATGAGGTCCGCCGTCTGGATGTCGGCCGCATCGATCGGGCAAAGGAAGTCCCGGTAATAGCACACCTCTGCGGACGGGCCGTGAAATGTGACGCGCTTCCTGGCGACCTTGCGCATTTCGTAGATCGGTTTGTCCGGTCGGACGGTGACGCCGTCCTTCTTGAGGATGGCCCGGCCTGTCGGGACGGCGGCCGTCTGCTCCTGGCCGTCCACCGGCTGGGCCTCGGCGATAGCGAGGTGGATTTTATCCGGAGGGATCTGGCTGACGGGGAGTTCCTCCATTTCATCCTGCCAGGCATCATCTTGAATGATGTAATCGCCGTGAGCGTCGTAGATGGGATTTCCCTTGGGCGCCTCCACAAGGATCATGTCCGTGCGGTCAAAGAGTTGAAAACGCTCGCTGTGGAGGATCTTTTTAACCGCCTCGCCGCGGACAAAAGCGTATTCTACACCTTGGATGAAGTTCGGTTTGATCCTGCACCGTTCAGCCTTGAAGCGGGCATAGCGTCTGACTTTTTCCGATAGCGAGGCGTCTTCCTCTCCGATCGCATCGGCCACAAACCAATCGCTGTCGTCCGGTTCGCCAAAAAAGAACTTTGTCGCCTTGGCGATCATCTGCGCGGTGATTCGCTGAGATAGCGAAGCGGTCAGGTTGGAGTCGGCGTATATCGTGTTGGGCTTCTTGCG
>CAZSMN010000381.1:0-3430 GCA_964607615.1 uncultured Chthoniobacterales bacterium | reverse complement strand
AACGATCGAGGTGAGGACCTCGGTGCCGCGGATCCAGCCGCCCATGCTGACAAGCTGGGCGAGGTCGTCGTCGCCGAGTTCTTCCATGGCGCCGCGGACGTCCTGGAGGGCGCCGTCAAATTCGACACGGACGGCGCGCCAGTCGCGGGCTTCGGCTTTTTCGGTGATGCTCTTGCTGCGGGCGATGACCGCCTTGCGGACATTGATGGCCTCGGCGAGCACGAGAACCTCGCGGCCGATCTCCTTCACGCGCTCGGAGTCCTCCGCCTCGACGGCGATAAATCCCTCGGCAATGACGGTGCCGAGAAGGAGGGCAACCTGGGCGCGGTTACCAGTGTTCTTTCCAAGGTTTTCGCGGAGTTCCGCCCGCCAATTCGGAGTCCCGAGTTTATCGAGCACGAGAAAAATCTCGCTCGGGACGGGCACAACGACGTTCTGAACCTGGGCGGCCGGGAATTTCGAAAGGTCGATACTTTCCTCGGGGCGCTGGCCGTGCGAGAGCGGGGCTGCCGCCAGCGCGAGGCCTGCGACAAACAATGAGAATGTTTTTGGCATCGTGAATTTCAGCTTTGTCGCGGGGTTGCCGTCCGGTTACAAAGCCCGTCCAACATGCGATGAATCCCTCCAGATTACAACATCTTCTTCGAACCGCCGCCGGCCGTCAGCTTCTCGTAGTCGGCGATGTGATGTTGGACGAGTTTGTGTGGGGAAAGGTCTCCCGGATCTCCCCAGAGGCACCGGTTCCTGTCGTCGAGGTGCAGTCGGAATCCGCCTACCCGGGTGGTGCGGCCAATGTCGCGCGCAATCTCCGGCCCTTCTGTGCGGGGGTTCACCTCTGCGGGTTGATCGGTGGCGACAGCCAGGGCGAAAAGCTTCGTGGTCTCCTCAAGGAGGAACTGATCGGGACGGATTCCATGGTCGTCTCGCCGGAGGTGCCGACCATCGTCAAGACGCGGATCGTTGCCCGGCAGCAGCAGGTCGTCCGCGTGGACCGCGAAAAGCGGGTTCCCTCGGGTGGCGACGTCATCCGGCAGGCGACGGAGCTGATCGCGGCCGCTCTGCCGTCGGTCGACGGCGTGATTCTCGAAGATTACGGCAAAGGATTTCTCACGCAGGAGCTCAAGGACGTCGCCGGACGGCTGGCCAAGGAGGCGGGGAAATTTGTTTCGGCGGATCCGAATCCCGGCAATCCGCTGGACTGGACCGGGATTGATCTCCTGAAGCCGAACCGGTCGGAAGCTTTTGCGATGGCCGGAAAGCGCGATCCCGGCGCGGCGGATGATCCCTTGGCGGACGAGGCCCTGCTGGAGGTTGGAAAAATTCTGGTGGAACGTTGGAGCCTGACCGGACTGCTGATCACGCTCGGTGAGCATGGGATGATCCTCTTCGAGGAAGGGCAGGTTCCCTACCACACGCCGACACGGGCGAGGGAGGTTTTCGATGTTTCCGGCGCCGGCGACACGGCAATCGCGCTCTTCACTCTGGCCATCTGCTCAGGCGCGACGTCCCACGAGGCAGCGGAAATTTCCAATCATGCCAGCGGCGTCGTTGTGGCGAAGCTCGGAACGGCGACGCTGACGGCGGACGAACTGACGGACAGCTTCGCCAAAGACAACCGCGCAGGCGAATAGGATGGCAAATGGCTCCAAGGCGGTCTTCTGGGACCGGGACGGCACGCTCATGGAGGAGGTGCACTATTGTAATGATCCTGCGAAGGTGCGGGTCTTCGATGGCGCTCTTGCAGCGCTGGCATCGCTTCGCGCAGCGGGCTGGCTCAATATCGTCGTGACCAACCAGAGCGGAATCGGTTCGGGCCGGATCCTGATGGCGGAATACGAGGCGGTGGCGGCCGAGTTCGAGCGCCAGCTCGGCGGGTTGGTCGATCGCGTTTACTTCTGTCCGGATCCCTCGTCGGCACCGACTCACCGCCGGAAGCCATCGCCGGGAATGCTCGAGGAAGCATCGGCGGATTTCGGGTTGGACCTTAGAAAATGCTGGATGGTTGGCGACAAAGACATCGATGTCGCCGCCGGAAAGGCCGCAGGCTGCCGGACGATCGCTGTGCGCACCGGCTATGGTGCCAAAGGCGGCAGCGTTGGGCCGGACGAGACGGCGGACGACGTCGCCGGGGCGGCAGCCGCCATCCTGCGGGCGCAGGGTTGTTAAGCAGACATCGGACGCTGCGGCAGGGCGGATGCTGCCTTTGCCAGCAGGTCGGAAAGCGATCCGCCTTGTTCAGATGGCCTCGTGGCGGGAGGAGGATTTGAGGGCTTCGGCTCCGGCACCGGAATCATCTTCTCGATGGCGAGGGGCTTCTTTCTGCCGGTCTTATAGAATGCGGGATTCTTTTCGAGATGCCGCCGGATGGAGGTTTTCTTCTTTTTCGCCGTAACCGACCCAGTTCGCACGATGTCGTTCACGCTAATCGCGCGGACGCCCGATGTTCTTCGCTCTGGTAACCCTGATTTTTCCATATGGAGCTTGGTGATTGAAGGGAGCGTGATTTTAACGTTCACTCCCGTCGGCAGGCGAGCGAACCTCAGTGCGGCTCCGGAGTCCAGCCGATTTTTATTTTTCATGACCGTCTTGGAAGTCCTCAATGCAGCGACGGAGTATCTGACCCGCCAGTCGGTGGAGAGCCCGCGCCTTAATGCCGAGCACCTCCTCGCGCACGTGCTGGGGAAAGAACGCCGGATCGATCTCTATCTGGAGTTTGAGCGCCCGGTCGGTGAGGCCGAGCGGGCGCCTCTGCGCGAGTTGGTCAAGCGGCGGGCAGCCGGTGAGCCACTGCAACACCTTCTTGGCACGGTGGGTTTTTGCGGGCGGCTTTTCCTCTCGGACAAGCGGGCGCTCATCGCCCGGCCCGAGACCGAGCAACTCGTCGAGGCCATTCTGGCGCGGGCGACCGGAGAAAACGGCCGTGCTCTGGACGTCGGAACCGGAAGCGGCGTCATCGCGTTAACCCTCGCCCTTGAGCGTCCGGCATGGAGCGTCGTGGCAGTCGATGTCTCGCCGGAGGCCCTCACGCTGATGGCGGATAATCGCGCCCGGCACAGCCTCGAAGAGCGGGTCGAGCTCCGGGAAGGCGATCTGGGAGCCGGAATCGAGGGTCCGTTCGACATCATTGCCGCCAACCTGCCCTATATCCCCGCCGGCGAAATCCCCGGACTCGCCCGCGAGGTGCAGTGGGATCCGAAGCTTGCCCTCGATGGCGGGGCGGACGGGTTGGAGCTCATCCGGCGTCTGATTCCACAGGCATGCGACCTCCTCGCACCGGGCGGACTCCTCGCTCTCGAAATCGGTCACGACCAGGCACCGGCGGTGGCGGCCTTGCTCAAGGAAAACAATTATCGGGACATCGAGCGGCTGCCTGACTATCAAAACATCGAAAGATTTCTCATCGCAAGGCATGGATAAAATTCTCGTTCAC
>CAZSMN010000380.1:0-3450 GCA_964607615.1 uncultured Chthoniobacterales bacterium | reverse complement strand
TTCATCGGCGTCCGGATCTCGTGGCTCATCACAGCAAGGAAATCGCTCTTCGCTCTTCCGGCCGCCTCGGCGCGGTCGCGGGCGGCGATGAGTTCGAGCTCGATGTTCTTCTGTCGCGTGATGTCGAGAAGCACGCCGTCGACCGCGATCGGGTTGCCGGCCGTATCGTTGACAACGACAGCGCGGTCGAGCATCCAGATCGTCCGGCCATCGGAATGGTCGATCCGCAGCTCTTTGAGCAGCACGCCATCCTGCAAGCCGGACAGCTCGGGCCACGCGGAGATGGTCGAGGAATCACCCGCCCGCACAAGGCGGGCGAGGCCTTCCGGGGAATCCGGCATCCGGTCGGCTTCCACGCCGAGAATGGATTTGGTGTCGCCGCGCCAGGTGATGCGCCGGCTTGCGACATCGAAGTGGTAAACAATCTGCCCCAGTGCGGAGACAAGGCGTTGGTCCCGTTCGATGAGAGCGGCTTTGTCTGCCTCGGCGCGAAGGTTTTCCACCTCTTGGAGCACGATTCTCTTGCGGTTGAAATAGACGAGGAGGCCGATGACAACCGAGGCTGCGAAGATGAAGGCGATACTGACGGCCGCCGAGCGGTTGACCTGCGCCAGCCGCGCCACGAAATCCTCGACGTAGAGGTCTACTCCGACGAGCGCGACCGGCCGGCCGGTGGAATCGAACACCGGCGCGACAGCCGTCATGAATGTTCCGAACTCGTCGCTGAATGGCTTCTCGCTCACATGGCCGGTGCCCGTCCTCAGGGCCTCCATCTCGGCGCGGTCTTCCTCAGGGGAGCTGCTTTCGTAAGGCTCCATCAGTTCGGAGGCGATCATCTCGCGGTCAAATCCCAGCCTTCCGCTGGCCTGAGCCGTATCGAGAACGAAGTGGAACATGCCATGGCGCTCGACCAGCGTGTAGACGTAGGCGAGCTCAGGGACACCTTTGTGAAAGCGGACGAGCGGCTCCAGCTGGCTGAGATACTCGGGACTGCCGGTCGTGCCGGTGTTGGCGAGTTGCTCGTGCCGGTCGCCGTCAATAAGGCCGGACGCAGCCCTGGCCAGCCGGGAGAGATCCGTTCGGACAACATCCGCCTGTGTGCTGCGCGCGTTGGCAGCGATCAGCACCACCCCGGCGGCCGAGACGACAAAAAGCACGGTGGCCGAGAGGAGGGCATCGCGAAGCGGGCGGCGGTTGCTTTCGGCAATGAGGGGCTCGGTATCCACTTCGCGTGCAGGATAATCCATGCACCGGCGGGCGACAAGGGTCGTCTGCCGGCAACCGGTCGCCGGGGCGGGCGATTTCCGGCATGGGGATTGCTCAAAGGACATGACTTGGCTACAGAAGATCGCGTTGCCGGCCCCGAGACCCACCATGATTGCCATCACCATTGAAAACCTCGTCAAAAAATTCGGCGCGGCCGTTGCTTTGAACGGGCTGAACTTCCGCATCGAGCCTGGGGAGCTGTTTTTCCTTCTCGGACCGAGCGGCTGCGGCAAAACCACGCTTCTGCGGAATATTGCGGGCTTCTACATTCCCGATGCCGGCCGGATCCTTTTTGCGGACGAGGACGTCACGCGTCTGCCTCCGCATAAGCGGAATACCGGCATGATGTTCCAGAGCTACGCGCTGTGGCCGCACATGACGGTGGCCAAGAACGTCGCGTTCGGTTTGGAGGAGCGCCGCGTGCCGGCCGACGAGATCCGCAAGCGCGTCACTGCCGCACTCGAGTCCGTTCAGATGGGTCCCTATGCCGAGCGGAAGATCGCACAGCTTTCGGGCGGCCAGCAGCAGCGGGTGGCCCTTGCGCGGGCCCTGGTGATCCGCCCTCGCTGCCTTCTGCTCGATGAGCCGCTTTCCAATCTCGATGCCAAGCTGCGCCTGGAGATGCGCGCCGAGATCCGCCGGGTCTGCAAGGAATTCGGCCTCACGGCGATCTATGTGACCCATGACCAGAAGGAGGCTCTTTCCATCTCCGACCGGATGGCCATCCTTGAGAGCGGCAACATCGCGCAGATCGGATCGCCCGAAGAAGTGTATCGCCGGCCGCGCTCGAAGGTGGTGGCGGACTTTATCGGTGAGACGAATTTTCTCTCAGGAACCATCAAGTCCGTTGCCCCCGATGAGGTGCTGGTCGAGACCGCGGTCGGGGTTTTCAACGGCGTCGTGGGCGATCCCAACTGGCTGCCCCGCACCGGTGAGTCGGCGACCCTTTCGATCCGGCCGGAGTCCTGGGTTTTTGCCGAGACCAAGCCGGTGTCGAATGGTGTCACGGGCCGGATCGGAGAGTCCGTCTACCTCGGCGAAGTCGCTCAATACCGTTTCGCTGCCGGACCGGAGTCGCTGAAGATTTTTGAACTGAACCCGCACCTCTCGGCACGCGTGCCCGACCGTGACCTTCACGTCACGGCGCGCCGGGAAGACGTCGTCATTCTCAGGCGCTAGAACTTATGGGGCGCAATCTCGCCGTTCTTGCCGCAATGGCGCTCGTGCTCGGGCTGCCGTTTCTCCTGAAGCCGAAGGAGAACCTGCTCGCGTCGGCGGATGAGACGATCGTGATCGTCTCGCCGCACAACGAGGCCATCCGCTACGAGTTCACGCGCGCCTTCTCGGAGCACTACCGCAAGAAGACCGGGCGGACGGTGCGCATCGATTGGCGTTTGCCTGGCGGAACGAGCGAAATCGCCCGTTTCCTCAAGGGCGAATTTCTTACTGTCTTCGAGAGGGAGTGGACCCAGGCGGGGAAGACCTTCACGCCCGAGGTGGCGGGGGCGTTTGATAATCCGAAGATCAAACCGGGCGTCTCGCCCGCGTTCGATACCCCGGCCCAGGCCGCCCGCCGGGCGTTTCTCGATTCCTCGCGCGGCATCGGAATCGATCTTTTCTTCGGTGGCGGGGCCTATGACTTCGAACAGCAGGCCGCTGCAGGGCGCCTGGTCCCGAGCAATGTGTTTGAGCGGCATCCGGAGTGGTTTCAGGAGGATTCGATTCCGCAGAAGGTCTCCGGCGAGCCCTTCTTCGACCCGGAAGGACGCTGGATCGGGGCGTGCCTGTCCTCCTTCGGCATCTGCTACAACACCGATTCGCTCCAACGTCTGGGTGTGAAGGAACTCCCCGCCAGCTGGCGCGATCTGATGCGGCCGGCGTTTTTCAAGCAGGTGGCGCTGGCGGACCCGACCAAGAGCGGCTCCGCGGCGAAGGCGTTTGAGATGGTGATCCAGCAGCAGATGCAGGACCTGGTGCGGGAGGCGGGGTCCGAGGATCCGGCGATCCTGGCGGTCGGATGGAAACGGGGGCTCGAGCTCATCCAGGCGGCCGCGGCCAATGCCAGGTACTTCACGGATGCGGCGGGGAAGGTTCCTCTCGACGTCTCGCTCGGCGATGCGGCGATCGGGATGTGCATCGACTTTTACGGCCGGTTCCAGAGCGAGGCGGTGCGGGTCGGGGACG
>CAZSMN010000379.1:0-3471 GCA_964607615.1 uncultured Chthoniobacterales bacterium | reverse complement strand
CTGCTGGATGTATTGGAAAACCCCTCCAAAGCGCGGCTGATCGAGAAGTGGAGCAATCAGGCACCCGATCAGCACGCAGACGACGGTAAGGATGCGCCCGAGCTTAACGAGATGCTTTTGTGCGGCGTCGCGATGCAGGAGGCTTTTATAGACATCCATCGTCCCGATCGTGGAAGCGGAGTTCAAAAGCGAGGCGAGCGTGCTGGTTACAGCGCCGGCGATCGCGGCATAGACAAACCCCCGCACGCCGGCGGGAATCAGCTGTGTCACCATGGTTGGGAAAGCGGCATCCGCGCTCCCGGCCAGCCGGTCGGCGAAGAGCTGCTGCGCCATCATGCCCGGCATCACCATGGCGAACGGCACCAGAAGCCAGAGAGCGCCGGCAAAAATCATTCCCAGCTGGCCGTCCCGGAGCGAGCGCGCGGCAAGGTTGCGCTGGACGATAAACTGATTCAGCCCACAGTAGTAGATCATCACAACCCACATGCCGCCGATGATGCCTGTCCACGGAAGGTGCGGATCAGACGCCGGTCGGATCATATGCAGACGCTCGGCATTGTGAGCGGCGAAGGCATCCCAGCCACCGACGGCTTTCAGGCCGAGGAAAAAGACGAGCATTCCGGCTGCAAGGAGCGCGAGACCCTGGACGAGGTCGGCCCAGGCAATCGCTTTGAGTCCGCCGATGCCCGAGTAAACGGCCCCGACCACACCGATGACCCACACGGCGGTAACGAGGTCGATTCCCGTGATCGCGCGGAGCGTCACGCCTCCCGAGTAAAGGACGGCCGGCAGCATCACCACCACATAGATGGCAACTGTAAGCACGGCCATGATCGCCCGCGCCGCGGCATTATACCGGTATTCAAGGAACTCGGGCATCGTATAGATCCCGGCCCGGAGAAAGCGCGGCAGCAGCGTGAGAGCGATGAGCACGATGAAAACGGAGCCCATCAACTGCCACGCACTCACGGCCAGCCCGGGCCCCGCTGCCGCCTGGCCGGCCATGCCAACCATCTGCTCGGTCGAGATGTTGGCCGCCACGATCGAAATGCCGATCAGCGGCCAGGTCAGCCCGCGTCCGGCCAGGAAGTAGTCTTCGCTCTCGCGGGCTTCACCGTCCGGGCGGCGGCTTTTCCAGATGCTGAGGCCGATGACGACCGCAAAGAAGGCGAAGAAGACGAGAAGGTCCGGGATACCGAGGTTCATAGGGGGATTTCCCGGTATCTTCAACCGTGCGGCGGCTTGCTTCCATAAACGATCAGGAGAAAGACATGGACGATCCTATGGTGATTCGTCAGGCTCCTTTGTATGGCGACGCCGAAGACCATCAAGCGCATCCGTGAGGGATTTCCCGGCCAGCGGTTAGTTGTGGTGCCGAAGACGGTACTGCGCCGGGCCGGTGGGCTGCCGTTTGTCCGGTCGCTCTTTCCCACGCACATCGGTCGCTTCGACCGGGCGGCCGGGCATTTCGTCGAGCGAGCCGGCGGGTGTGCCGAGGCGGTGCTTCTGGTCTGTCTTCAGGGTGAGGGTTTTGTGCGGACGCCACGTCGCCGGTTCGTGCTCCGGGAGGGCATGGCGATCCTCCTGCCGCCGCGGGAGTCGCATACCTACGGAGCGCATCCCGAGCGCCCGTGGAGCCTTGTCTGGCTACATTTGACGGGTAGTTCGGTTTCCGGTCTCACGGCGGTGCTGAATCCTTCGCCGGCCGCATCGGGCGATCCCTTCTATATCGAAAGTATCGATGTGGTGGTCGAGGCCTTCGAGGAAACGTTCCGGCATGTGCTGGGGGCCTACAGCGACCGGGATCTGATCGGCCTCTCGACGGGCGCCATCCGTTTCGTCGGGCTTCTGCGGACGCTTCAGCGTGCCCGGCCCGGCGTTTCGCGGGACTCGGAGGATCGTGTGCTGAAAACGATCCGCTTTATGCGGGAGCACCTCGCCGCTCCTCTGACGTTGCAGGATCTCGCCAGAGTCGGAGGATGGGCGCCGACGCATTATGCCGCCGTCTTCCGCCGCCAGACGCAGATGCCGCCGCTGACCTTCCTCACGCGGCTCCGCCTTCAGCGGGCGTGCGAACTTCTCAAGACGACCGAGGCCACGCTGGCGGATATCGGATCGCGCGTGGGCTATCCGGATCCATTCTACTTCTCGCGCGTCTTCGCACGCCATCAGGGACTCGCGCCCTCCGCCTACCGTCGTCTCTACACCGCGCGACCTTTGGCAGGACCGGCCGGCCGGCTTTGAACCAGCTTCGCGAGTTCCTTCGGCAGGGGAGAGGTGAAGCGCAATTCTTTTCCGGTCACCGGATGCGGAAACCGCAGCGCGCAGGCGTGGAGTCCGAGGCGCTTCGCCGGATCGCTCACCGCACCGTATTTTTTGTCGCCGACGATCGGGCACCCGGCGTCGGCAAGCTGGACGCGGATCTGGTGCCGTCGTCCTGTCTCGAGGGTTAGCTCAACCAGCGAACGCCACGTGCTCCGCGCGAGAACACGGAAGTGCGTCACGGCATGGCGCGTGTGCTCGCTCTGAGGAGCGCTGAACACGCGGAACGGATTGCGCTCATCGAGGTCGGAGCGGAAGGTGCCGGATTCCGACGTGAGGCGTCCCTCGATGACCGCTTCGTAGCGTTTTTCGGCCGCATCCCAGTTGCCTTGAAGGATCTCTTTGGCTTCCGGCGTCTTCGCAAAAACCATGAGCCCCGACGTCTCACGGTCGAGCCGGTGGACGATCCAGACGCGGTTGCGGGAAAGCGGATTGCCGTGCCGCACGTGGTCAGTGAGGAGGCGGTAGGCGGTCCGCTCGTCCTCCTGCTCGCTGGCGATGCTGAGAAGGTTGGTGGGTTTCTCGATGACGATCACGTCGGCATCCTCGAAATAAACCAGGAGCCCGGACCCGATCACCGTTTTTGGCGCTGCAAAGCGGTCGGTACGAACGGCAACCACATCGCCCGGGACGAGCGGGTGGTCAAACTGTGAAACCGGCCGGCCGTTGACCGTGATGGCTTGAAACTTCAGCCATTGCCGGACCTTGGACTTTTTCTCCTCCGGCCACGCGGCAAAGCAATGGGCCAGGAGGGGCGAGGGGGTTTGGACGGTCGATGGCTTGGGCATGAGAGCAGGAGCGGAGGGTAGGACTTCTGAGTCCGCAACTCACGCGGATTCGATCACGGTGGGGCATTGTGCGTTTAGGGATTGTCGTGCAGCTGGTTGCGCGCAATGTTGGTGACATGTCAGGTGAGGTGTTTTCCATCCGCTACCGGTTCTCTTTTCCCGATGGGGAGACGAAGGAGTTTGTTATCGCGTTGGAGCGGCCTTCTCTCCGCTTGGTCGCTGACGAGCCGCAACGGCCTCTTCCGGTGTGGACTGATCTTCTCCATCACCAGTGTCCGAATTGTCCGCTCGCACCATCCGAGCACTCCTGCTGTCCGGTGGCGCGGAATCTGGTCGGCGTGGTCGAGGCGTTCAGCCATGT
>CAZSMN010000378.1:0-3474 GCA_964607615.1 uncultured Chthoniobacterales bacterium | reverse complement strand
ATCGAGGTCCCAGAGATTGCTGGCAAACCAGTCGCCCAGGCGGCCGAAGCCCGTAATCACCTCATCGGCAACGAAGAGAATGCCATGCCGGCGTAGCAGGTCGCGGAGCTCGGCGAGATACCCGGGCGGGGGCACAATGACGCCGCCCGCACCCTGAACGGGCTCGACGAACATCGCTGCAATCGTATCAGCGCCTTCGCGCCGGATGATGCGGTCCGTCTCCTCGAGGCACCATTTTCCATAAGCTTCCGGGTCGAGGTCGGACTTCACGCCGTAGGGGTGGGGGCCCGGAACCTGCAGAAAACCCTCCAGCGGCAGGTCGAAGGGCTGGTAGCATGTTGGAAGGCCGGTCATGCTCGTCGTTGCAACCGTGACACCGTGGTAGGCGAAAGTCCGGGTGAGGATTTTATATTTCCCGGACCGCTTGTGGATATGGTGGTAGCCGCGGATCGCCTTGAGAGCGGTCTCATTGGCCTCGGAGCCCGAGTTGGAAAAGATCGTCCGGTTGAGGCGTGCTGGCGCCCGGGTTGCCAGAAACTCCGCCACGCGGACCGGTGTTTCGGTCGTGGTATTGAAGAAGGAGGGGTAGTAGGGAAGGGCCTCCATCTGGCGGTGGACGGCCTCTACGATCGCGACGCAGTTGTAGCCGACATTGACGCACCAGAGACCGGCCAGACCGTCGAGGAGCCTCCGGTCCTCCTGATCGATCAGAAAACAACCGTCGCCCGCCTTGATGATGTGGGTGCCGGGCCCGTGCATCTCAACATGGTGGGTGAAGGGGTGGAGGTGATGTTTCCGGTCCAGCTCTCTCAGTTCCGCGACCGACAGGGGAGGTTTCATACGCTTCCACAGTAGCAGCAAGGCCGTCGGTTGGCCAGCAGCGGCTTTCGTTGAGACGGCTGGGACAGGCAAGGGAAGCCCACGGCCCGGTTTTTCGACTTGACGGTTGTCCCGGGTGAGGGATTGATTGCGCCGCTTTTCCGAATGGGAGCTCTACTTTTGTGCCAACAGGTTCGCTAGACGCGGTTTTACATAACACTCTCTGGAGTATCAGCTACCTCATTGTCCTCTTGGGGCTCTCGGCTTACGGAATCCACAGGTATTCCATCATTTACCTCTTTCTGAAGCACCGGAAGACGCGGCCCGTCCCGCTCCGGAAGTTTGAAGAACTCCCGCGGGTGACGGTTCAGTTGCCGGTTTTCAACGAATACTTCGTCGTTCGCCGATTGTTGGAATCCGTTGGTAATCTGGACTATCCGAAAGACCGGCTTGAGATCCAGGTGCTCGACGATTCGACTGATGAGACGACCGACATCGCGGCGGCCGGGGTCGAGCGGCTCAAGGCCAAGGGGTTCGATGTGAAGCTCCTCCATCGCGTGAATCGCGAGGGCTACAAGGCGGGAGCGATGGCCGAGGGGATGCGCGAGTCCACCGGTGAGTTCATCTTCATTCTCGATGCGGATTTCGTTCCGCCGGCGGATGTGCTCAAGAAATGCATCCACCATTTCACCGACCCGCAGATGGGCATGGTGCAGACCCGGTGGGGGCACATGAACCGCAATCACTCCCTCCTTACGCGGGTTCAGGCGATGTTCCTCGACGGGCACCTCCTCCTCGAGCAGACGGCCCGCAACCGGAGCGGACGGTTTTTCAACTTCAACGGCACGGCCGGCATGTGGCGCCGCGAATGCATCGAGGACGCCGGCGGCTGGCATCATGACACGCTGACCGAGGATCTCGACCTCAGCTACCGCGCGCAGCTCAAGGGCTGGAAGTTTCTTTTCCTCCCCGAGGTCATCGTCCCCGCCGAACTTCCGGTGGATATCAACGGCTTCAAGTCTCAGCAGCACCGCTGGACGAAGGGGTCGATCCAGACCTGCCTCAAGCTCCTGCCGGCCATCTGGCGGGAAAAGAATCTGCCGTTTCTGATCAAGTTCGAGGCGACGATGCATCTCACCTCGAATTTCGGTTACCTCCTTCTGCTGCTCCTTTGCATCCTCATCCTGCCGCAGAGCTACGCAACGCATGGCGGGGCGATGCAGACGTTTCTGGTCGATATTCCCATCTTTCTGGCGACCACGGTCTCGATTGCCACGTTCTACACGGTCGCCCAGCGGCATCTGAATCCGCGCGACTGGCTGCGCGATCTCCTGCTTATGCCGATGCTTCTGGCCCTTGCAATCGGCATGTCGGTGAACAATGCGCGCGGGGTGATTGAAGCAATCCTGCGGAGGGAGTCGGAGTTCACCCGCACGCCGAAGTACGGTCACGGGGGCGAGCGCAAGCGTGTGCGGACGGTTCGCTACCTGCCGATCCGGTCGCTTCTTCCGTTCGTCGAGATCCTCTTTGCGGTCTATTTCAGCTACTGCACATGGCATGCGGTGACGTCCGGATCATGGATGTCGGTGCCGTTCCTGCTCCTGTTTCTGATCGGTTTCAGCTACGTGTCGGCGAAATCCATCGGGTTCTGGGTGCAGCAGCTCTGCGACTTTCTGTCGCCGCCGGCAGGGCCGGTGGCCGGGACCGAGGCATGAGTCTGCGCCTTCTGGCCGCCCTCGTGGCTGTCGTTGTTCTCGCGGGATGCGGCGGAGACACCCGGCATCGCGTGATTATCAGTGCGAACGATCAGGCGATGGTCGTTCTGAGGGATGGAGAGCCGATCGCCAGATATCCGGTCTCGACCTCGAAGTTCGGCCTCGGCGACCAACCGGGCAGCAATGCCACGCCGGTCGGCGTTTTCCGCATCAAGACGAAAATCGGCGACTGGGCGCCGGCGGGGGCGGTCTTCAAGTCCCGGCGTCTCACGGGCGAAGTTTTGCCGGTCGATGCTCCGGGGCGGGATCCTATTGTCACCCGCATCCTCTGGCTCGACGGGCTGGAGGCCAAAAACCGGCGTGCCTACGGCCGGTTTATCTATATTCACGGGACACCTGAGGAGCGGAATATCGGCACTCCGGCGAGCTACGGCTGCATCCGGATGAGGTCCCGCGACGTGATTGAGCTCTACGACACGGTGGGCCGCGGGGCCAAGGTGATCATCACTCCAGCTCCCCTGCCGACTTTCTGACGTTTTGCCGCGCTTCGCGTGGTTTTTTCATTTCCCCGGCGTCGGACGGTGGCCATATTCGCCGCACAAACTTTCACGAAATTATGGCAAAATCCGACGACACCTCCGCCACCGACAAGGTGGCCACCGCGCGCTCCAAGAACCTCGAACTCGCGATCCAGCAGATCGAGAAGGATTACGGCAGCGAAGCCATCCGCCGGCTCGGGGACAACTCCGTCTCGCCGGTGGATGTCATCCCGACGGGAAACATCCTTATCGACCGCGCGCTCGGGGTGGGTGGGTTTCCGCGCGGCCGCATCGTCGAAATCTACGGGCCGGAATCCTCCGGTAAGACGACGCTGACGCTCACAGCCGTCGCGCAGGCCCAGAAGCGCGGCGGGCTGGCCGCCTTCATCGACGTCGAGCAC
>CAZSMN010000377.1:0-3489 GCA_964607615.1 uncultured Chthoniobacterales bacterium | reverse complement strand
TTCAATCGTTGCAGTGGCTTCGGACATCGTTAGTGAGTTTCCGCGTGGTTGTGGGTTTCAGCGGGCTCATGGCCACCATGGTGCGATTTGTTCGCAACCGTTCCCACCTTGTCGGCCCCCGGCATCTTCGGATTCGGATTCTTGATCCGGGCGAGGTAGGAGACGCGGGGCGAGGTGTTGAGATACTTGAACATCGTGTAGCCGCGGCCGCTTTCCCGCATGCGGGAGACCCGGCTTTCCTTGTCGGCGATATCGCCGAAAACGATCGAGTCGTTCGGGCACGCCTGCTGGCAGGCGACTTTGAATGTGCTGATCGGGGTGTCGCTCTTCGCGGTCGGGCCGGCCTCGACGAGACGCGAGATCTTCGCCTCCTCGATGCGCTGGATGCAGAATGTGCACTTTTCCATCACGCCGCGCATGCGGACCGTGACGTTCGGGTTTTTGGCCATCTTCAGGCTGTCGGCCATGCCCTTCTTGGCGAGCGGCCCCCAATAGAGCTCGTCAAGCGGACGCTGGTTGTAATCGAAATAATTGAAGCGCCGGACCTTCCACGGGCAGTTGTTCGCGCAGTAGCGGGTGCCGATGCAGCGGTTGTAGGCCATCAGGTTGAGGCCGTCTTCGCTGTGGACCGTCGCATTGACCGGGCAAACGGTTTCGCACGGCGCATTCTCGCAATGCTGGCACATGATCGCCTGGGAGAGCATCTCGGGATCCTCCGCGTTGCCGGCGAAATAGCGATCGATACGGATCCATGCCATGTCGCGGTTTTTTCGGACCTGGTCCTTTCCGACGACCGGCACGTTGTTCTCGGCCTGGCAGGCAACAACGCAGGCGTTGCAACCGGTGCAGGTGTTGAGGTCGACGGTCATGCCCCACTGTTCCTTCGAGGTCAGCTCGGGGTGGGTGTAGAGCGAGATATTCGGCGGGATGTGGCTGTCCATCCCCATGAGCTGGGCAAATTTCGGATCGTGCTCGTAGCGTTCGAGCGTGCCCTCGCGGACGAGGTCGCGGCCCTCCATGCTCCGGTGCTCCTGCGTCTGGGCGATCGGGTAGGTTTTTCCGGTGCGCTTGATGGTGACGCCGCCGAGAACGCGCTGGGAGGAAGTCGTGCGCAGCGGGTAGGCGTCGAAACCGACGTTCTGCATCAGGGCGGATACGTCCTTGCGGCCGTAGCCAAGCGGGATGGAGAGCGAGTTATCGGCGTGGCCGGGTGCGACGATGGCAGCGGCTTCGATGGTGGTTTTTCCGTCGGATAGCTCAACGATGTCGGCGACGAGGTCGTAGTTGATCTCGTTGCCCATCTTTTTGGCGATCTCCTCGAAGGCGCCGTAGTTGTTGTATTTGATGCCCATCGCCTCGGCGGTGGCCGGGCTGATGAGGACGGCATTGTCCCAGGTGATTTTGGTGACGAAGTCGGGCGTTTCGAGGAGCCAGGAGTTGTTCGCGTAGCGGCCATCATCGACCGAAGAACTCTGGAGGAAAACCAGTTCCAGGCCGTCTTTTGCCGGCACTTTGTAAGTCGCAGCGAGGGCTGCGGCCGTATCGACCGCGAAGTTGAGGGCTGCCTGCGGGAATTGAGAGCCGGGCAGGAAGCCGATTCGCAGGAAGCTGTTCCAGAGCAGATCAGCGCCTCCGCCTTGCTCGACGGCGGTCTCGGTGGCGATCGTGTCGAACGTCGCACGGATGAGCTCCGGACCCTCGGTGACGGAGCCGCCAAGGAGCTTGGTGAGAATGTCGAGCTCGGATGCACCACCCCAGAGCGGGAGAATCATCGGCTGAACGGACGTGTAGGTCCCATCCATCGTGCGCACGTCGCCCCAGGTCTCAAGGAAATGAGCAGCCGGCACGTGCCAGCGGGAAACGCGCGAGGTCTCGTCTTCGAAAAGCCCCAGGCGGACGACGTTCTTGACCTTTTTCAGGAGGTCGGTGAACCCGAGGTTCGCCGGGGCGTTGTAGGCGGGGTTTCCCCCGAAGATGAAGAGTGTCTCGACGGTGCCGTTGCCGATGGCTTTTGCGAGGTCGGAGATGCCGGCGGTCTTGGGAGCCGGGTTGGTGAGGCCGAGGAGCGTGGCTCCGAGGTTGCCCAACGCCGCATTGATCGCGAGGACGAGCGCCTGAACCGGAGCAGGGGTCTGCGGGCCGGTGAGCACGAGGGAACGTCCCGGATTGGCCAGCAGATCGTTGGCGCACTCGGTGATCCACTTGTCATCGGCGGAGGTGGCGGATTCCGGGAAGGCACCGAGAACCGAGGCAAGGGCGCTGTTGCCCGTGCCGGCGGCGATGACCTTTCCGAGGCGGCGTGCGACTTCACCGATCTCCGAAACCTTGCAGCGGAGGCGGTGGTCGGCCATGCCACCGGTCGATGTGAAGTGGTTCTCGACGACGTAAAGGCGGTTCATCGGCGCACCCTTCTGATCAGGATTGCGCCGGGCGGAGAAGCCGGCGGCGTAGCCGATTCCGGTCTCCGAGGGATTCAGAAAGTCACTGTCGAGGGCCAGGAGGACATCTGCGCGATCGAACTTCGGAAGGAGGCTGACTCCGGGACCGAAAGCGGCTTCGGTGGCGGCGGCGGCTTCGGTGTCTCCGAGCGGCTCATACTCGGCCCACAGGAGGCCGGGAAAATTCCTCTCGAGCTCGGCGCGGAGCCGGTCGCGTGTGGGCGAATTTTTTTGCTCCACCAGGAAGGCGACACCCTTGCCGCCGGACTGGCTCACGCTGGCGAGGAAGGCGTCAAACTTCGCGGCATCCGATGTCGCGCCGTTTTCCTTGATCTCCTTCGAGCGGTGCGGGTCGTAGAGGTCGAGAATCGAGGCTTGGGTGAAGCCGTCGGTGCCCCCGTTGCTGAAAGGATGAAGGGGGTTTCCCTCCAGCTTGGTCGGGCGTCCGTCGGAGGTCGTGGCGACCAGCGGAACCGCGCCGTAGCGGGCCGGCATCGAGGTCGCGTAGTAAAGAAACTTGCCCGGAACGGTCCATTCGACACCCTTCGTGAAAGGCACGAGGTAGCTCTCCGGACGGCGGCAGCCGCCGAGACCCACGCCGGCGAGGGCCATCGAGGCCCCCATGAGCTTCATGAAATCCCGCTTGGAAAGACCGCTGTCCTGATAAACATCCGCTCCGCGCGGGAACTCCTGATGGAGGTGCTTCTCGAACTCGGGATCGTTTTCAAGCTCGCGCAAGCTGCGCCAGATCCGGGGATTCTCCTCCCTCGGCGGGTGATTCACAATTCTCTTCATCGGTGGCAGCCTCCGCAGGTGACGGGCGGGTTGACTTCCCACTCCTCTTTGAATTTGAGTCCGATTTCACGCTGGCTTTCGCCTTCGGCAGGCTTCCAGTTCATGTTGAAGATCTCGGACGGCGGGCGGAGGAAATTCTCAGGCGCACGGTGGCAGTCGAGGCACCAGGACATGCTCTGCGGCTCGTGCTGGTAGACGACCTTCATCTCGTTGACGGCACCGTGGCAGCTGTAGCAGCTAACGCCGCGGTTCACGT
>CAZSMN010000376.1:0-3492 GCA_964607615.1 uncultured Chthoniobacterales bacterium | reverse complement strand
CCCTCAAAAACAAGCTCAACAGCGAGATCATCGACATCATCCGCCAGCACCACGGGACCTCGACCGTTTCCTATTTCTACAAGCGCGCCCTCCAGCAGCAGGACGACGCCCGGCTCGGCGGCAAGATAATGAACATGCGCGCCGATGACGTGCCCGAAGTCCGTGAGGAGAGCTTCCGCTACCCCGGCCCCCGTCCGCAGACGAAAGAGGCCGCGCTCGTCAGCCTCGCCGACTCGATCGAGAGCGCCTCGCGCAGCCTGGAGCGCCCGACCCCGCAGCGGATCGAGGATCTCGTGAACGGCATCATTGAATCCCGCATCGCCGAGCACCAACTGGACGAGGCTCCGCTCACCCTTGCCGAGCTTTACCGCGCGGCCGAGAGCTTCCGCTTCACACTGGTGAACATGCTCCATGCACGCATCGCCTACCCGAAACGTGAAGAAAAAGAATCCTCTTCGGAAAAGCGCGAGCAAAAATCCGCTGCCTGAGATTTCGTTCGTCTATCTCTCGCGCAGCAAGTCGTGCGACTGGAAGAGATTTGAAACCATCGTCCGGGCCGGGCTCCCCCACTGCCTCAACGAGGCCTCCAAGCATCACGGATCGCTCCCCGGTCTGACTTCGATCGAGATCGTCGTCGCAGGACGCCGACGCATGGCGGCGGTTCACCGGGAATTTCTTCAAATTCGCGGCGCCACCGACGTCATCACCTTTCCCACAGGTGAGATCCTCGTTTGTCCCGATGTGGCGATCGAACGTGCGGGAGAGTTCGGAAACGAACCCACCGTTGAACTCGCTCTGTATGCCATTCATGGATTCCTTCATCTGGCCGGGCTCGATGACCTCACGCCCCGCGATGCAGGTCTCATGGCTCAGGTCCAAGAGAGAATCCTGAAAAGTTCTCTCTAGCCCCGGCTGAGGGTTCATTGGACATTTTAGCTATTTTAGCTATTTTGTCCCCATGAGCAAAAAATACGAAGCTGCCACCGTCCGCTCTCCCCGCCTGCGTGAACTCCCCACCGTGACCGCAACGGCGCTCAAAAGCTCGACGGCGGAAGTTCTCGACCAAGTCAGCCGCGGCCACGCCATCGCCATCACCAAACACGACAAACCCCGTGCGGTTCTCGTGTCTTACGAAGATTACGTGTCTTGGAAATCGAAGGACGATGAGATCTTCGAAACGTTCTTCGAGGAATACCAGGGCATGCTCGACGCCATGCAGTCACCCGAGCAAAAGGCGGCGGCTCTTCGCGCATTCAATGCCACTCCTGAGGAACTGGCCGAGGCGGCTGTTGAAGGTGCCCGACGCGAGAAACTGCGGAAAAAATGACCTCATCCTCCTCCATCTTTGTCCTCGCAGGAGTCAACGGCGCCGGGAAATCCTCCGTGGGTCAGGAAATTTTCAAAGTTCAGGGCTCCAACGTTTACAACCCCGATACCATCGCCGCGCGCATCCAATCCCTGCATCCGGACATTCCCCTTTCGCTGGCCAATGCCCATGCCTGGGAAATCGGGCGAGCCCTTCTCGAACAGGCGATCACCACGCGGCGCGATTACCGGTTCGAAACCACGCTCGGCGGAAAGACCATCACCGACATGCTCATCGGGGGCGCCGAATCCGGCCTCCGTCTTCATGTGTGGTTTTGTGGACTTGAGAGCCCGGAGCTTCACATCCGCCGCGTCCGCTCACGCGTGGCCCATGGCGGGCATGACATTCCCGAGGATAAAATCCATGAGCGCTGGACGAGCAGCCGCAGGAATCTGATTCGTCTCCTGCCCCACATCCGCCATCTGCGCGTTTACGACAATTCTTTCGAGTCCGATCCCGCTGCAGGCAAAAAGCCCCGGCCGGTCCTCTGGCTCGAAATGAAAAATCAGCGCATCACCGCGCCAGCCGACCTCGCCGGTGCGCCCGTCTGGGTGCAGCCCATCATCGCCGCCGGCTACCGCCTCCACCGCCTTGACCGGAATCCCGGCACCAAAAGCCCCCGTCAGCCGGGCCGCCGATAGAATCGCAAGGCCTCGATCGGGCTGCCGAAATCTTTCAAAGGATATACGCCGCGCCGTCCGCCCGCGCCGGGATCGCGAACGAGGTAGTCGAAGCCCCGCTTGCCACACACAACCAGAAAGTGCGTGACACCGCTCGGATACCGCAGGCGCACGATCACGGGGTTTCCCGAGAGGAGGTTCCAATCGATCAGGAAATGTGAGGGTTTATCCTCATAGTGCGGCAGGAGTTTTGCCGTCAGCCTCGGATCGATCTCCGCCGCCTTTTCCCAATAAATCCACCCCTCCGGCGTGTAGCCACCCGGGAGCTTGGCCAAAAAGGAATTGAGCCGGCCGGGATCGGTATCCACCCCGTGCGCTGCGAGGACCATCGCCGCCGAAGCGACCGCACAGCCGACGGACGCCAACGAATCCTCCGTAGGCCCGAGCAGGTCCCCTCCCCATTTCGAATCTCCCTGAAGAAAGAGCGGACCCGGCAAAAGAATCTGCCCCGGAATGTAGAGCCCGCCCGATGAAGGCGTCGGCCCTTTACTCATCCAATCACCAACCCACAACCCGGCCGCGCAGACCACCACGAGGACCGCCGGGAACAGAAACAGCAAAATGCGCCTTGCAGACATGGAAAGAGAATACGTTCTTGGGCAGGATGACTCTCCGTATCTGGACCCTCCTGCTCGCCGGAACGCTCGCCGCACACGCAGCGGATTTCAATGCCGTTGTTCTTGAGCAGATTCGCTCGATGCCGACCGGCGGTGGCTATGCGACCACGACTTCGGCCCATGAGGCGCTTTCCTCCAGTTGCCGGATCGCGGGAGACGTTAAAATCGACCCGCGCCGTGCCATGCCGAGCTACTGCTCCGGCGCTACTTACCTCGTCTTCCTGAAAACGCTGGGTGCCCTTCAGCGACGGGGCGACCTTGTTCTCACGCGCACGCAGTGGGAAACACTCCTCCCCGCCCCGATGCCGGATGGCGCAGGGATCTGGGGCCGCTGGAATGCCAACGGCCCCGGGACTCCGCGGCTTTTTCATGAACTGGGTCTCGGAAAAAACTTCACCTCGTTCGCCGATGCCCAGCCAGGGGATTTCCTCAAGATTTTCTGGACCGATGCGGTCGGCAAAAACGAACGCGGACACTCGGTCATCTTCCTCGGCACCGCGACACGCGACGGCGTCGAGCACGTGCGTTTCTGGTCCAGCAACAAGCCGGACGGCTACGGCGAAAAGTCCGTCCCGCGCTCAAAGATCGCCCGGGCCATCTTTTCCCGTCTCGAAACGCCCGGCAACATCGACCGCCTCGACACCCTCGCCCCCAAGGATCCCTACCTCGCCAGCCTGCTGACGCGGGAATCGAGCTTCCGGGAGGCCTGCGAGAAAAGCGGCGCCCGGTAGAGGGTATCGAACGATCTTCCAAGCATTTCGTTGCCCTCCGCTTGCGGGTTGGCTTAGTCTGCCTGCCCGCTCTCCATGCCCAAGGATACCTCGATCAA
>CAZSMN010000375.1:0-3509 GCA_964607615.1 uncultured Chthoniobacterales bacterium | reverse complement strand
CTCTACAAGCTCAAGGTCGCTCAGGTGCAGCGCGATCTCGACCGGCTCGACCAGATCTTCACCCGTCACAATTTCTACGACTGCGAGACCATCCTTGAGTTTCAGCATCCGACTACCGGCCGGCGCGCGCTCTTCGCCGTGGGCGACATGGACGTGAATGTGGACGGCAGCGATGGCGACCGGAATGTGAAGGTGGACGGCTCGTCCCAGTTCTTCCTGCCCCAGACGAGTTACCGGTGGCCGAAGCAAAGCGAGCGGCGGAACCCGTTCCTCGATGTCGAGGAAAGCCGGCTCACGAAGCTGCGGGCCGAGCAATCGGCAGGCGGGCTGACCGCCGCACGTGCCGAGGAAGTCAAAGACGGCATCGATCTCGCCAAGCGCCGGATCTACGACCTCACGCGCTGGAGTTTTCTGGTATCGGAGACGGATCCTTTCATTGTCCTTCCGGGCTTTATGATCCGCGACAAGGAGAGCCCGTTCGCACCGCGCTTTGGCGACTACGCGATCGTGTTCCATGAGGGGCGCGCGTTTCCGGCGATCGTGGGTGATGCGGGTCCGTCGCTGAAAATCGGAGAGGCCTCGCTCCTCCTGTGCCGCGAACTCAATGCGCGTTCGTCGGCGGTTTCGCGTCCGGTGAGCGATCTCAAGGTTTCGTACCTGGTTTTTCCGGGATCGGCTGATGAGAAGGCGGGACCGCCCGATCTCGGCGCCTGGCGGGCGCGCTGCCAGGCACTGGTCGATGAAATGGGCGGACTGACGGTCGAGCTCCATGACTGGCCGAATCTGGTGAAGCCCTGGCCGACCCCGACGCCAACTCCGACGCCCGAGCCCACGCCGTCCGCTTCCCCTTCGCCGGAGGCTTCTCCGGCGACATCGCCGGTGGAAGGCGCCAGCCCGACGCCGGATTCCGGCGCCGCCCCGGCACCGCCGGTCGTAACGGATGTGATGCCGCCTGTCGCTCCCCAGCCATCTCCAGCCAACTGATGTCTTCTGCCGTAGCCGCCATCACCGGCATGGGCTGTGTGAGCCCGCTCGGCTGCGATGCCGCCAGCACGCGGGCGGGGCTTCGTGCCGGCACGGACGGGATCCGCCCCGTCGTTCTCTTTGACACGTCGAAATTTCAATCCCACACGGCCGGTCAGGTGCCGGAGGATTTTGTCGATCGGGCGGCGGCCATCCTGCCTGCCTCGCGCCGGTGGCCGAGGGCAACGCAGATCCTGCTGATCGCCATTGCAGAGGCCCTGAGCATGAGGCCCCGCTTTGTTCCCGATGTGGTGATTGCCGCAACGACAAGCGGCGGGATGGATTTCGGTGAGCGCTTTTACCGCGGGCTCGGCGGGGCCATGACCGGACGGCAGGCGCGGGAGCTTGTGCGCGGCTATTTTCCCCACCAGCCGGTGCTCGATGCTCTTGCGCCCTTCGGTATCTCTGCGCCGCTGCGGGTGATCTCGAATGCCTGTGCGTCCGGCACCAATGCGGTCGGCACGGCGGCACATCTTATCCGGCGTGGACAGGCGGCCCGCGTGATGGCGATCGGGTTCGATGCGCTGGCGGAGATGGTCTTCGCAGGATTCGACGCGCTCCGGGCGTCCACGGCAGAAAAGTGCCGGCCTTTTGATCTTGAGCGCTCCGGACTGGCTCTCGGGGAGGGTGCGGCGGTTTTCCTTTTGGAGGCCGGAGTTTCCGATGCCCTGGCGACGATCGCCGGCTACGGCTGCGCAAATGACAACTTCCACCTTACCAAACCCGAGCCCGGCGGCGCGGGTCCGCGGCTCTCGATGCAGCGGGCCCTGGCCGATGCGGGATGGGAGGCGTCGTCTCTCGACTATGCGAATGCCCACGGAACGGCCACGCCTTTCAATGACGCGAGCGAGGCGGCGGCTCTGCGGGAAGTGAGTCCGGATGTTCCCGTGAGCAGCACGAAAGGCATGACCGGCCATGCGCTCGGTGCCGCCGGCGCGATCGAGGCGGCTTTCTGCGTGCACGCCCTGCAGGGTGGGTTTCTTCCTCCCAATATCAACCTTCGCACCGGCGAGGCGGGATTGGATCTCGTGGCGAATGTGGCGCGCGCTGCCGCTCCCCGCCGCGTGATTTCGAATTCCTTCGGCTTCGGCGGCTCGAATGCTTCCATCCTTCTGGAGAAAGGAACGCTGTGAGGGAGCATGAGATCGCCATTCGCGGAACCGGCCTGGTAAATGCGCTTGGCGCGGATGCCGCTTCGGTTTTCGAGAATCTCGATGCGGGTGTGTCGGGTGAGCGCGTGATGCTCACAAAGGAGTCTGGCGGTCAGGAACGACCGGTCTATCGTGCGCCTGTGCCGCAGGAGATCGGTCGCCGCGAAGCGCGGCTCCGCCGTTCGAGCGTGATTTCTCTTTTCGCCTGCGCAGCTGCTCAGGAAGCGATCGCCGCAGGAGGCAATCCTGCTCCAGAGAACATGGCTCTCGTCTTCGCAACGACCAATGGCGCGGTCATCTACACGCGGAAGTTCTATCAGGATATCGTCGCGGGAAATCCCGGCAGCCCGCTGCTTTTTCCGGAGACGGTCTACAATGCACCGGCCAGCCATGTCGCCGCCCTCCTCGGGATCGACGGCGAGGTTCTCACGCTCGTGAGCGACGCCACGGCCGGGATGGATGCTCTGCGCACGGCTCAGGAAATTCTCTCCTCCGGCGCGGCAGAAACGTGCCTGGTCGTCGCCGCCGAGGAGGTCGACTGGATCACCTGCGAGGCCTACCGCTGCTGGGGCCTCGCGCGGGGCCCGCACTCCGCCCGCGGGGCGGTGCTCTCCGAAGGCGCCACCGCCCTCCTGCTCGGACCCGCGAGGCCGGGCGATCCGATTCTGCGGTCCGTGCACCAGGGCGTTCCTTACCACCGCCGGCAGCCGGTCGCTGCCGCTATCGACCGTGTTGTTGGAGATCTGCTGGAGGGATCGTCGCCCGACCTTGTTGTGGGCTGCGCCTCGGGCACCCGGTTCGACCGGATCGAGGCACGCTGTCTTGCACACCATGCGCCGGCCGCGCGCACGGGTTATCCGAAGCTCCTTGCGGGCGAGGCGTTTGCCGCCTCGGCCCTTTTGCAAACCGCCGTCGCCGCCCGCGCGATTGCCAACGGATCCGCACGACGCACGCTCGTTCCGGTGATCGGATGGAATGGTCAAACCGGGGGCGCGGTCTTGACAGGCCGGGCACCCGGAGGCTAGGTGGTCAAATGGCCGGAAAAACTGCGCCTTCGGCCCTCGGGGCAACTGCGGCGGTCGAGGACTACCTCGAACGCATTCTCGATCTGGTCGACACCAAAGGCTATGCCCGGACGGTCGATATTGCGGAGAAGCTCGGCATCTCGCAGGCCAGCGTGACCAATATGGTCCAGCGCATGGACGCCGAGGGACTCATCATCTACGAGAAATACCGGGGTCTCACCCTGAGCCCGACCGGGCGTTCGCTCGCGCGCCAAATTGCTTTGCGTCACGGTGTGCTGACGGATTTTCTTGCTCTTCTCGGCGTGGATGA
>CAZSMN010000374.1:0-3509 GCA_964607615.1 uncultured Chthoniobacterales bacterium | reverse complement strand
AGACCGATGTGAAAATCGATCAGGCCCGCGAGGAGGTCGAACTCGACCGCGACAAAATTGCCACGCTCGGCCTCGACATGCGCAGCGTTGGCAGCGACCTCGGCAACCTCCTCGGCGGCGGCTATGTGAACCGTTTCAATTTCGACGGCCGCAGCTACAAGGTCATCCCGCAGATCTCCCGCATGCAGCGTCTCACGCCCGAGCAGCTTGAACTCATCCAGATCCGTGGACCGGGCGGAAAACTCCTCCCGCTCAGCGCGGTGGCGTCGATCCGCCGGGGGGTTGAGCCGCGCAGCCTGAACCGGTTCAACCAGCTCAATGCGGTGAAGATCCAGGGCGTCGCTCCCCGCTCGCTCAGCGCGGGGCTGGAGGCGCTCGAAAAGGCGGCCAAGGAAATTTTGCCACGCGGCGTGAATATCGCGTTCGCCGGCCAGTCCCGGCAGCTCAAGGACGAGGCGGGCAAGTTTCTCCCCGCCTTCCTGCTCGCCGTCCTGCTGATCTACCTCGTGCTGGCCGCGCAGTTCAACTCGTTCCGCGACCCGTTTATCATCCTTCTCGGTTCGGTGCCGCTCGCGATGTTTGGCGCTCTGGTTTTCACCTTCCTCAAGGCCTCAGGGCCTCCGGGATGGAACTTTGCGATCACCGAGGGGTGGACGACGACGCTGAACATTTATTCGCAGGTCGGCCTCGTGACGCTGGTCGGCCTTATCGCGAAACATGGCATCCTCATCGTCGAGTTCGCCAACGTCCTCCGCCGCGAAGGAAAATCGAAGCTCGATGCGGTGCGCGAATCCGCCCGCCTGCGCTTGCGCCCGATTCTTATGACGACGGCGGCGACGGTCTTCGGCCACATCATGCTCATCTTTGTAACCGGACCGGGCGCCGAGGCCCGGAACTCCATCGGCCTCGTCCTGGTGCTGGGCATGACCATCGGCACGGTCTTCACGCTCTTCATTCTGCCGTCGATCTACATGCTCATCGCGCCGGACCGCGTGCCGGTCGAGGATGGCCCTGAGACGCTTGAGGACGGCGATCAGGCGATGGCGAAATCTGCCGCAGTCTGACCCGGAGAAACCTCCAGAAGAATCGGCACGCCGGCAGTCTCGAGGAGTAGATCGCGATTGGTCCGCGTTGCCTCGTTGTCGGTGAAGGTGAGCGTATTCAGGATCAACCCGGAACACGTGAGCCCGCTGGCGCGGATGCTTTCCAGCGTGAGAAGCGTGTGATTGATGCAGCCGAGCCGGTTCGCGACCACGACGATCACGGGCAGTGCAAGCTGAATGGCGAGGTCGGCCATGGTGATCCCATCGGCCAGCGGAACCAGCCATCCTCCGGCTCCCTCTACCAGATAGGACTGCCGCGATTGTGTCACGGTGTGGATTCTTTCGAGGAGAACGCCGGCGGAAAGCGGGATGTTTTCCAACCGCGAAGCGACCAGCGGTGCCACGGGTGTTTTCAGCCAGACCGGGTTCACCTCCTCCAGCGAAAGTTCGTCATCGGCCGCCGCTCGCAGGATCTCCGCATCCTCCCGGTCACCGCAGCAGACGGGCTTGAGGGCCACCGTATCGAGGCCGGCCTGCCGCAGGGCGCGGGTGAGGAGGGCGGTCGTGTAGGTTTTGCCGACGGCCGTATCGGTGCCGGTGATGAACGCCTTCACGCGTCTTTCGTCCCGGTCGATTCGAGGAAAACGCCTTCGAGGGTGCGCTGCGGTTTTCGGGCGCCGACAAACGTGGCGCCGGATTCGCGGACGAGCTGCTCGATCTTTGCGCGGAGTTCCTCGGGAGCATTTTCGACAACGTATTCGGTCTGCTTTTCGACGGTCACGAGATCCTCGAGGCTGCCCTCGCGAACCATCTGACCGCGGGCCATGATCCCGACACGGTCGCAAACCTCCTGCACCTGGCCAAGAAGGTGCGAGGTCAGGAGCACGGTCTTGCCCCGCTTTTTCAAATCGAGGATCAAATCCCGTATCTGACGCGAGCCGGCCGGATCCACGCCCGCGGTCGGCTCGTCAAGGACGACCAGCTTGGGGTCCTGAATCAAGGCCTGCGCAAGGCCGATGCGCTGGAGCATGCCTTTGGAAAATCCGCCGACGCGCCGGTGCCGGGCATCCTCAAGGCCAACGAGCGTGATCAGGTCGCCGATGCGGTCATCAAGCGTCCGCCCGAAAATGCCGCAGATTTTCCCGTAGAAGCGGAGGGTCTCCTCGGCGGTGAGAAATTTGTAAAAGTAGGGATTCTCCGGAAGAAAGCCGACCTCGGCGCGGCTGAGGTAATCCCGGCTGTCACGGCCGAAAATTTTCGCGCCGCCCTGGGTCGGGGTGACGAGGCCGAGGAGGACTTTGAGGGTCGTGCTCTTGCCGGATCCGTTCGGCCCGAGGAGACCGTAAACCTGGCCTTCCTCCACGGTGAGGTTGAGATCTTTCACCGCCACCACGCGCTGCCGACGGAGCGGAACCGGATAGACCTTGGTGAAGTTTTCGATCTGAACGGCGGGAGTCGTGCTCATGAGAGGATCTGGAAGCCGCGGAGGCCGGCCTGCCGCGGAAGGGGCTCTGTGTTTTCCATCGTGATATGGCCGGCAAGGTCGCTCGTGCGCACGGCTTCAAGAAAGGCGTCCACCTCCTCGCTGTCGCCTTGCGCCACCAGCTCCACCCGGCCATCGGGAAGATTCTGCACCAGCCCGGCCACGTCAAATCCCCGGGCGAGATTTTTCACCGTCCACCGGAATCCCACGCCTTGGACGCGGCCTTCGTAGAAAACCTTGAGCGTCTTCATTTTCTCACCTGGCCGGTGCCGCGGATGAGATATTTGTAGGAGGTGAGTTCCTCGAGGGCCATCGGGCCGCGGGCGTGGAGCTTGTCGGTGCTGATCCCGATCTCCGCGCCGAAGCCGAATTCCCCGCCGTCGGTGAACCGCGTGGAGGCATTCCAATAAACCGTCGCGGAGTCGACCTCCTGAAGGAACTGATTGGCCGCAGATTCATCCGCCGTAATGATGGCGTCGCTGTGGTGCGAGCCGTTGGCGTTGATGTGAGCAATCGCTTCATCAATGCTTTCGACGATGCGGACCGCGAGAATGAGGTCGAGAAACTCGGTCCGCCAGTCAGCCTCCTGCGCTTCGCGGAGCGGGCTGTAGCCGAGCGCTGAAAGCCGGGAAAACGCGGCGGTGTCAGCGCGGAGCTCGACGTTCTTCTCCTTCAGGGCCGGAGCCGCGCAGGCGAAAAAGGCTTCTGCCGCGTCGCGGTGGACGAGCAGGGTCTCGACCGCGTTGCAGACGCCCGGACGCTGACACTTGCCGTTCACGACGATATCGCGCGCCATTGCCACATCGGCCGTCCGGTCGACATAAACGGCACAGATGCCGTCGTAGTGCTTGATGACCGGCATGCGTGCGTGGGTCACCACGGCTTCGATAAGCGAGTGTCCGCCGCGCGGGATGATGACATCCATGTAGCGGTCCATTTGGGCCATGATGCGCACCGCTTCACGATCAGTCGTAGGGATCAGT
>CAZSMN010000373.1:0-3526 GCA_964607615.1 uncultured Chthoniobacterales bacterium | reverse complement strand
CGCCGCTTCACCCTCCCGAGATCTCGCTGGCAAAAGGAAGAGCGTGGGTCCGAGAGATCCTCGCCGAGTCGGGATTTCAAATGGACAGCTACGATTTCGGTCCGCAGGATTTCTGGGTGCAGGCCGTTGTCACCGCCCGCCCCGCAGATCGCTGAGGTCGTCCTCCAACGCATCAGTATTCTCGCTTCCCGGCATCAAAACTTTGAAAGCAAGGGAGTATCTCCATCCGCTTCTCGATTACGCGTGATTCCGCGGGCTAAATCGCTTAAGACACGCCCTCTCTCCCAATCCATGTCTCAACAAGCACAACTTCCAAACCCCCGTCCCGGAACCGGATCGGAGGACTTGGAGCCCTCCTCGCCGAAGGCCTGGGCTTGGATGGCAGCAGGCCTCTTTGTTGTCATCCTGGTCTGTTTGACGTGGCTCTGGACGCGCCAGCCTGTGTCGAATCAGGAGCTGCTCGCCAACTACGCCAAAGCGGCGGATTTTTTGGCGGGTGCGTCCAGCGTGGGAGGTTTTGCGTGGTGGTCGCCGATGTTTCTCATGGGGACGAGTCTGGCGTTTTCGTGGTCGTTCATGGTGACGAATGGTCTGATGCTGGCCCTTGCGGTACCCTTCGGATTTCTGGCGGGCCCGAAGATTGCCGTCGCGATCTGTCTCGGAGCCGGAGCGTGGGGAACCTACCGGTTTGTGCGCCTTTACACCGGCGACCGGACGGCCGCCCTGGTCGGCGGCTTTCTTTTCCTTCTTTGTCCCTCGGTGCTCACGCGCGCTGCCGGATTCGAGCATTTCGTCGTCATCTGCTCGATGGCGGCTCTACCGTGGGCGTTCTTCGCGCTTGCGGCGTTTTTCCGCACACCGTCGCGCGTCTCCGCCGTGGCTGCGGGACTGGCTTACTCGGTGGTCTTTCTCGCCTATGGAAAGACAGGTCTGATGGCGCTCCCGGCGCTGGCCGTTTTCTCGCTCGTCGAGCTCTTTCGTGCACCGGCTGGCTCACGGCCGAAGCGTGAGCTGTTTCTTCTCGCTGCCGGCACTGTTCTGGTTCTGGCCGTGTTACCTAACCTACCCGCTCTTCGTGAGGCTCGGCTGGTGGCGATGTTTGACTTCGGCCCGTTCGAGGGATGGCAGCATTCGTTCAGCACAAAATCGCCGCTCGGCTGGATCGACCGGGCCGGCAGGCTCACCGAGGGAATCGACTCGCGCTATGCACCCACCACGGCAAATGGCGGCACCTACCTTGGCCTGATCGTTGCAGCCGGTCTGTGGTTTGCACTACTCACCGGCAGAATTCACACGTCTGAAGACGGGCGGAAGGCGCGGCTGCTGATCATCCTTGGCATGGTCATGTATTGGCTCTCCTTCGGTCCGCGCAATGTCATCGCCGGACAGTTTGCCTTTCTCGAGCTCGCGCAGGCCGCGCCGGATACCGCTCCCGCGCTCGGATGGCTCCTCTTCTGTGTCCAGATCTGGGTGATCTACAAACTCATTCCGCAGGGATGGCCGCTTCGGCAGGTTCTGGCCCTCACGTTATCAGCCATTTTTCTCCTCGTTCCCGGATTCCGCCTGCTTGAATTGCTCCCGATCTTCCGGAACATTCGTGCGCCTTTCGACTTCTTTCAGGTGACAGGCATCCTCTGCCTTGTCTTTGCCACTGCGATTCTGGTTCCGCCCGTGTTGCGGAGCATCCGGATACCGGCGCTGAGGTCGGGACTCACGGCCGCTTTGATAGCGCTGGCTCTTCTGGATGTCAGTCCTTACGCAAAGCCGTTTTTTCAGTCGCAGAACGACGAGGGCGTTTTCCGCGATTTTCTTTCAGCCCAGGATTTTTTGAAGAGCTCAAAAATTCCCGGCCGCGTGCTCGTGTTTTCCGGGCGCTACTTCTACCTCCTCACGCCGACGCTCTCCGGCCGTCCGCTCGTCTCGGAAGCCTTCAACAGCTACCTGCAGCAGAGGGGAGCAACGCTGCTTGCCGGAGCCGCCTTTGTCTCGGACGAACACCTCAAAGCGTTCCTGCAGGTCGCCGGCATCTCGCACATCCTTGTTGATAAGACAGATCCCGACACCGAGGAGGGGCTCGGAGACCGGTTCGGCAAGTTAATCACAAAGGCCTTCGAGAACGAAAATTTTCTGATCTTGGAAAACACGATCTCTCCGGGACCGCTGTTTCTGGCTCAGGAGTTTCTCGTGGCGCTCGATCAGAATCCCGAGACGGCCGTTGCCTCGCTCGAGGGGGTGGAACATTCGTTGATCACCGTCGAACTCGACGGCTACGAGCCAAAAGCGGCCGGCGTCCGCGGCCGGATCACCAACGGACGAATCGAGCCGCCCAAGGGCGAATCGATCAAGCCGGGCCAGCCTTTTCTCCCCGTTGCCCCGGCAAACGCAGGCGACTACCAGCACATCGTCGCTTCGGCCGTTCCCAAAGACGGTTGGCTCGTCAGCAATCAGGCATGGCACCCGGATTGGACAGCGACAGTTCGCGGCGGGCAGGTAGCGGTGGAACGCGCGTTTGTCGGCTTCTCGGCCGTAAAGGTGCAGGCGGGAGATGCCGTTGAATTCCGCTTCCGGCAACCCGCGTGGTATCTGCCATGCGTGCTGATCGGCCTGGCTGGTTGGGCGGCCGCGCTCTTTTTCGTTTTCGCATCCGCGGTGGCAAACGCCCGAAAACTCCCGAGACCATGAGCGCAGCCCTGGAAATCCCCGACAACGTGGCAGGCGCGGAGAGCAAGCCATGGACAAAAGGCGACCTTTTTGTAGGAGCCGCGACAGGGCTGGCGGCTTTGGCCGTTTACCTCTGGACAGCTGCGCCGAACGTGACGTTGCTGGACTCGGGAGAGTTCATCGTTGCCGCGCAGCACTTTGGCGTGCCCCATCCGACCGGCTATCCACTGTGGACTTTGCTGGCCTGGATTTTTCAACTCCTTCCGCTCGGCAATGCCGCTTGGGAAATCAATATCTTCAGCGGTGTCTGCGGGGGACTGGCCGTTGGCGTGATGACGATGCTCACCCGGAGCACCCTGCGTTGGCTGCTCGGGGATGCCGCGGCACCCTTCGGCGGGCTGGTAACCCTTTCTGCGGTCTGTGCGGGTCTTCTTTTTGCCTTCAGCTTCTCGATGTGGTCCCAGGCGACCATCGCCGAGGTCTACACATTGCATGCGCTCGGCATCGGGCTCTTTCTGACGTCGCTTTATGCGTGGCTCCGACGGCCATCCAGCCTGCTTCTCCTGCTCCTCGGATTCTGCCTGCTGGCTCTGACTTTTAGTAACCACCACCTCACCATTGCACTTGCACCGCTGCCGTTTCTCGCGGTGCTTCTCGTGCGGCGGGAATGGCTTTGGGATCTCCTCATTGCCGCGATCCTGACGGCTCTTCTGGGCTACCTCTGCTTTGCGATTCTCTCCGGGGAGGCACTTGTCCTGAAGACAGCGCTAAGATTTTTCTACTGCGTTGCGATCGGCCTCGTTGCGCGGGTGATCGTGACGCGCGGCAGGATGGAGTGGCGCCTCATCGCGTATCTGCCTTTCGC
>CAZSMN010000372.1:0-3529 GCA_964607615.1 uncultured Chthoniobacterales bacterium | reverse complement strand
GCGATGAGGGCGCCGGCCGAACCGGCATTGGTATTCACATACGTATAGGTCGGCACCGGGCTCTTCATGAGCATCTGGACGATTTTTTCCGTCGTCTTCAGCGCGCCGCCCGGGGTGTCCATATTCAACACAAGAGCCGCCGCACCGCCCGCCTCGGCCTTTTTCAATATCCGGCGCAGAAAGAAAAACTGCGCATCGGTAACGGCCCCGTCGACGGGCACGACTACAATGTCGCCCTTCCCGATCGGGCGTTCGGCCGCGCTGGCCGGGAAGAGTCCGCTCAGCAGCACACACATCAGCAAAAAGTGCCTCATGGTCGGGAATCTCCCTCGCACCCCATGGTCCCGCAAGGTAATTTGCCCGCGTGGGACTGATCTCCGAGGAAACCATCCAGCGCGTCACCGAGTCGACCGACATCGTCGATCTCGTGGGTTCGTATTTTCCTCTCAAGCGGGCCGGAACGAACTTTGTGGCGCTCTGCCCGTTCCATCGGGAGAAGTCGCCGTCGTTCCATGTCACGCCGTCGCGGCAGACGTTTCACTGCTTCGGCTGCGGGGCGGGCGGCGGGGCGATCCGGTTCGTGATGGATTACGAACACGTCGACTTTCCCTCGGCCGTGAAACGCCTTGCGCAGCGGGCAGGCATCCCGGTGATCGAAGAAGCCGGCGGAGGGGAAGATGATCGGAACCGCTCCCTCCGCCAGCGCCTCCTCGCTCTCCATGCCGAGGCGGCCGATTGGTTTCATCGCAACCTCCTCAAGGCCCCCGAAGCGGAAGCGGCCCGCCGCTATTTGAAATCCCGCGGCATCGGCTCGGAGATCGCAAAATCCTGGCAACTCGGCTACGCGCCGGATTCCTGGGATGCCCTCCTTTCCCACCTGCGGACCGCGAAGTTCACCGGCGAAGAGATCGCCCAGAGCGGTCTTGCCAGCGCAAAGGATGGCGAAGGCCGGGAGGGGAGTTCGTCTCTCTACAGCCGGTTTCGCGACCGCGTGATGTTCCCGATCCGGAACGACTACGGCGAGGTTATCGCCTTCAGCGGACGCGTCCTCGATCCCGATGCGAAGACGGCCAAATACGTCAACTCACCCGAGACGCCGCTCTTCACGAAGGGCAAAGTTCTGTACGGTCTGGATAAAACCAAACGCGACCTCATCGAGAAAAAGACAGCGATTGTCTGCGAGGGCCAACTCGACCTGATCTCGGCTTACGAAGCCGGCGTCCGCCATGTCATCGCCCCGCAGGGAACGGCTTTCACCTCCGACCAGGCGCGGCTTCTCCGCCGCTATGTGGAGACCGTTCTGCTCTGCTTCGACTCGGATACCGCCGGCCAGAAGGCGGCTACTCGTTCGCTACCGGCTTTGCTCTCGAACGGTCTCGAGGTCAAAATGGTCGTTTTACCGAAGGGCGATGATCCAGATTCCCTGATACGACGCGACGGCGCAGATGCTTTCCTAGACGCAGTTCATAAAGCGCAGGACTTTTTTTCATTCTGGATTGAAGCGGCTCGAACAAGTGGCTTGCTCTCCAGTCCTCAGCGCGCAGCTAGCTTCATAAACGAAATTGGATCCTATGTTTCCCTGATACTTGAGAAGCCGCTGCGGGAGGCAATAATCGGAAAACTGCACTCGTCGCTATCTGCAGCCAGCATCGGAATTCCCACGGACACAATTCTTAAATCACTTAAATCTCCTAAACCATTACCTGAGCCCGACCAGGGCGACGCGACCGCCACGGTGCGGCGCGAGAAGATCGAACTTTCCGCAGGTCTCCAGATCCTCTGCCAACTGGCCCTGACCAGCCGCGACGTGCGCCTCTGGCTCCGCGAGCAGTCCCCGGCCGTCACCTTTGAACCCGGCGGCGCCCTCCTCGACAAGGTCACCCGGGCGGATTTTGAGGACTCGCCCGCCGGCACATCCGCCTTCCTATCCACTCTCGATGCGGCGTCCGAGAGCACCCTCACCGCCCTGCTGCGGCCGCTCGCCGACCCCCTGGCCCGGGCGCAGGAAATGTGGAACGGATTCCTCGCTCAGAACATGCGCCAGCAGATCGACGGACTTAAGGCCCGGCTGGGGCAACCGGATGTCACTCCGGAGCAGGTCGAGAAAATACAAAAACAAATCCTTGACCTGAAAATACGCGTGGCGGATGTTTTTCGGCTCTCTTCGAAGAGTCCAAAGGCTTAAGCCGCTTGAAAACAAAACCCAAATCGCCCAAGGCCAAGGCCGGTCACAAACCCGCTGCCTCGAAACCGAAGACCAAGTCAACCGCAGCACCCGCCAAGCCCAAGGCGAAGGCTCCGAAAAAGCCTGCCGCCAAGAAGGTTGCGCCGAAGCCGGCGGCGAAGAAAGCTGCAAAGCCCGCGCCCAAGGCCGCTCCAAAGGCTGCTGCACCCAAGCCCGCTCCCGCCCCCCAGCCGGCACCTGCGCCGGCAAAGGCCCGCAAGAGCAAGCTCCCCGAGCTGGCCCCTCTTCCCACCGCGCCTGCCGAACTTCAGAAGGTGATTCAGGAGAAGGTCCGTGAGCTCATCAAGCTCGCCAAGGAGCAGGGTTATGTGACTTTTGACGATCTCGACGAGCATTTGCCCGATGGCCTCAACGAGCCGGAGCAGATGGATTCCGTCATCAGCCAGCTCCGCGCGGTTGAGATCGAGATCATTGAATCCTCAGACGTCGACCGCGTCAAAGACGTCCGCAAAGCCGACGACGAGGAAGAGGAAAAAGAGGAAAAGGCCGACTCGAAGCTCGACATCCTCGATGACCCCGTCCGCATGTATCTCAAGCAGATGGGCCAGGTCCCCCTGCTCACCCGCGAGCAGGAAGTCGAGATCTCCAAGCGCATTGAAGATGCGGAGCTCAAGGTGCAGGAAACCCTCTACCGCTTCGGATTTATCGCCCGCGCCCACCTCGATCTCGCCCAGAAGCTCATCGACCAGCGCGAGCGCTTCGACCGCGTCATCCTCGACAAGAAGATCGAGAGCCGCGAGCGCTACATGAAGGCCCTTCCGCGCCTTTGCCAGCAGGTCAAGCGCCAGACCGATGCCGTCTCCAAGATCTACGGCGATCAGGTCATCGCCTCGGCCCACCCGACGCCGAACGCGCTCAAGAATTTCGAAAAGTCTCTCCAGACGCTTCAGAAGCTCTACCCGAAGTTTTACTTCAAACAGAAAGTCATCGAGGACTTTGTGATGCTCGCAGATGAGAATCTCCGCGCGCTTCAGAACCTCCAGAGCGAGCACAAGAAGCACGCGAAGGATCCGAATCCGAAGCACCGCAAGCATTTTGCGCAGGAGATCAAGGACATGCAGGTCCGCTTCTGGCTCACGCCTGAGGAGCTCGCCTCGCAGCACCACGACCTGAAGTCCTGGCACCGCAAGGCCCTCAAGGCCAAGACCGAGATGGTCGAGGCCAACCTCCGGCTCGTCATTTCGATCGCAAAGAAATACACCAACCGCGGCCTGTCGTTCCTCGACCTGATCCAGGAGGGCAACATGGGCCTCATGAAGGCGGTCGAGAAATTCGAATACCGCC
>CAZSMN010000371.1:0-3530 GCA_964607615.1 uncultured Chthoniobacterales bacterium | reverse complement strand
TCCTCTTCGCTGAGGACTTTGGCGCAGCCGCGGGTGAGAACAGAAAGGTCGGACATCGGGGATCAGCGGGGTTTGTTCAGCAGCTCGCGCACCTGGTCGATCGTCATTTCCTTCGAGATGCTTTCGCTGATCTGGCTCATCGCTCCCGGGGAGGTCGGTCGGACCTCGGCCGTGCGGAGCGGTACGACAGAATTCCCCAGATTGGCGGATTTGTTGTCGTCGTAGAAACCGGAGACCTTCGCGGTCTTGTCGAGCGGCGCCTTTTTATCGGCACCATACATCGATCCCTTGGTCCAGTCGCCGGCCTTACGGGTGTCGTAGACTTTATTGCCGAACCAGGGATTTTTGATTCCAAAAAAGGAACGCGTGAGCGCGTATTCTTTGGTGTAGGGCGTGGCAGAGGTCGCGTAGCCCGATCTGGCATCGTAGGCTTCGTCGAGCTTCATGGAGCCTCCGCCCTGGAATTTCCGGTCGCCCAGAGGATTTCCCTGCTGGAGGTCCGGTTTGGTCACGCGGTCCATCAGCTTGCGCTCCTGCGTCTGCCCGCAAACGACCGCGGCGGTCGCGAGAAGGAGGACTGCGGGGAGGAGGGTTTTCATCACAGCCGATGAGGATAACACGGCGACGGGAGCGTGGCAATCGCCGGAACGACAAAGCGCCCGCACGTTGCTTGAACGGGCGGGCGCTGGAAGGATGGTCGACCGGGCCTAAGACTGGTTCATTTCCTGCACATCCATCATCCCGCCGGGAGGCCCGGGGGGCTTGGGAGGATGCGGCGGCTTCATCTGGTCGAGGACCGGACCAAGGGTCGGATCCGCCTTGAGAATTGCTTCGCGCATCGCCTTGTGCGCTTCCTCACCGGCCGCCCGGCGGTCTTCCGGCGTCTTGGCGTCTTTAACCTTCTGCTGGGCGGCGATAACGGCCGGATCGGTCTTCGCCTTTTCGCGGGCGGACATCAACTTTTGGCGGTCGCCCTCGCTGAGGGTATCGAAGCCGGGGGGACGCCCGTCTTTATCGCCCTTCCCGCCCCACTTCGGACGATCGCCGCGCTCGCCTGCAAATTTCTTGAGCTGCTCGGCGAGATCGGGGTCCGCCTTCATCATGGCGTCACGCATGGCGGAGCGGAATTCCTCACCGGCCGCGTCGGCCTTTTTCTTGAGCTCCTGGATTTTCGGATCCTGCATCGCCTTTTCACGAGCGGCGGCGAAGCGTTCACGGAGCTCGGGAGGGAGATTTTCCATCATCCGCTCACGCATGCGGTCTTTGGGTTTCCATTTTTCGTGCCCGGGAGGCTTGCCATCGGGCGGGCCGTCGGGAGGCTGGGCCTGCGCGGTGGCCAGCAAAGGAGCGGCGCAAAGAAGGAGAAGGAGGCGTTTCATGATGTGGGTGTTCGAGAAATGGAACACCCCGGCAGGCAGGAAGTTGCGCCGGACGGCAAAAGTTTTTTTGCGGGAGGTTACGAAGAACCCGACTGACGGGCGGGCAGCCTCACGTGAAACGCCGCACCGGCGCCCGGCGTGCTCTCAACATGGACCGTGCCGCCGTGGCCCTCGACGATGCTGCGGACAATCGAGAGCCCGAGGCCGGTGCCGCCGGCATCGCGCGAGCGGCCTTTGTGGACGCGGTAGAAGCGTTCAAAGATGTGCGGCTGGTCCTCGTAAGGGATGCCGGGTCCGTTGTCGCGGAAGATCATCTCGATCTCCCCGGCCCGCCGGCGGGCGGAAATGCGGATAACGAGATTCGCGGCGTCGCCGTAGCGGAGGGCGTTGCCGAGGAGGTTGGAAAAAACCTGCTCAATGCGCTGGGCATCGATCTCCGCGCTGCGGGCGTCGTCCGGCCAGTCGATCTCGACCGAGGCGCCTCGCTCACTGAGGTTCGGCTCGAGGTGCTCGAGCACGCGGTCGAGCGTCTCGCGGAGATCGCCGGCCTGGAACTCCAGCAAAGTCGCGCGGTGCTCGATGCGGGAGATCGTTAGAAGATCGTCGATGAGCAGGGAGAGCCGGCGGACATTTTTGTGCATCGTGCGGATCGAGTGCACCGTCATCTCCCGGTCATCGAGCGCACCATCCAGCAGCGTTTCGAGGTAGCCGTTGATGATGGCGAGCGGCGTGCGGAACTCGTGCGAGACATTGGCAAGAAATTCGCGCCGCATGGCCTCGAGGTCGTGAACCCTTGTGACGTCATGGAAGACAACCAGAGCCGCCGTGGGGGAGGCGTGCGGCTTCGGGTTGAGCCCGGCCACGTGGACATCAAAGTGCTTCACCTCGTAGCCGCCGGGGGCCGCCGTCTCGAAGGCCAGCTCGATGCGCTGCGGCCGGCCGGATTCCATGACCGCTTCGAGCGTCTCTTGAAGATCGTGCTTCCGGAAAACCTCCATCACGGTGCGGTTCACCGGAGACTCGTCGAGGGCAAAAAGCTGGACAAGGGCATCATTGACCAACCGGATACGGTGCGAGCGGTCGGCGATGAGCACTCCTTCGACCATGCTCGACAGGATGGCGCGGAGACTGAATCCATCGTCGGTGATCTGGCGGTCGAGCTGCTGCAAAAGCTCGGCAATTGTCCGGACGTCGCGGGTCGAGTTTCTGAAAAAAAGACCCGCCGACGGCACGATGACCGGCCGGAAATCCTTTTTCGCCAACCGCTGGAGAATCCTCCGCAGCCGCATCCCGGGGATCCAGAGCTCGACGAAGACGAACGCTGCCAGAATCACGGCTCCGACGCCGGCGGCCGCCCAAACCATGTTTTCGTGGCTCAAGCTTCGGTGGTCGCGTTGAACCGGTAGCCCTCGCCCCGGATCGTCTCCAGCCGGACCGAATACGGCCCCAGTTTCTCGCGCAGGCGGCGCATGTGGGTGTCCACCGTCCGGGTATCGATCGCCGACTGGTAGCCCCACACATCGCTGAGGAGCTTCTCGCGCGACATCGTCCGGCCGCGCATCTCGAGCATGAGGCTCAGGAGCTTGAACTCGGTTGTCGTGAGATCAAGCCGTTTGCCATCGATCCGCGCTTCGAAATTGTTTTTGTCCAGGTAAAGCCCTTCCACCTCGACGACCTCGGTGCGCGGGGTCGTGCGCAGCCTGCGCAGGAGAGCCTGCACGCGGAGGACGAGCTCGCGCGGGCTGAAGGGCTTGGTCACGTAGTCGTCGGCTCCGAGCTCGAGGCCTTTGACGCGTTCATGGGGCTCGCCTTTGGCGGTGAGCATCACGATCGGGATCGCGGCGGTATTCGTGTCACCCTTCAGCTCGCGGCAGACCTCATGGCCGTTCATGCCGGGAAGCATGAGGTCGAGAACAACGATATCCGGCCGGTTTTTCCTCGCCAGGTCGAGACCCTCATCGCCGGTATTTGCAATGAGCACGTCGAAGCCTGCGCGACTCAGGTTGTAGCGCAGGAGGTCCACGACATCGGCCTCGTCTTCAACGATCAGAACGGAGTCCTGCATGCGTTGGGGACGGGGATAGCCGATTTGCCGGAGCGGGGCAAGTCCCGTACAAGATTCGGGCCACCGGCGATTGTTGCTCAGAACAA
>CAZSMN010000370.1:0-3536 GCA_964607615.1 uncultured Chthoniobacterales bacterium | reverse complement strand
ATGGCATGGAGGCTGCGGGCGAGGGAGTCGGGTTGTTCAATTGTCGTCGCCATTAGGTCGGGATTATTCTGAGATTCGAGTGCCGGGCAGGGCCGGATTCACCATTCCCCCGTTTGCTCGAACAGAGTCGAGAGAATCCTTGTCCGCCGGGGAAATTGCAAGCCCGCGTGTGGCAGGGGCACCTCACGGCTGGATGATATGATTCCGGATGGCGTAGCGGACGAGTTCCCCGATCGAGTGGAGCCCAAGCTTGCGCATGATGGTGGCACGGTGGGTTTCGACAGTTTTTTCGCTGATCCCGAGTGCGCCGGCGACCTCCTTGTTGCTGGAGCCCTCGGCAAGGAGCTGAATAATCTCGAGCTCCCGGGACGTCGGGCGACCGACCTCCTCCTGTGACGCATGGGGCATGTCCTTGCGCTGGAAGCTGTCAAAAAGAACCTCCGAAATCTGCGAGCTGAAGTAGTGCCGGCCTTCCAGAATGCTCTCGATGGCGGCAAGAAGGTGCCGGCCGGCGTCGGACTTGAGGATGTAGCCGTGAGCTCCGGCATTGAAGACCTCGTAGACGATGCGCTCGGCATCGTGCACGGTGAAAATGAGGATCTTCGTCTTCGGAGAGATTTTGAGAATCTGGCGGGCCGCTTCGATGCCATTGAGTTCCGGCATGCTGATGTCGAGAACGGCGACGTCGGGCAGGTGTTCCTCGGCGAGACGCACGGCCTCGCGTCCGTTCATGGCCTCGCCGCAGCAGGCGTAATTGGCAACACTGTTGATCATGTTGCGCACCCCGTGGCGGACGATTTCGTGGTCGTCAGCTAGCAGGATTTTGATCTGTCGTTCGGACATGCGATGGATGATGGTCGAGGCGGGCGATCACGCTGACGCCGTAGGGCGATGAGGTAATTTCCAGAGTTCCGCCCAGCTGGGCAAGCCTTTCCCTCATGCTCGCAAAGCCCACGCCGCTTGTCGGGTTGGTCTCATCGGCAAAACCGGCGCCGTTGTCGCGCACCTCAAGGTAAATGGCTGCGTCGCGTAGCGTCAGAGAGATCCATGCTTTTGTGGCATCGGAGTGGCGGTGCACGTTGGTCAGCGATTCCTGCACGACGCGGAAGAATGTTGTCTCCACCTCCGGCTCGAGGCGGGGGAAGTCCGGCATGAGCTCCAGAAGGATCTCGAATGGCGCGCGCTTGCGGAGGCCGTCGGCGAACCATTCAATGGCAAAGACGAGCCCGACTTCTTCAAGGAGCGGCGGATGGAGAAGGTAGGAAATCGTGCGGAGTTCGAGGCAGCAGTCGCGCGCGATCTGCCGCGTTTCCGCAACCAGCCGTCTCATCTTTTCATCGCCGATGACGGGCTCCATGAGGCTCATATTCATCTCGAGCGCCGACAGGCTCTGTGCGGTTGAGTCGTGCAACTCGCGGGCGATCCGCCGCCGTTCCTCGTCCTGCAGTTTGAGAAGGCGGTTCGAGAGCGAGCGGAGTTCGCGCTCCGAGGCTTGAAGGCGCTGCTGGGCCTGCACCTGGGGGGTGATATCGGCGGCGACCCACTGGCCGGAGAGTGTCTTTCCATGCGGATCGAACGAGGCACGCAGAGTGCTTCGCAGCCAGATGGGCTCGCCTTCATTGCGCGGGATCTGATGCAGGAATGTGTCGACGGCGCGTTCGGGCGTGAGACTTTGGAACTTCCTGGAAAGGAGCTCGAATGCGGTGGGTGACAGGCATTCTTTGAGGAGGCCGCCAACCTCCGATGCCTGCGCGAAAAGCTTGTTGAATGCGCTGTTGGAGAACTCGATGGAAAATCCGGGAGTGAACCGGCAGATCGCCTCGGTCTGATCTTCGACAATCGCGCGGTAGCGAAACTGGGCGCGCTCCAACTCCGCCGCCAGATCCTCGATGCTGCCCGCGAGATGCGCCAGCTCGTCGATACCGTGGAACTCGAGCTTTACCGGAAGGCGTCCGAATTTCTTTTCCTCCTCGACCTTGTGAGTGAGCCGGAGGATGCGCTGCAGGATCGTCCGGTCGAGAGCGAACCAGATCAGGACGAAAAGGGCGCCGCCGGCAAGCGTGAGCACGGTCAGAAACACCTGCACGGCTTGCTCGCCCTCCTGGTAGAGCGGGCGGCTTTGTTCCAGCCGTATCTGGCCGATCGGCTGCCCGCCGATGCTGCGCACCAGGACATGCCCGACAATGCGCTGGGGATCTTCGGGCACAACGACGAACTCGTTCCGTGCCAGCATGCTGATCACGGGGTCATCGGCTTTGCCGGCAAACCGTATGGAGTGGAGAGGTTCGAACTCGATTCGCGCGGCGAACATGCCTTCGAGAAAAAGGGTGGCCTCACTGCCGAAGAAGCGCCCCGCGACGATGATCCGTCCGTCAGGGAGGGGCTGCCACGCGATAATCGTCAGCAAATCGCCCATGAGGATGAACCCCGACTCCCTGGCTCTCATGCCGGTCTGCGGCTTGAGCCAGTCCGTCCAGGGCACCGACTTCTCAACGCTCTCGCCGGCCTCGGGGGTGCGGAAGACCGAGTGTTCGATGGTGCCATCTCTGGCCGCTATGGAAGCGAAATCCAGCTCCATCTTGGCGAGCCCGGCCGGCGTTGGCAGGGAGGTTTTGCCGGAGGGTTGCCGTTCGACCCAATCGCCGAGAGAGATGGCGACCGGCCTTGTCTCGCGGGTAAGAACGATGGTGAACCTCTGCAGCGTCGAGACCATCTCCTGGGATTCGGTCTGGCGGAACTCTCCGAGAATGATATCCGACGTCAGCCAGACGACGGCGGCGCCGAGAAGCAGCGAGAGGCCGACGAAGAGGGTGAGAGCCTTCGAATAGACCGACTCGCTCGGCAGCCGGAGCAGCCGAGCGAGGGCATCTCCAAAACCGAGACCGTGGGTTCCCGGCGCCGGTTCGGAAGTTTTCACCGGCCCTGGGCCGCAGCAGGCTTCTTGGGAAGGATCACTTTGCTCAAGTTAAAGATCGGTCCGTAGATGGCGTAGACAAGCCCGCCGACGATAAGCCCCATCATCACCAGGACGATCGGCTCGAGGATCTTGTCGATCTGGCTCGCGATCACGTCGAGATCCTCCTCGTAGTCCGTGGCGATTTCATCGAGCATTTCGTTCACGCCGCCGGTCTCACCGGCCATCTGGACGACGGCCGCCACGGTGCGCCCATCGGGGCCGAGGCGATGGCTCTCCATCAGAAAGCTTTCCGGCAGCGACATGCCATCGTTGATGTGGTCGCGCACGGCGAGGAAGAAGCGCTCGAATTCGATATGGTTCGAACTTTTTGCCGAGATCTCGAGCGCCGTGACGATGCGCACGTTCGAATGCAATAGAAGGGCCAGGCAACGGAAGCTTACCATCGCCGCCGATTTTCTGATGATGTTCCCGATGGTCGGAAGCCTCGTCAGAAAGATCTGAACCGGCGGCTGGCGGTAGATTTTCGGCCAGTATTTGAAGAAGGCGACAAGGGCGATAATAGGAAGGGCCGCCATCCAGGGCTGCTTGAGCAGGATGTCCGAGAAGACCATAAGCGCCT
>CAZSMN010000369.1:0-3570 GCA_964607615.1 uncultured Chthoniobacterales bacterium | reverse complement strand
GCCGGCGGGATTCCGCAAAGTATCGGGCTCTCATGAACCAGACAAAAGTCGCCATCGTCGGTGCCAACGGATACTCGGGTGAGGAACTCTGCGGACTCCTCGCGCGGCATCCGGGAGTCGAGGTTGTCGCGGTGACCTCCCGGCAGCATGCCGGGCGCAGGGTGGGGGACGTGCTGCCGCGTCTCGCCGGGCGGGGCGGCTTTTCCGATCTCGTTTTTTCCGCTCCGGATACCGAGGGTCTCCTCGCAACGGGAGCGCGTTTCTTTTTCCTGGCCCTGCCGCACGGGTTGGCTTCCGAGTTTGCCGTGCCGCTCTGCAATGGAGGCGGGCGGGTCGTTGATCTGAGCGCGGATTTCCGCCTTCGGGAGGCTGCGGTGTTTGAGGAGTTTTATGGTGAGAAACATCCCGCGCCGGAGCTGCTGGGTGAGGCGGTCTACGGATTACCCGAGCTTCATCGTGCGGAGATCGCCGGTGCGCGTCTCGTGGCCTCGGCGGGATGCTACCCGACGAGTATTCTTCTGCCCCTCGTGCCCCTTCTCAAGGCCGGTCTCATCGACGCGTCGAGTATTACCGTCTCCAGCGCGAGCGGCGTCAGCGGCGCCGGCCGGAAAGCCGACACGCTGTTGCTCTACGGTGAGTGCAATGAGAGCCTTCGAGCCTATGGCGTGCCGAAGCACCGGCATCTTTCGGAGATCGAGCAGGAACTCTCGCTGGCGCATGGCGACAAGGTGACGATCACCTTTGTGCCGCATCTCGCGCCGATGACGCGGGGCATCCATACGACCATCTTTACAACGCCTGTCGCCGGTGTGACCGCGGAGGATGCGATGAGCGTGCTTGAGAAGGCCTATAACGCCGAGCCGTTCGTGAGGGTCTCGCGCCAGCTACCCGACACAAAGAATGTCACCGGCACGAACTTCTGCGACATCTCGCTCCGCGACGATGTGCGCACAGGAAGGCTGTTGCTTTTCTCCGCCGAGGACAACCTTGTCAAAGGCGCGGCCGGACAGGCCGTGCAGAATTTCAACCTCATGGCCGGATTTGCCGAAACGGCAGGACTTTTATGAACGAGAGCAGAAAAATCAAAGGCAGCGTGTGCGCCGCGAAAGGCTTTCTCGCGGGAGCGACCGGCTGTGGCATCAAAACGGGAAAAGTGACGCGCGATGATCTGGGAGTGATCGTCTCGGAATCTGCCGCTGCCTGCGCTGCGACGTTCACGACGAATAAGGTCAAGGCGGCTCCTGTCCGCATTTCTGCCGAGCACCTGCGCTCCGGGAAGGTGAGGGCTGTCATCCTCAACAGCGGCAATGCCAACGCCTGCACCGGCAGCCAGGGACTGGCTGATGCCCGGGCGATGGCGTCGGCCACCGGCAAGCTTCTCGGCCTCAAACCCCAACAGGTTCTTGTTTGCTCGACCGGCCGGATCGGCGTGCCGATGCCCATGGATCGCCTGACCAAAGGTATTGCCGCTCTCAAGCCCGTTCGCTCCGGTTCGACGGCGGTCGCAAGGGCGATCATGACGAGCGATACGTTTCCCAAGGAGATCGCCTTCGAGGTTCGCACGGAAGACGGGACGTTCCGCATCGGTGGCCTGGCCAAAGGGGCCGGGATGATCGATCCGAACATGGCAACCATGCTCAGCGTGGTGACGACCGATGCAGTGGTTCCCGCGGCGGAGCTCCGCCGCGTCCTTCGCGACTCGGTGGAGGATTCGTTCAACCGCATTACGGTGGATGGCGACATGAGCACGAACGACACCGTCATTCTGCTCGCCAATGGAGCCAGCGGGGTCGCGCCTTCTCCGGCGGTTTTTCGCGCAGCTCTGGACAGCGTGACCCGCGCCCTTGCCCGGATGATTGTTGAGGACGGAGAGGGCGTCTCCCGCTTTGTGGAGGTGGAGGTCCGCCGGGCGGCGACCAAAGCCGATGCGCGCCGCGCCGCCGAGGCCATTGCCAATTCGACCCTTGTGAAATGCGCTTGGGCGGGTGGCGATCCGAACTGGGGCCGCATCCTCGATGCGGTCGGTTATTGCGGAGTGAAGATGAAGGAGTCCGCCACCTCGATTTTCTATGATTCCGAAATCGCCGTTGAGGGGGGCGTCGCTGCTGCGACGCCGCAGCAAAAGCTCCGTCGTATCACAGCGCGAAAGGCGTTCCGCGTGACGGTCGATCTGGCTGTGGGGTCCGCGTCGCACGTTGTTTGGACGACGGATTTGACGGAGGAATACGTTCGGCTCAATCTCGGCGAATAATGAGCAACCACCTGACTCCCGAGGCTCGTACCGAAAGCCTGATCGAAGCCCTGCCATATATTCAGGAGTTCCGCGGACAGACCTTCGTCATCAAGTATGGCGGAGCTGCCATGGAGGATGAGCAGATTGTCGAAAAATTCCTGCGCGACGTGGTTTTCCTCGAGGCGGTAGGGATTAATCCGGTGCTCGTCCATGGCGGAGGCAAGGCCATTACGGCCCGCATGCGTGAAGCCGGGCTCAAGGCACAATTTGTTAACGGCCTCCGCGTCACCGATGAGGCGGCGATCCGGATTGTTGAGTCGACGCTGGATGGAGTGATCAATCCGGAAATCGTCAAGACGATCACCGACTTTCACGGACGTGCCATCGGTCTGTCGGGTAAAGATGTTTTTGTGGCCAGGAAGCTGCCCGAGCAGAAGATCGAAGGCGGTGGAACGATGGATATCGGGTTTGTCGGTGAAGCGGCCAGTATGCGCACCGCCGCGATTGTCAAAGCCATCGGGCAGGAGGTCGTTCCAGTGATCAGCCCGATCGGGGCCACCGAGGATGGCACCGTTCTGAACATCAATGCCGACGTCGCCGCCGCCGCGCTGGCCGGTGAGCTCAAGGCTTCCAAGCTGATTTTCGTGAGCGACGTGCCGGGCATCATGCGCGATCCGGAAGCCCCCGATTCGCTTATCCCGACGGTAACGGCCGCCCAAGCGGAGTCGCTGATCAAATCCAAGGTCATTGCCGGAGGAATGATCCCGAAAGTGAAATCCGCCGTCGCTGCTCTGGGTAATGGCGTTCAGAAGATCCATCTCATCGGAGGGCATATCCAGCACTGCCTGCTACTTGAGATTTTCACGAACGCCGGCATCGGGTCGGAGATCGTCCCCTGATCGGCCGGGCCTGAAGGTGGCGACCTCTCGCGCAGGGAAAGGCCTGCGTGAATCGCGAAAAACCTCAAGGAGGGAAGCGCGTCCTAAGTTTCCACTTTCCCTCTTTCACGGTGTGCGCGCCTGCAAGGTGAAAGCGCCATCCTCTAGGATCGCGCGGGCCCTGCGGGCTCTCAAGGGAACCGACGGTGCGCTTCCCTCCATCGGTTTCGTGGACGCTGGTGCTTGAAAAAGAAAACGGCCGCCGCAGGAGATCCCGCGGCGGCCGTTTTAAAGGAAGGGGTGGCTTACTTGTAGGAAGCCTGGGTGCCCTTGATGTTCCGCTTCTTGATCCACGGCATCAACGCGCGGAGGCGTTCGCCGGTTTTCTCGATCGGATGCTCTTCGCCCTGCTTGAGAAGGGCATCGTAGCGCTTGTAGCCGGTCTTGGTCTCATTGATC
>CAZSMN010000368.1:0-3581 GCA_964607615.1 uncultured Chthoniobacterales bacterium | reverse complement strand
CCGGAAAATGAAAAGAAAACCGAAGAACACTCGAAAGAAAACCCGCTGCCAGCAGAAGCCGGCCTCCTCGGGCCGCAGGAGAAGTCTGTCCTAAAGACAGCCCCGGCCCTTGGCGCTCAGCACCTCCGTGATTGCCAGCTCGACGAACTGCCCCTGACAGAATCGGAGTTGTTTCCGCAGTTCGGTGGACCAGTCCTCGTGGATGGCATCGATCTCACCGCGATCGCCCACCAATATCTGGATGAGCTTTCCGGCCGGACATCGGAAGCTCCCTTGTTGGCTGATCTTTGTACACTGGGAAAATCCAGCAAACGGGCCAACTGGGAACTGGGATTCCGGTTATTGATCGAATTCGATCAAAAATCACACAAGAAGGCTGGTAAACCGAACTTCAACCGCTGGGTCAAGTCCCAGATCGGCAACATCCTCGATGATACCACCATTTACCGCCGCAGGGTTCACGCCCGCGTCGTCTTGGTTCTTGCCGCCGGAGGAATGGCAGACGTGCTTCCTTCCCAAAACAGCGCGGTTTTGATTCAACGCCACCTGCCCCGACACGAATGGGTGCAGTTCTGGCGAAATCTCGTGGCCTTCGGACAATCGACTTGCGGACTGGAGAAGCTGCGCACGGCCCTGGAAGGGTTCTGCGAACTCCATGGGATCCGTCCACTCAAAGAATTCAAAGAACTCCAGGTGGAGCAACTCGAATTCCGCAAGCCATCAGAGGCGCCCGCACCGGAATCCAACCCGACAGACCCAGCAATGAACTCTTTGTCGCGACAGATAATCAAACGCCTCATGACGACAGCCAAACTCGCCGACAGGCACCCTGACCGGGGCAAGGCTGCTGAAGTCGGGGCTGAACTGCGACGGAGTAATCCCGAACTGGCGGACCGGCTGTTAATCGCGGCCATCGTCACCCGACTCAAGAAGACCGTGAAACGGGGGCAGAAAAAGAAGCGTCGCCCGAAGGGTTCACCGGAACCGACCATGCGGTAACTCTATCCGCAAAGCCAATCTCAAGCGCCGGGAACCTTACCACGCAGGATAGACCGGCATCCGCCGAAAAGTTGCACGCGTGCAACTTATCAGATCTCGCCGCCCGCAATCCCGCCCGGCGGCTTTCTCTTTTTCTTTTTCTTCGGTTCCAGGGCGGTTTCCGCATCGCGGAGTTTCGTTTTCTCCTCCTCCACCGCACCAAGCACTTTTTTGGCTTGGTCGTCAGGCTCCTCCTGGCTGGAGGTTTCCCCCGCCTTCCGGACCGTCTGGTCCATGATCTGCCCACCATCGGTCACAGGACTGATCTCCCCTCGCCTATCCCGATCGTTCACGAGCAGTGCCACGGAATCCTCGTGAAAACCCTGCACAAAGTCGGCCGCGGCCTCAGGCATTAGCTCTGTGGTTGAGGCGGCAGTATCCCGGAAAGCATCGGTCAAATCTTCGCCCGAAAACGCCACGGCCAATTCGGACACGGGAATTTCCGACGCCCCATCGTCGGCACCCGGGTCGACAATATGCTTTGGTGCTGGCGCATCGTCGCCCAACAGGAGGGAGCTATCCTGACTCTCGCCGACCAAGGTCTGGTCCGCAAACTCCTCTAAGACTTCCGCAGCCTCGGGAACCGCCGGTTCCGCCAAAGAGCACCCCTCAGTGATGGTCTCCTCTGGGGCCCGTTCTTCCTCCTCACTGAGGGTCTTCCCCTGTCGAACGAATGGTCGAATCTCCAGAGGTTCCGTCAGATCGACGGGCCAGGATTTTCGGCCGGGAAAAGGACCATAATCCTTTTCGCCGGCGCAAAATCGCTCGATCCAAGCCCGCCGCTGTTTCGTCCAGCGATTGTGGAGTTCGGTAGCAAGAAACTTCATCATTTCTGCACGGTTCTGAGTAAATACCAGCAAGCCCCGGTCAAACCGCGTTTTTCGCATGAGACCCCAGACTCCCGGCTCCGGCTGGAATTCCCGAATCACCACCGCCGGAACTGGACTTCGCGGATGGAGTTCGCGGACGACGGTTGCGGGCTCAAAGGCTCGAAAAACCGCCGGCACAATGCGCCCGTCTTCCAATTCGATTCGCTGATCCTCCCGCAGCCGCCGCACGCGAACGAGTTCACCGGCTTCGATCCGGCAAGGCCGAGTCCGGCACCTAAGGAGCGCCACCAACTGCAATCCGGGAACGAGGCGAAAACGGTAAGGCTGCAGAATGGCAAGCGAATCCGAGGCCTTGCGCAGGTCGTCCACGGATCGCAAATCGCCCTTTCGTCTCCCCTTGGTCTTCAGTTTTCCATTCTCCAATCCGACAACGTGCCGTTTCGAATGATGGCGGAGCACCTTGTTGTTTTTCCACGCGAACACGGCCTTTGTCCGCCAGTCGAACGATTCATCCACGTCCGACCAAGGAATCAACCGTTCCAAATCGCAGACCCAATTGTCCAGGCTGTAGCTCTGCGCAAGGATCTGCGCCTGAGCAATCTCCCGGTTCACCGCCCGGCGTTTATCCTCCGGGTAATCGTCCGGAACCACCACGGCGATGGATCCCCCAGCCCGCCGGACCAAGTCCGCAATCTCTTTCCCATCATGGGGAATTCGCCCCTCAACGATCCGCACGGGCCTCTTGCGGACATGCAAGACGGGCAATTCCGCCAGCCATTCCTCCGGCGGCGGCGTCGCAACCCGCCGAATATATCCCAGAAAATCGCCGAACCGTGGCCGTTTGGCCACGGTTACCAGCAGGTTCTGGTCGGCAAACTCGCGGAGAAAAGCCAGCACGGCCTCCCCGTTCCACTCATCCAGCTGGAGCACCTGCACCCCCTTCCGGTCATCCAAAGAGAACTTGGACAGCACCGGAGCCACGATCCGAACACGATCCGGGCGGGCAAGCGCATGCTTCACCGCCCGGGGAACCTTGTCGTCGGCGCCGGAAACACAAGGAACGCCGCACCCCAAACCGGCCCGGACCACGGAGGCGATCTCCTGTTCGATGCGAAATTCACGGGGGAAACAATACCGCCCGGCGTCCTCCAGCACCTCGCCCGCGGCGACCGCCGCATCGATCCGGCGGTCGATCTGGGCAATCGCATCCTGCAGGGGAACGGCTTGCCCCAAGCAAGCTTGCAACATTTTCCCCCGCAGGAGCCAGCGGGTTGAAACCGCCGAAGACCGGAAAAGTGGTAGAAACTCGGGCAAAACCAGCTTGGTCTGCTGCGTCGATTCCCGAACCGCGGGCCGCAACTGCACACCCCCCAGCTCCTTTTGCCAGTCGTCGCGGGCCTCCGCCAAGGTGAGCGACGGGGGCGGCTTGGGCAGGCGCCGGCGGGAATTCAGGGCCGCCAGACGGGCCGCCGCACCGGCAAACAGGTCGTTTTCCAACGCCACGGCAGACTCAATTTCCCGCGCCCGTTTGGAAAACCTCTCCAAAATCGCGTCATCCACCCCCGCCATTTCCCACTCCAGACTCCCGGAGGGAGGCAAGTCTACGGCGTAACCGGCGGCCCGGAGGCCGGCGACCAACGCGTAGTGATACAGGCAGCGGAGGGTGTACTGGTAAGAGAAGAGCAACGAAGTGTGGAGAGCCGTGGCCCCTTT
>CAZSMN010000367.1:0-3628 GCA_964607615.1 uncultured Chthoniobacterales bacterium | reverse complement strand
AGAAGCGCAAGATCATCGGCAACGAGTTTAACAAAGTCTTCGAAGCCTCGGCCCGCGAGCTGACGAAAAAGGCCCCCGGCAGCTATCGCTTCCTCGCGCAGGGCACGCTTTACCCGGACGTCATCGAGAGCGTCTCGATCTCAGGAAATCCCGCCGCCCTCATCAAGAGCCACCATAACGTTGGCGGACTGCCCGAGCGCATGAAGTTCGAGCTCGTGGAGCCCCTCCGCCAGCTCTTCAAAGACGAGGTTCGCCGCGTCGGCGAGGAGCTTGGGCTCTCCAAGGAAATCGTTCATCGCCAGCCATTCCCGGGTCCCGGTCTCGCCGTGCGTATCCTTGGAGACATCACGCCGGAGCGCCTTCGCATCGTGCGCGATGCCGACCTGATTGTGCTTGAGGAGATGAAAGCCTCGGGCTGGTATTACAAAGTCTGGCAGTCGTTCGCCGTCCTGCTTCCCGTCCGGTCGGTCGGGGTGATGGGCGACGAGCGCACCTATGATTACACGATCGCCCTGCGGATCGTGGAGAGCCACGACGGCATGACGGCCGATTGGGTCCGCCTGCCTTACGAGCTGCTTGGCCGCATTTCCTCGCGGGTCATCAACGAGGTCAAGGGCGTGAACCGCATCTGCTACGACGTCTCCAGCAAGCCGCCGGCGACGATCGAGTGGGAGTAGGAGGCTGTTCGGGCGCTTCGCCGGATTCCCCTGCGCAGGGCTTGTGGTCCCGCGCGGGCGCTGGTATGGCTCTCGCCGTGAAACGCGTCGCTGCGATCTACCCCGGAACTTTTGATCCCGTCACCTTCGGTCACATGGATGTGATCGTGAGGGCCACGCACCTCTTCGAGCACGTCATCGTCGCTGTCGCGACGGGGGAGGGCAAACGTCCGCTTTTCAGTGTCGGCGAGCGCATCGAAATGCTGCGCGAGAGCATTGATCCCGGGCTGTCGGTGGAGGTTCTTCCGCTGGAGGGACTCCTTGTTGATTTCGCGAGGGCGCACGACATCTTTGCCGTAATCCGCGGCCTTCGGGCGGTTTCAGATTTTGAGTTCGAATTCCAGATGGCATTGATGAACCGGAAGCTGGAGGCCCGCCTTGAGACGGTTTTTCTGACACCGAAAGAGGATTATACGTATCTCAGTTCGCGCATCGTCAAAGAGGTTGCCCGCCTTGGCGGCGATGTGACGCCGTTCATCCCCGCGCCGGCGGTGCGGCGTCTTCGGGAGCTTTTGAAGGCGTCACCGAATCCGGTGATCTGACGGGAGAACTCAGGAGGACCGCCGGGTCAGGCGGCGTTCGCTGAGTTCAAAAATGGTGTCCTGTCCTGTCTCACCCGCCCAATCGAGGAAGGTCGTCGTGATCAGAGCCTGCGCATCATATGGCAGGGAGGCGAGAAGGAGATTGCGGCGTGTCTGGTCGAGCTCGCCAAAAACGTCATCGAGCAGAAAAAGCGGCGGCCGGCCGTGGGAAAGTGTCAGGTGCCTCGCCTGGGCCATCTTGAGCGCGAGGGCGATGCTGCGCTGCTGTCCCTCGGAGGCATAAGCTGCGGCCGGCATCCCTTGGAGCGTGAGGATTAGGTCGTCGCGATGCGGGCCGACGACCGTCTGGCGGAGGCGTTCCTCGTCCGGACGTGACGCTGCCAGCGCCTCGTGCAAGGGGGCTGTGGCACCGGGTTTGTAGACAACGTCGAGATCATCCTCCGAGCCGCTGATCTCGCGGCAGGCGGCGTGCGCCAGCGGGCGGAGCGCAGAGCAGAGGATCTCCCTTCCGGTACGGAGCTCTTCGCCGGCGGTGACGAGGGGTTCATCGAAGGCCGCAATCTCCCGTCGCGGACGGTTGTCTTTGAGGAGAGCATTCCGCGAGCGGAGCGCGCGTTCGTAGTCGCGCAGGGCGCGGCGGTAGCCGCTCACGCATTGCAGGCCGAGAAAATCGAGATACCGCCGGCGGACCGATCCCCCGCCACGGACGAGTTCGAGATCCGTATTTGCAAACCACGCCACGCGCGCAGTCGCGAGGTAATCGTCCGAGCGCCCTTGCGGCTTCGAGTCGAGAAAAGCCTTCCGCCCACCGTCCGACCATTGGCAGGCGAGGTGCGCGTCTCCGAAATGACCGTCAACGGCAAAGCCCGGGCATCCTGAGCGGACGGCTTCGTTCAGTGTTGTCGTGCGCGGCGATTGCAGGCGCAGCAACACGCAGGCTGCCTCGAGCAGGGACGTCTTTCCCTGGGCATTCCGGCCGACAAGGAACGTCTTGCCCGGTCCGGGCGAGAACTCCAGACGCTCGAAACAGCGGAAATCGACGAGTCTCAGATCGCGCAGCAACGTCATTCGGATTTGCTGAGCCGCTCGACCGGCTTGTCGAAGAGAAGCGCATGCGCCTCCCGCAGAACGCCCGGAATCCGTTCGCGGAATGGGCTGTCCGGCAGGGCGGCCACGAGTTCGCTATCGGAGAACTCCGCGGCATTTTTTCCCGGAAACCAGTGCGCTGCCTGCCCGAGGAGGTTGTAGCGCATTTTTCCGAAATCCACCATGTCGAGGGCCTTGGCGTAATTCCAGAGGCGGAGGATCTCCCAAACATTGATCTCACCGGGCAGGGACTCCCATGGCGGAATCCCCTTATCCCAACCGGCAACCCAGTCCGCCCCGAGGGACTCTTCCATGGCCGACCGGAGCCCGGCTTCGATGGGCGGAAGGAGCTCGTCCGTCCGTTCCATGAGCGAAAGGGACGCAACGTGCTCATCAAAATCCGACGGCCGGGCGGCGCCGATCGAGAGCGTGTGGACGCGCGGATCCCGGAGGCAGAAAAGGTTATTGAAGGCCATCGGACTGAGGGGTTCGCACAGTCGGCGGAGTTTTTCCGGGGGCTCGTAGAGTTTTCCACCCTTGTCATTAGGGCTGATGATAAAGACACCCATGTCGTGCTTGGTGGCGGCGGCGAGGGCGTCCTCGTTCGAGCGGTTCACCCAATACCAGTGCAGATTCACGTAATCGAATTCGCCGGTCTCGATCGCATCGCAAATGACCTCGCAGGACCCGTGGGTCGAGAATCCGATGAATTTCGCACGCCCCTCGCGCTGGATCTCGCGGGCGACGTCGAGCGGGCCGCCGGGCTTGAGGCTGTTTTCAAGGAGTTCGCGATTGTTGATCCCGTGGAGTGAGAGGAGATCGACGTGATCGAGGCGGAGCTGGCGCATCGACGTCTCGAAGGTCTCGCGGAACTTCGGACCGTCCTCGTCCGGAGCGACCTTGGTCTGCACGATCAGGCGTTCCCTTGGCAGGGTGGGCAGGATTTGTCCGAGCTGAACCTCCGACGTGCCGTAGCCGCGTGCGGTCTCAATGTGATTGATTCCCGAGTCAAGAGCCTTGCGGATGGTGGCCTCGAGGTTCCGTTGGTTGTCGTCGGGGATTGTGGAGAATTCCGCATCCTTCCACGAGTGCTGGTAGCGCATGCCGCCGCAGGTGAAGACGGGCATGGCAAGCTCGGTGCGTCCGAAGCGGCGGGTGGGCATTCCGGTTGGCATAGGGGTTTCTTATCGCTTGAGGCAGGAGACGGCGACTTCGATTTCGGCGGTCTGCGGAAACATGTCGACCGGCTGGATCCGCTCGATGAGATAGGTCGTCGAAAGCTTT
>CAZSMN010000366.1:0-3645 GCA_964607615.1 uncultured Chthoniobacterales bacterium | reverse complement strand
CGGCGCTCCGTGAACTCTTGATGAAGAGTCCGTGAAGAATCCGTGAAATCTCAGACCCGGAACGTGACGACCGCGTCCAGCCCGTTCGGCGTGCGGTTCCTCAGCGTGATCTGCGCGCCGTGCCGGTCGGCAAGGGATTTCGCAACGGCAAGGCCGAGACCGGTGCCGCGTCGGCCCGTTTGCGGATTGGTCGTCGTGAAAAACCGGTCGAACACACGCGGGAGATAGTTCTCGGGAATACCGGGGCCCTCATCACTCACACGGAATCCGCGCTTTTCCACCGCGAACTCAACCGTTCCGCCGGCCGGGGTAAAAGCCAAAGCATTATCGATAAAAGCCGCCATCAGCCGCTGCAGAGAGTCCGGCGCCATCGGCAGAAGAACATCCTCGCTTCCCGGACTGAACCGCCATGCCACGCCCCTGCTCTCCGCCCTCCTCGCCCCATCGGTCGCCGCAGCGCCTGCAACTTCTTCCAGCCGGCACGTCAGACCACGCTCCACGGGCTGGGTATCGAAGCGGGAGAGCGTCAGAAGATGATCCACGATCGCCGCGAGGCGGTCGACCTCCAGGCGGATGTTTGCCGCGAAGCGCTCACGGGCAGCGGTGTCGGATGTTGTCTCCAGGATATCCGCCGCGCCGCGGATCGCCGCGAGGGGTGTCTTGATCTCGTGCGAGAGCGTGGTGACCATATCCTCGACGTAGTTTTTTCCCTCCAGTTTGCGCCGCATTTCCTCCACCGCGCGCGCAAGGTCGCCGAGTTCGCTTTTCGACCACGTCTCGAGCTTTATATCCGGCCGGCCCTCCGCGATCCGGCGCGCGCGTCCGGCGAGATCACCGATGATGCGCGTCAGATATGTCGAGAGCGCGTACGAGGCGGCTGCAGCAAGCATAAGGGCTATCAGCGCCGGCACCGCCAGCTCCTGCAAGGAACGGATCACCGAGCGGCGGACCTCTGCCGTGGTTTTGATGACGCGGACGATTCCCGTGACCTGACCGTTTCGCACCACCGGAACCGCGCTGTGAAGGATCACCACGCGGCGGTAGGGATCCCGCGTCCACCGCGCGCCGTAGCGGCCGCTCATCGCTTCGCGGAGATCCTTTTGCGACGAATGGTCTTCCCCCGGCGACCACTCGCCGTCCGAGTCGGAGACCACCCGTCCGTCGGCACCGTAGAGGACAATGCGGAGATTGGGATCCACATCGCGGAACACCCGTTGCCGGATTTCTCTGGTGACGGCAAGCGTTCCAGGGCCGCCCTCACCCATGTGTTCGGCGACCATGAGGGCGGTATCGATCATCCCTTCCTCCGTGGATCGCAAATGGCTGCCCTCGATGCTCTGGCCAACCTTCCATGCGAGATAGATTCCCGGAACAAAGATCGCCACGAGGCACAGCGAGAAAATTTTCCAGTGCAGACTGTGGAGGGGCGGCGCAATGGCTGAGATCAGCCGCGAGATCCGCGTGGCAACCCGATGGCCGGACGGGCGCTTCATTTTTCCCGATACCGGTAGCCAACACCACGCACGGTTTCAACACACTCCGGATCGGGGAGCTTCTTCCTCAGGCTTTTGATATGAACATCGACCGTCCGGTCGGTCACACACCCGCCATCCGGCCATGCCTGATCAAGGATCTGCGCACGCGTAAAAACACGCCCGGGCTGGGAGGCCAGCACGCCCAGCAGCTCGAACTCGGTGCGCGAGAGGGGAATCTCCTGATTGTGAAAATGCACCAGAAACCGCTCCCGATCGATCACCAGCGCGGTCGGAGCAGACGGCGGCTCGGTCCGTCGCAGGATCGCCTTGATCCGGGCCACGAGCTCCCGCGTGCTGAAGGGCTTGGCAAGGTAATCGTCCGCTCCGAGCTCCAGCCCGACCACGCGGTCGATCTCTTCGGTCCGGGCGGTTAAAAACAGGATAGGAACCGATGACGTCCGCCGGATGGCGCGGCAGACCTCGAAGCCATCGGCATCCGGCAGTCCGACATCGAGTACGACAAACCCGGCCCCATCGAATGATGCCAAGGCCTCGCGGGCGGTCCGCGCAAGGACGACCTCAAACCCGGACTCCTTCAACGAAAACTCCAGCACGTCGGAGATTCCCGGATCATCCTCGACGACGAGAACCCGCAATCGCGTGAAGGCAGGCTCGTGAATGGCGTTGGCAGCCCCCGGCGCTAGACCTTCACCCAGGCCTTTTCCCGGGCGCTTTTCTCGACAGCCGCGAGGACTTTTTCGTTCGCGAGACCATCGGCAAAGGTCGGCTGCACGCTTTTGCCGGCGACGACGGCTTGAACAAAGTCCGCAAACGTGTTCACGAACGTGTGCTCGTAGCCGATAATGTGCCCGGGCGGCCACCACGCTCCGGCGTAGGGTTGCGTGCCCTCGGTGACAAGGATGTCGCGGAAGCCGCGCGTGTCTTCAGGGCCATCCACGGAGAAAAACTTCAGCCGGTTCATATCCTCGAAGTCAAAGACGAGCGATCCCTTGCTGCCGTTGATTTCGAGGGTGATGTGGTTCTTGCGGCCCTGGGCAAAACGGGTGGCTTCGAGGTTGGCGATCGCTCCGTTCGAGAAGCGTCCGATCCAGCTCACCGCGTCATCCACGGTGACCTTGCCCATCTTTTTTCCCGCCTTGGCCCCGAGTCCGGCGCCGGTCTCGGCGAGGAGCGGACGCTCTTTGATAAACGTCTCCATAAGCCCGCACAGCTCGCGGATCTCGCCCACGAGGTAACGTCCGAGATCGATAATATGGGCATCGATGTCCCCGTGCGTTCCGCTCCCGGCGATCTTGGCCTGAAGGCGCCAGACGAGCGGGAACGACGGGTCGGCAATCCAATCCTGCGCATACCGGGCGCGGTAGTGGTAGATGCGGTCGCCGAGGTCACCCCGCTCGATCATACGCTTGGCGAGAGCGATGGCCGGGATGCGCCGGTAGTTGTGGCAGACCATGTTGACGACCTTCGCCTTCTTCACCGCGGCGACCATCTCTTCGCACTGCTTCACATCCATCGCGAGTGGCTTCTCGCACAGGATGGCCTTCCCCTGCCGCGCAGCCTCGATGGCGATCTCGTGGTGGCTGTCGTTCGGCGTGCAGATGTCGACCACGTCGATGTCAGGATTCGAAACCACCTCGCGCCAGTCGGTGGAGGTATGGCTCCACCCGAGCTGCGCCGCCGCCTTCTCCACCCCGGCCGCCGATCTCCCGCAGACCGTGTGCAGTTCGACCTCCGCTGGCAGATCAAAAAACCTCGGCGCCTGCCGCCATGCGTTCGAATGGGCTTTGCCCATAAAGTTGTAACCAATGAGACCGATCCGGAGGGTGCGCTTTTTCATGGCGCGAGAACGTTAGCAAATCCCAGCTTCCGCGAAAGCGAATCTTCCCCGCCAACCCCCGACCGGAGGGCCTATTTTAATAGTGCATTCGCAGTCGACCGTCCTAGCATCGTAACGAGAGGAAGGTTTCCCCCATGAACCGCCCTGTAAAATTCCTGCAAAACCTGCCGGCCGATCAGGAATATTCCATTCTACACCGGATCATGGAGGCGGCACCGGTCGCGATCCTCGTCACCGATCCCGATGCGAAGTTGGAGTATGTGAACCCGGCCTTCGAGCGCGACACCGGATACCGCGCCGACGAAGTCCTCG
>CAZSMN010000365.1:0-3679 GCA_964607615.1 uncultured Chthoniobacterales bacterium | reverse complement strand
CAACCTCGCCCCGGCCATCGCTGCGGTGAAGAAGGCGGGCAAAACCGCACGCGGCGAGATCTGCTACACGACCAGCCCGGTTCACACCGTCAAGGCCTTCGTCCAGTTTGCAGCCGAGCTGAAGGATCTTGGCTGCACGCAGATCGGCATCAAGGACATGTCGGGCGTCATCACCCCGCGTGTCGCGGGCGAGCTGGTCACCGAGATCATCAAGACGACCGGTCTCCCGGTCACACTTCACAGTCATGACACGGCCGGCCTTGCGGCGGCTTCCTATCTTGCGGCGGTTGATGCCGGAGCTCTTGCCGTCGAGACGTCGATTTCGCCGTTCGCCAATGGCACCTCGCAGCCGGACACGCTTCGCATGCTGGCCCTGCTCGACAACAATCCCCGCCAGCCGGACATCGACCGCAAGAAGCTCGCCGAGCTTCGCGATTATTTCACCGGTGTTTACAAGGAACTCGGAGCCTTCACAGCCCATGCCAACGAAGTGGTCGACAGCGACACGCTCGTCTACCAGGTCCCCGGCGGCATGCTCTCGAACTTCCGCGTGCAGCTCAAGGATCTCAAAATGGCGGATCGCATCGACGAGGTGCTCGCCGAAATTCCGGTCGTGCGCGAAGCCCTTGGCTGGGCGCCGCTCGTTACCCCGATCTCCCAGATCGTCGGCACGCAGGCGATGCTGAATGTGAAGTTCGGCCGCTGGAAAAACTTCTCGCCCGCTGCGATGGACATCGCTCTCGGCTTCTATGGCAAGACGCCCGGAACGGTGGATCCGGAAGTGCGCGCGCTCGCCGAGAAGAACACCGGCAAGTCGCCGCTCACCGCACGTCCGGCCGACGGCCTCAAGCCCCAGGTCGAGGAGTTCCGCAAGCAGCTTGCCGACAAGGGACTTCCCACGACGGACGAGGCGGTTGTGCTTTTCGCGATGTTCCCGATGGAATACGAGAAGCTCATCAAGCAGCCCGATTCCTACGTGCAGCCGGCTCCGCCGAAGCCTGCCGATGCCTCCGCACCGGCGCCGACCGGCCGCCATCAGCGCCTGCGCATCACGGTCAATGGCAAGAGCAGTGACGCTCTCGTCGAGGAGCTTTCCTGAACCGATTCGGGATTCCCCAATCCGCATTTCCCATCTACTAAAAGCACATGAGTCTCTCGCTCGAAGAATTCGCCGCCGCAACGTACGAGGAATGGCGCAAAGCCGCTGAGGAATCCCTCAAAGGCGCACCGTTCGACAAAAAGCTGATCACCCGCACTCCGGAAGGCATTGCGCTCCAGCCGATCTACCGCAAGGAAGACCTCGCGGCGCTGAATCTCCCCGAGTCCTGGCCCGGCCTCGCTCCCTTCGTGCGTGGCACCAAGGCGTCCGGATACAAGAGCGAACCGTGGCTTGTCGCGCAGGAGATTCCCTACGGCTGTCCCACGAAATTCAACGAGGCGCTGAAGAGCGATCTCATGCGCGGACAGAATGCGGTCTTTGTCCTCCTCGACACCGCCACTCGGAACGGAATCGATCCCGACGCTGCGAAAGTGGGCGATGTCGGACTTTGCGGACTGACATTTGCGACTAAGGAGGATGCTGCCAAAGCATTCGCCGGCGTCGATCTTATCGCCTGCCCGGTTTTCGTCCAGGCCGGTGCGAACGGACTTCCGATAGCCGCGCTCCTCGCTTCGATCGCTGACGAGCGCGCTTTCGCGGGTGCGATTCTTGCCGATCCCCTGACCGAATGGGCCCGCGACGGTGTTCTTCCGCTTCCGCTCGAGGCCGCCTACAGCGAGCTCGCTGCCCTCACCCTATGGGCGGCACCGAAGGGCATCCGCACGGTCAGCGTGCAGGCCAACCTCTGGGCCGATGCCGGTGGCAATGCTGTCGAGGAACTCGCCTTCGGTCTCGCCACAGGCGCCGCCTACTTCCGGGCACTGGGTGCCGCGGGCATCGATGCAGATACGGCGGCGAAGCAGAGTTTGATGGTCCTCTCGATCGGCCAGAATTTCTTCCTGCAGATCGCAAAGTTCCGGGCGGCCCGTCTCCTCTGGGCGAAAATGGTGGAAGCCTTCGGTGCGAAGCCGACGCCGCTCTTCATCCACGCCCGCTCCGGTCTCTTCAACAAGTCGGTGCTCGATCCGCACACGAACATGCTCCGCGCCACCTCCGAGGCGTTCTCAGCCGCCGTCGGTGGCGTCGACAGCATGCATGTTCCGGCCTTTGACGAGCCGGCCCGCCAGCCCGACGAGTTCTCGCGCCGCATCGCGCGCAACGTCCATGTCATTCTTGCCGAGGAGTGCAATCTCGCCGAGGTCGCCGATGCCGCCGGAGGCTCATGGTTCGTCGAGTCCCTCACAACCGAAATCGCCAGCAAGGCGTGGGCGCTGTTCCAGGAAGTCGAGAAGCTCGGTGGCATGGCCGCCGCTCTCGAAGCCGGGTTCCCTCAGCAGACCGTTGCCAAGACGGCCGCCGGTCGCACCGACGCCGTTGCCAAGCGCCGCGAAGGACTCATCGGCGTAAACCTGTTCCCGAACGTTGCCGAGACCCCGCTCGAACATGGGGAGTTTGACCCCGTGAAGATGCAGGCGGAACGCGGTGCGCGGATCTCCTCGCTCCGCAAAGGTCTTGCCTCCGTCGAGCCCACCGTCGAAGCGGTTGCAGCCGCATTCTCCGCCGGTGCGACTCTCGGAGAAGTCACGAAAGCCCTCCCGCGTAGCGGGGCGGCCGTGAAAGAAATCACCCGCGTGCCGATCATCCGCGCCGCTGCGGGCTACGAGGCGCTCCGCGCCGCCGCACGGAAAGCTCCGCCCAAGGTCTGGCTGGCAAAGTTCGGACCCCCGAAACAATCGAAGGCCCGCGCGGACTTCGCAGCCGGGTTTTTTGCTGCCGGCGGTTATGTTTCGAAGCAGAATACGGCAGGAGCGAAGTCCGTCGACGAGGCCCTCGAACAGGCCGTGGCAGCCGCCGCACCGGTGGTTGTTGTCTGTTCCACCGACGATACCTATCCCGAGATCGTTCCGGCTTTTGTCCCGGCCCTCAAAGAGAAGCTTCCCGGTGTGAAGGTGATTCTTGCCGGGTATCCGGCCGATCAGATCGACGCGCACAAGGCGTCGGGCGTCGACGAATTCATCCACATCAAAACCGATTGCCTTGCGTTTTTGAAGACGCTCCACACCGAGCTCGGACTCCTCTAACGCCTGCCTTTTCCGACCATGAAGAATCCTGATTTCACAAACCTCGCGTTCGACTCCGCACCCGCCGCCTCGGCCGATGCCTGGCAGGGAGCGTTTCAAGCCGAGACCGGACGCGCCCCCTCGGCCATGAAATGGACGACCAACGAGGGTATCGACGTCAAGCCCGCCTACGGCCCCGCCGATCTCGCGGATTGCAAGCACCTCGACTACACGGCCGGCGTGGCTCCGTTCCTCCGCGGACCTTACGCCACGATGTATGTCCAGCGCCCGTGGACCGTTCGCCAGTATGCGGGCTTCTCGACCGCCGAGGAATCCAATGCCTTCTACAAGCGCAACATCGCTGCCGGCCAGCAGGGTCTCTCGGTGGCGTTCGATCTGGCCACGCACCGCGGCTACGATTCCGACCACCCGCGCGTGATCGGTGATGTCGGCAAGGCCGGCGTGGCGATCGACTCGATCCTCGACATGAAGATCCTGTTCGGCGGCATTCCGTTGGATC
>CAZSMN010000364.1:0-3679 GCA_964607615.1 uncultured Chthoniobacterales bacterium | reverse complement strand
TGGCGTCCGACTACAGCAAAGATCCCGATTCCCTCCTCGACCTGGACTCCGACTCTCCGGAGGAACTGGGCGACAAGGTCCAGCAAGTCCGGGCCGAGCTGGAGAGCCTCAAGCAGAAGCAGGAGGAGATCGAGCGGGAGAAGCTCCGACTCGAAGAGCTGAAGCGCCGCCAGGACGAGCTCGACACCGGTCGCTCGGACATGCTCGACAAGATAACGCGCGCCCTCGTCGTCGTCCATCGCGAGACCGAGTCCACGCAGACCCGGCTTGAGCAGCTTCACGCCATTCACAATTCCTTCACCCAGCACTACCGCGTGCTGGAGGGAATCAACGCCCGAGCCTGGGGAACCGGAGACCTCCCGCGCGAGCTGAGCAAAGCCATCAGCATGGTCGAGGACGCCCGCGCCGAATACATCAAAGCCCAGGCCAAGATCGCCGTGGACGCGCCGTCGGATGCCGAACAACTCCCGCCTGTTGAGGGAGATTACTCGGAATATGAAGACCGCGGCTTCTTCTACTGGCTGCGGAGCGGCTTTGCCTTCACGCTTCCGCTGCAGGTGCTCGGTCTTCTCGGTCTCCTGGTTTGGGTTTGGGCCATCGCGTCCGCCGCCCGCTGACCTTTGAAGCTCCCATGCCTCGTCCCCAGCCCTCGCGACCCAGCAAGCTGACCGCCGAAGAGCGCCGCCTCGCCAAGCAGCAGGAGGAACTCCGCCGCCGCGAGGAAGAACTCCAGCGCACGCTGAAGATGATTCCGGCGAAGCTCGAAGAGCGCAAAGCCCGGGAAAAGAAACTCGCCAAGCTCCGCGCCGAAGCCTCCGCACCGGCGATCTCGCTGGCAGGCGGCCGAAGCCTGCGCAGCGGGCGCACCTCGACCAAGCCGCGCCGCACTCCGGCCCGCGAGCTGCAGAACGCCCGCATCAAATTTCTCGTTCTGTGCCTGATCTTCGCCTCGCTCGTCATCCTCCTTCTCAAACAGCTTCCGTCGTGAGGCTCCGGCTCGAGGCATGATTGCAGGCATCGATCTCGGCACCACGCATTCGCTCATCGGCACGATGGATTCCGGGTTCCCGGTCCTTCTTGCCGGCGCCGACGGACATCGACTCACACCCTCTGCTGTCTGGTTTCCCGAAAGCGGCGAACCGGTGGCCGGCCGCGAAGCCATCGAACAGCGGAAAAACGATCCCGACAACGTTGTGACCTCCATCAAGCGATGGATGGGCGCACGGGCGGGACGGACGGGCTCGGAATCCGCTTTCCGCCTCCCATTCCGTGGCCGTCAGTGGCTTCCAGAGGAAATCTCGGCGGTCATTCTCAAGAAGCTGAAAGCCGATGCGGAAGCCACTCTCGGGCATCCGGTCGAAAGGGCCGTGATCACCGTGCCCGCCTATTTCAACGACGGGCAACGGGCGGCCACGAAGAAGGCCGGCGAGCTCGCGGGCTTCACGGTCGAGCGGATCCTGAGTGAGCCCACGGCCGCGGCGCTGGCCTACGGTCTCGACCGTCTTGGCGAGAAAGCGCGGGTGGCCGTCTATGATCTCGGCGGGGGCACGTTCGATGTCTCCGTGCTGGAGCTGAACGCCGGTGTCTTTGAAGTTCTTTCCACCAATGGTGACACGAAGCTCGGCGGCGACGACCTCGATGCCGCCCTCGCGGAGGAATGGCAGATCGCCATCCCCGCTGCGGAGCAAATCAAGCGCGCTCTGGCCGGTGAAATCGAGATCACGATCGGCGGGCAAACCTATCGCCGCACGGACCTCGAGCGCATCTGCCGGCCGATCGTCGAGCGCACGCGCCGCCATTGCATCCGCTCGCTGGCCGATGCGAAGTTGGAGGCGTCCGACCTCGACGCGGTGATCCTCGTCGGCGGTGCCACCCGCATGCCGCTCGTCCGCGCGCTCGTGGAAGAAATTTTCGGACGTGTCCCTGATTGCAGCCAGCATCCCGACGAAGCCGTGGCCATCGGGGCCACCATTCAGGCCGGCATTCTCGAGGGCTCGCTCCAGAACATGACGCTCCTCGACGTGACACCCCTCTCGCTCGGAATCGAAACCTTCGGCGGCCTGATGAATGTGCTCATCCCGCGCAACACCACGATTCCCTGCAAGGCCGGCGAGATGTTTACCAACGCCGTCACCGACCAGTCCGGCATGCGCATCACCGTGCTTCAAGGCGAGCGCGAGCTGGCAAAGGACAACTGGCGTCTCGGGGAGTTTGAGATCGCGTTTCCTCCGGTGCCGAAAGGCCGGGCGCGCGTCGGCGTGCAATTCGAAATCGATGCCAATGGCATCCTCCGCGTTCTCGCCCGGGACACCGCCACAGGTCAGGACACGGTGGTGGATATCCAGAGCGCGGTGGAAGTCTCCGACGAGGCGGTCGAAAAAATGCTCGGTGATTCGCTTGAGCATGCGTTCGAAGACATGGACGAGCGCATCTTCACCGAAGCGAAGCTGAAGGCCGATGAGATGCTCCCCGCCGTCCAGACCGCTCTCGACCAGGTCGGTGCCGGCCTGCCGGAAGCCGAGCGGGCGCGCATCGAGGCCGCCCGCGCCGCGGTGATCTCGGCCCTCGAAGCCCATTCGACTTCCCGGCTCAAGAAATCGCTCAGCGAACTCGACGAAGCGACCCAGTCCCTTGCAACACGGCTCATCGAGAAGGCCATGGGCACGGGCTCACCGGCATGAGCGGCCTTCCGCGCATCGACCTTCACCGGCATCTCGACGGCAACATCCGCCTCGGGACGATTCTGGAACTCGCGGACAAAAATGGCATCGTGCTCCCAGCTGAGACCGATGAAGACCTCCGCCCCTTCGTAACGGTGACCACCCCGCAGCCGGGACTTCTGGAATTTCTGGAAAAATTCCGCTGGTCCGTCGGGGTTCTCAAGACACCGGACGATTGCTGGCGCGTGGCTTTTGAGAACGTCGAAGATGCGCTCAACGAACGTTTGGACGCTGTGGAACTGCGGTTCAGCCCATGGTTCATGGCCCAGGCGCACGGACTCGACGCCGCCGAGGTGGCCTCAGCGGTTGCCGACGGTGTCGAAGCCGGTGTGGCAGCCTTCGGCGTAAAAGCTTCGCTTATCGGCATCCTGAGCCGCACATTCGGTCCGGCCACCTGCTGGCGGGAACTGGACGCGCTCATGGAAATCCGGGACCGGCTTGTCGCGGTCGATCTCGCCGGCGATGAGGCGGGTTATCCCGCCTCGCTTTTTGTCGAGCACTTCGAGCGCGCCCGCGATGCGGGTCTCGGCATCACGATTCACGCCGGCGAAGCCGCCGGGCCGTGGAGCATCCGCGAAGCGATCGATCTGCTGGGTGCAAAACGGATCGGCCATGGCGTGCGCGCCATCGAGGACCCGGCCCTCATGGATGAGCTCGCCGAGCGCCGGATCGGCCTTGAGTGCTGCCCGACGAGCAACGTGCAAACCAGCACGGTCCGTAGCTACAGCGAGCACCCGCTGCGCGCGTTTCTTGAGGCCGGTCTGCTCGCAACGATCAATACGGACGATCCCGGCATCAGCGCGATCACGTTCGACCACGAGCTCGCCGTTGCCGGAGAACGTTGCGGCGTCGGCGAGGAATTGCTTGGCAAGGCGTTGGCGAACGCTGCCGAAATCGCCTTCCGCTAGTCTCCTGTCAGCCAAGTGCTTTGCATAAGTTGGCTGTTCTCCTGAGGATAC
>CAZSMN010000363.1:0-3680 GCA_964607615.1 uncultured Chthoniobacterales bacterium | reverse complement strand
AGTTCACGCCCATCGACCACGACGGCGAAGGCGCCATCGGATCCCCGCTCAACCCCAAGGCGATCCTCGGCAATGCGATCACGGCAGGAACGACGGAGATCGACATCACCGGTGGCGGCAACCCGACCAGCGCGTCCAAGACGAAGAAGCTTTATTTCAAGCACTTCCCTGGGCACGCCTACCGGTTCAGCTACAACGACACGTTCTCGCCCGGTGGCGCCACGCGCTATCTGGTGATCGTGAACCCGCCGAACGCGCCGACCGATCCCAACAAGTGGGGCTTCTACGCCTACACGACGGGGAACAACGGCAACAAGATCACCATCACGGCCCGCTTGGGCTCGGCTGCCAGCGGCATCCGCAACACGACGGTCGGCGGTGTGACTTGGAACGCCGCGTTGAACACGGACGTGCATCCGGAGGGTGCCCTTGTGTTCCCGGCTAACCGACTGGGTACCGTCTTCGGACGCTCGCTCATGCTGGGCCGCCGTGCGCTCCGCCGTGGTTACGGCATGTTCCGCAACAAGCGCTCGCAGGAGACGCACAACGGCGACTTCGTCACCGACCGGTTCATCACGACCGTCGTTGGCCAGGCGCCGCGCAAAGACCGCCTCGGCCGCGTGCCGGGCGTGTTCGTGCTCGTTCACGCGATCCCGTATGCGGGCATCCCTGTCCCTGACACGGGCGCCTAAGTAGCAACCTCAATCTCTCTGGGGGGAGAGATCAGTTCCGGGCGGGAGCAGGACTCCCTAATCCCGTCCGGAACACCTCTCCCCACTGAGGGCCTTCTCTCACCCCATCATTTTCCCAAATCCCATGAAATTCTTTGTAGCACTCAATCTGAAAAGCCGGTTCCCGAAGCCGGCGATTGGCAAGTTTCTTCGCTCGAGCGAGCAGGGCGGCCGCTACGTTTGGAAGCGCGAGATTACCGACGACATTGCCCGCCTGGCAGCGCTCACCAACGAGGCCAGCGAATTCTTGCAGCGGAATGGCAACCCGCAGTTGCTTCTCCAAATCTGCGAAGCGGTCGAAGTAACGGCAGTTCCCGTCGCTACCGAGGAACCCGCGCCAGAAGCGCCGGAGGAGACTCCCTCGCCCGCGCCACTTCCTGAGAACCCAGTCGCCGAGGTGGCAGCCGAAGTTGTCGCCCCAGTGGAAACTCCCACTGCACCGGTGGACGAAGCGCCGGCGCCCGCTCCGGTCCCGGCCCCGACTCGCCGACTCCGCCGCAAAAACGAAACACCCTTCGCGTAACATACTATGCCATTCGACCCTAAACCCAGCACATGGCTCGCCAACTGGAGCGAGGACGGAACCAACATCACCGTTCCCATCGCAACCTTTGCCGAAATGACCGCTGCCGAGGCAGACGCCACCACAGGCGATATTCGCAAGGTGCTTTTTGCCGTTTGCGAAGCCCTTTATGCGCAGTGGCTCGCAACGCCGGCCGCCGACCGGCCAACGCGCATGCGGATCACCAAGACGTCGGTTGTCGATAACACGTCAGGGGTAACCACTCACCGCTTTGGGCTCGAATTCGAGACGCAAACCACCGCGCAGGAAGTCGCCCCCGAATAACCAATGCTCACGCTCCGGAACATCTTCGATGCCGCTCTTTTCGATCTCGGGATCGAGAACGCGTACCATTCGCCCGTTCCGGTACGGCAGTCGGTCCTGGGCTACATCGCGGCCGCCTTGCAGACGATGCAGGCGGCCGGCGAGAAATACTATCTCTCGGAGGACGAGTCCGTGACGCTCGCTATCGGCGTCGGCGCCTACGACTTAGACGAAGACGTGCAGACGGTCCTCAAAAGCCCGCGCATCGGCCAGCGCACGCTCATGGAGATCACCGAGCGCAGCCGGTTCGATGCCTTCGGACCGCTCTTCCTGGGGCAGACCGGTCGCACGGTGGCCAACGGGACGCCCTTGGCCTACTACGTGGATTCCCAGAAGGCGGCCAGTGGAGACGACCCTGTCTCGATCAAGGTGCGCATCGTGCCGGCGCCGGCCGCAGTGGACACGATGACGGTGCCAGTCATCAAACAGCCCCCGACCTACACGCTGGAGGATCTTTGCGAGGATCCGCCGCTCATCCCGCCGGTACCGCACAAATACCACGAAAGCATTCTCCTCCCGATCGTGAGGATGAACGCGACGTCTCATCCCTATTTTGACCGGAACAAAGAGCGGTTCCCGCGCATCCAGGCCGATTACATCGCCGCCTTGAAAATGCTGGGACTCGCCAACCCGAGCGTGCAACCGCGGGGAGCCGGATCCGCTGAGAAAACCAGTCAACAGGAGGCCCAGCCGACGCAATGAACACGGTCGCCCTCGCGCAACTACTGGCCCGCAATCTGGCGGTCGAAGACTCCGCGAATCTCTCGGACGATGCCGTGCTCGACATCCTCTCGGCGATCAATACGGGGCTTTCGGACTTCTACCAACTCGCGGCCCCCATCTACCGGACAACCTCAATCTCTGTCACCCTGCGGGCGCCGGAGACGGTTTCCATTGAGTTTGCGGAGAGATACAGCGCGGCCGTTGTCTCCCCGACCTTCCCGACACGTCAGATCGGGTGCAGCGTCCGCATCGATGGGTATGCGCTGGACACGCGCATTGCCTCCGGCGTTGCCGTGCTCGACGACTGGCTGGGGGATGATCTCACCCAGAACGCCACCATCTTCCACGACGCGATTGCGCTCAACGGGACCATCGAACGCCTGGCCGGCGCCGTGACCATCCGCGGATTCCGGGTGAAAGAGCCCGTTGAACTTATGCCGTCTGCGATGCGGCCTCGCAGTAACGGGTCGGCTTCGCGTCCTGATACCTACTGGATTGAGCCCATCGGAATCAACCAGGGCGGCCAGACGGCCAGCCTCATGCGCGTGTGGCCGTATCCGGATACCGATTACCTTCTGGCGTTCGATGCGGTTCTTTCGGGGGCCAGGACAATCATCCTTCCCGATCTCATCGACGCGACAGAGGTGCCGGTTGCGGAGAAATACGCCGCCTCGATCCTCCTGCCGATGTGTGAGGGAGCACTGACGGCAAGCGGACTCTGGCGCGAGAAAGCGACCAAGTCGGCCGTGCTCAACCGTGCAGACGAGGCCCGCCAAAAACTTTCGCTCCTGCCCCCAACCCTCAACCCCGGATGGCACCGGTGCATGCGCCCCGTAGGCTTCTAAGACCATGAGAATCCTGCAATCCAACCTCAAAGCGTTTGTGAAGGAGAGTCTTCTCAAAATACGAACGGCATGCGAAGAGTTGCAGGCGCAGGGACTCACCGTGTAATTGCCTACTAAGGTTGATATCGCGGTCGAGGTTGTCCAAGCGGCCGGGTCCGTGACTCAGGTAACTTCTACCGCGGAACCAAGCAAAACGACCACCGAGGCGGCACACAATATCGTCACGACCGAGGCGGCGGCAGTCGATGTTACCAGCAACGGCGCCCGGACAACGACGGTCGCCAACCCCAGCAAGCAGACCACTGAGGCAGCCCATGTCGTAGTTACAACCGAATCGGCCACAGTTGATACCACCACGACGGCACGGAATGTGAACCAGAGTCAGCAATCGGGCGGAACCGACGATACGCGGACTGAAACCACTTGGGAGGAATTCTAATGGGACAGTGGCTCACAACGGAGGTGTTCCAGGTCAACACCAAGAACACGACGGAC
>CAZSMN010000362.1:0-3684 GCA_964607615.1 uncultured Chthoniobacterales bacterium | reverse complement strand
GGCCTCGCGCGCTGCGGCGCCGGCGGCGGCTGTGCCGCCAACGGCCGCGTCATGTTCGCCGCCGAGGGCAACCTCTGGTCGGGGATGAACTGGATGCCCGGCTCGCAGTCCGGCGTGAACAAAAGCACGGGCGGCGGGGTGGGCAAATACGCCCCGGACGGCACCGCGCTTTCGCCTGCTATCTTCGGATTCCGAGGCATGGGCATCGACGGAGTGGGCTGGGGCACGGCCGTCGCGAACGACAAAGTGTGGATCACCAGCTTCAACGGAAAAATTCTCGTGCTGAATTTCGATGGCACGCCGGCGGCCAAGGAGAGCGATGTCCCCTTCAAAGAGAAGCTGCTCGGCCTGATGGGCGTCGGGATCGCCAACAACGGCGACGTCTGGATTGCCGACGGTTCGAACAACCAGCTTCTCCACTTCCCCGGCGGAGATCTCAAGGCTGGCCGGATCGTCAAAGTCGCGGGTCTGCGTTCCCCATTCGACGTAGTCATCGACGACGATAACCGCGTCTGGGTCGCCAACTCCTCGGGCGATACGGTGACCCGCTTTCCGGCCAACGACCCGACGAAAGTGGAAAACTTCCGAGCAGGCATCGGTGTCCGCGCCCTGGCTCTCGATTCCAAGAACAACGTCTGGGTCGCGAGCAACATGGACCTGAAAACGCCCCAGCCGAAACTTCCCGTCGGCATCTCCATCATGGAGCAGTTCAAACTCATCACTGATCACATGTTCAAATACGTCATGGGTCCGCCGAAACGCCCCACCGGCGCGGTCAACATGATCCGCCCCGATGGCACGCAGCCGGCGCCTCAGGGCTTTACCGGAGAGGCCATCAATATTCCGTGGGGTCTGAACATCGACGGCAACGACGACGTCTGGGTCGGCAACATGTGGGGCCGTTCCGTGACCCTTCTGGCGGGCGACGACGCCAAGGGACATCCCGCCGGCACCAAGACCGGCGATGTCATTCATGTCTTCCAGAGCGGCAGCATCCAGATGATCACCGATGTGTCCATCGACCCCGCCGGCAACGTCTGGTGCGCGAATAACTGGAACAGCCTCGAAGCTGCGGCATCCCCTGATCCTTCCCGGCCCACCTCGACTTGGGGCGGCGGTTCGGGATTCACCGTCATTTACGGCGTTGCCGCGCCGGTCAAAACCCCTCGCATCGGCAAGGTAAGGCAGCCCTGATCCGACTCCACGTCAGCAATCGTTTGAACCTGACCGACCACGAACGACGAATTCAGAGATCACTCGTCCCAAACTTGAAACACCAATGACAAACATCCCCTTTCGCGCTGCCCTTCTTGCTGTTCTTCCCATCCTCGTTCTTGTTACCTCGGTAGCACTCGGAGGGACGGCCAGCACAAAAAGCCTCGCCGCTCCGGTCGACGCGACGCCCGCAGAAACGGACAAAACCGAGGAGCTCGCCAAGCTCGCCCAGAACCCGGTCGGCAATCTCATCAGTTTTCCTCTGCAATGGAATATGGGATTCGGTGCCGGACCGACAAAGACCTACCAGAGCACGTTGAACATCCAGCCGGTGATTCCGTTTTCGATCAACGAGGAGTGGAACATCATCACCCGCACGATCCTGCCTGTGGAAAGCTGGCCAACCGCCCGCGAGAACCACGTTGCGGGAATCGGCGACACGACATTCACAGCGTTCCTCTCGCCCGGCAAACCCGGCAAATTCATCTGGGGCGTCGGACCGGCGTTTCTTTTCCCGACAGCCAGCAGTTCGGAACTTGGCAGCGGTCAGTGGGGAATCGGTCCCTCACTCGTCGGTCTCTACATGGGCAAAAGCATCGTGGCCGGAGCCCTTGTGAACAACATCTGGTCCGTCGGAGGCTGGGGGGACAAGAACGTGAACGCTATGACGCTCCAGCCCTTCTTTAACTACAATTTCAAAGGCGGCTGGTATCTCACGACTTCCCCGATTCTCACCGCCAACTGGGCGGCTGATTCGTCGCGGGACGTCTGGACCGTTCCCCTCGGCGGCGGCGTTGGAAAGATCATTCACCTTGGCAAGCTCCCTGTGAATCTGTCCGCTCAGGCGTTCGTTAATGCGGCGTCACCGGAATTCGGCGCCGATTGGTCGTTCCGCCTGCAATGCCAGTTTTTGTTTCCGAAATAGTCCTCTCTCCGTCTAGTAACTCGGCGCGTCCCACCGAAGGGAGTTCACCGAAAAATTCTCGGTAGTAGGCCGAGAAGCGGCCGAGATGGTTGAAGCCCCAGGCCGTGGCGATCGCCGTGATGCGGGCCGGGTCTCTCCCGGCTCTTGCAAGATCCCGCCGCACGCCGCTCAGGCGGAGCGCGCGCAGATACTTCATGGGCGGCATTCCGTAGAGCTCCATGAACCCGAGATGAAGCGTGCGCCGGCTGGCTCCCATGGCCTGGCAAACATCCGCGATGTCAATGTCCTCCCGGCAGCGCACTTCGAGCATCGCCGCGGCGCGCCGGGCAATCCACCGTCTCGCCATCGAGTTTTCCGGCGGCAGAGGCTCGCGAAGGGCGCAGAGCAGCTGGTCGAGCATGCGGCGCTCGATTTTCGAGCCGAGATCCGGATCCGCGAGATCCTGTGGATTCCGGATAAACGTTCGCAGCGTTGACAAGAGCACCTGCCGGGCACGGTCGGCGACCGCGTCGCTCTCGAAACCCATCAGGCCCGAAAAGCTCTCTCCGTGGTCGCAGTTCCAAAGGATCGTCGCACGCCTTTCGAGGTCTTCCCGCTGCACCGCCAGCGAAAAAATCGAGAGCGGGCTCAGGAACGAAAAATCCAGTCCGTGACGTGCATCCTGCACGAAGAGATGATTCCCCGTGACGCGGTGCCCGCGGAATTGCGTAGGCACCGTCGTCGTAAGCGGCACACTCAGGACGACGGTATTCGCGGGAACGCTGCCGCGGACGCGAGTTCCACAGCCGTGATCTGCCAGAACCAGCTGCGTCCTCGACGTGTAGATGGCTTCGAGGCTTCCTCGGTAGCGGCCCGGGGCCAGCTGCGTGGTCTCAAGCTCCCAATAGGCGGCCATCTCGCGAAGTTGCTCGTAGCTCTCCGGACGCGCCCGCAACGTCAATCCCGCAGGGAAAAGATGGCCGTTCGACGTCTCTGGCTTGCCGGGGTTCACTCTTTTGGGTGGCTGGACGAAACGGGTCGCACAAATCGGATAGTCCAGAACCCATCCGCCGTCTAAGCACACTTGTCACCTAATTCTTTTATGACTCATGTCAAGTCAGCTCCCCGCCTCCGGACCCTCACCTCGCTTCTAGGTCTCGGGCTCGCCACGCTTTCGTCCGCATCGGCTCAGACCAACGGTTCGCCGATCCAAACGACCGGCACCCCGGGCTCACCGAGCGCAACGACGACGATCTCCGGAGCGCAGCTCCCGCCTCCCGCACCTCCCTTCGGCGGCGTTATCAAGAACGATGCCCTTTCCTCCAAGCCCTGGTGGGCTCCGCGCGTGGTTCCGCCCAAGGATGCGCCGAATATTCTTCTGATTATTACGGATGATGCCGGCTTCGGCGTGCCCAGCACCTTCGGAGGCGTGATCCCCACGCCCACGATGGACCGGATCGCGAATGCGGGTCTGCGCTATAACCGGATCATGTCCACCGCGCTCTGCTCGCCGACCCGCGCCGCGCTCATCACCGGGCGCAATCACCACTCGGTCGGCTTCGGCG
>CAZSMN010000361.1:0-3704 GCA_964607615.1 uncultured Chthoniobacterales bacterium | reverse complement strand
ATGCTGCCGGAGGAGCCGTGTTTTCTTTGTCCACGACCGAGAACGTCACGTTGCCGACCCCGGACTGGCCGACCGCTTCGAGGAGCTGGCGCATGTATTCGTAACGCACTTCCTTGTCGGCCCGCACCACAACACGCACGAGCGGATTGGCTGCGACCTTGGCTTTGAGGAGGTTCACAAGGTCCATCGGCGACGGGTAAACTTTTTGATCCACCTCGATCGCCGTCATGTTGTTGATCGGGGTGTGGGTCACGTTGATAATAACCTGGCCGGGATTCTCCTTGGCCTCCTTGGCCTCTTTGGCCACCGGAAGATTGATCTCCTTGTTCGACTGCAATACCTCGGTCGAACTGATCGACATAAAGAAGACCAGCAGAACGAGAAGAATGTCGATCATGGGAGCGATCTGAAACTCCGGATCGGCTTCCGGCTCCGGCTTGCGAACAGCCTTCTTGCCGGGTCTGGTGGGTCCTTCGGACATCAGGCCCAGTCAAGAGTTGCGCCGCAATGCGGGCAGGGGTTCTGTCCGGGCTGGATCGAGCCGTTGCAAACCGGGCAATTCGTCGTTAGAGCCATCGAGACCTTGCGGGACTCGCCTTGGCCCGCCGAAGGTGCGCCGGCGCCGGCTTCAAAATTCTCACCGATGCGGATGCCCGCGAGCTCTTCGAACGGGATGTCTTCGATGAGGCGGTTGAGTTTGTCATCCGCGGCAACGAGCACGATCGTGGCCTTATTGCGGAAGTAGTAATAAAAGATAAATGCCGGGATGGCGATGAAGAGACCGCTCGCAGTCGCCATGAGCACCTCGCCGATTCGCAGAGCGAGGCCGCGGGGGTCGGCGACACCGGAGGTGCCGAGAACGGCGAACGCACCCATCATTCCGATAACCGTTCCGAGAAGACCGATCATCGGCGCGATAACTCCGATGACCGAAAGGTAGCTGTTTTTTGTTTTGAGGATCTGGCCTTCGCGGATTCCGTGCTCGATGAGCGCTGTCTCAACCGCATCTTTTCCGCGACCGAGGCGCTCGAGCGCACCTTTCAGCACTTGGGCAATATAGGCTTTGTTGGCCCGGCAGATTTCCCAGGCTTCCTGATAGTTGCCCGCCTGGATCGTCGAGCGGAGAGACTCCACCAGCGCCGAAGGAGCCAACTGCTCCTCACGCAGCACGATGAAGAGCTGGATGATAAACGTCAGCATGACGATCGATGTGCCCAGAATACAAAGCCAGATCATCACGATCAGCGGGCCACCGTGGAGGATGGTCTCGATGATGTTCATGCTCTCCGGAGTTCCGCCCTCGGCGGCAAGGGCCATGGGGGCAGAGGCTGCAAGGAGCAGCATGGGGAGAAGGCGGCGGATAACTTGGAGTGGCTTGGTCATTGGATTTTTGTGATGCAGAAGTTGGCGGGAGCGACGTCAGGGGACGACGACGTTCTTTTCTTTCAGCGCGGAGGCCCGCTCGTTCGCCTTGGCGGCGACGGCTTGATCTTCGCGGAAAATAGTGACAGCGAGGAGATAATTTTCAAGCGCCTCGGCGTTTTCGCCGGAGCTTTCCTGAACCTCTCCCATCAGAAGAAGGGCCTGCCCGAAGATGGCGCTTTCCTCACGCTCCGGTGCGAGGGTTTTTTTTGCCTTGTCGAGGATCGGGGCCAGCTTCGTGCGGGCTTCCGAGTAATTCTTTTTTGCGACAGCAAGCCTGGCGAGCCCGATGTCAGCGAGACTGGAGGCATCCGGGTAAAGCTTCTGAAAGCTGGCAAAAGCCGCTTCGGCCTCGGGGAGGTTGCCGGTGGCAAGGTAGACTTCCCCAAGAAGCGCAGCAGCCCGCGAGGCCCAAGGGGCGGGGAGGCCGTTGTAGGTCTCGACGAGCGGTTTGAGGATCTTCAGCGTGCCGGGGGCGTCACCTTTCTGCCAGGTGGCCAGGGCATCCTCAAAAGCTTTTGGCGGCTGCATGACGACCGAAGTGACATTCGCGAGCGGGATGCCGGTCTCGACCGGACCGACCTTGAGCCGGACAGCATCCCCTTTGACGCCGACGACCTGTCCCTCGCGGCGCTGTCCGTCCTTTTGGATGACGGCGTCCTGCGCAAACAATCCTGACGCAGCCGATCCGATCAGGAGGGCAACCAGGAGAGCGACGGGGGAGACGCTTGCTTTCATCGTGCAAAGGCTTTAATCAAATTCCCCCCGCAAATCAACAGCGTTTCCCGCATTTTTCCATGATCAACCTCTTCCGCAAGAACCAGCGCATCTTGATGCTCATCGTCGCGATCCTCACGATCGTCGCTTTTATTTTCCTCTACAACACGGCCCAACTTGACGAGTTGGCATCGGTCCGGAATCCGCGCATTTACGGTGCGGCGCTCACACCGGTGGCCATCGACCGGCAGGTCAAAAACTACCAGCTCACGGTGGCACTCGGGCAGTATGACCTCCTCAGCCGGCTCGGTGGTGCGGGCATGGACCAGGAGCGCTCGGTGAGCGAGTTTGTCTGGAATCTTCTCGTCCTCCAACATGAGGCCCGGGCACTCGGCGTGCAGCCGACCGACGATCAGGTCGCCGATCGCATCAAGAGCCTGCCGGTCTTTCAGACGGAGGGTCAGTTCGACCCGCGCAAGTACGGCGCATTTGTTACCGAGCAACTGGCACCGCGCGGCTTCACCGAGCGGCAGCTTGAGGAAGTGATGCGCGACGCGCTCCGGGCCGAGCGGGTCGGAGCGATCGTCGAAGCGCCCGTGGCGGTCTCCGAAGGCGAAGTTCGCGCAGCCGCCCGTGTGCTGCAGCCGGTGACAGCCACGGTCATCAGCCTCAACAGCAAGGACCCGCTTCCCAAGGCGGAGATTCCGGCGGCGGACATCAGCACGTATTTTGAACGTAATGCCGAAACCCTGAAGACCAACGAGCTCCGTGCGGCGCGGGTCGTGGCTTTTGAACTGCCGGCCGGTGTCAAACCGGAGGGCAAGGAACGCGTCGAAGCCCTGCAAAAGCTGGCGGACGTCGCGAGCCGCTTCGTGGAATCTCTCGGAACAACCGGCGGAACGTTTGATTCCGCGGCTCAGTCGGCGGGCGTCGCTGTCCAGACCCTCCCGGCCTTTAACCTTTCCGGCGCTCTGGCCTCGGCACCGTCGACCGACCCCGAGAAAGCCGCAAAAACGGCCAAGGCGATCGCGGGAGCCGCTTTTGTCCTCCCCGCGGCGGGATCGACGAGCGACGTGATCGAGAGTGAGGATTCCTTCTACGTCATCGAGCTCACCGAGATTGCGCCATCACGCCAGCTGACCCTCGATGAAGCCGCTCCGGCGATCCGCGCCCGCCTCGAAGCCGTCGCGGAGGACCGGGCCCGGCAGGAGTTTGCAAATTCCAAAATGACGACACTGCGCGAGGCCATCGCCTCGGGAAAAAATGCCATCGAAGCTGCGACGGCGGCCGGTTTGAAGACCGAAGCCATCGACAACGTCGTGCCGACATCCGAAAGTATCTCGCCGGCGCAACGGGCCGCGATCGCCGCCACGCTCGGGCTCACCCCCGGCGAGCTCTCCCCGGTCGAAATGGGCCCTGACGGCCCGTTCACGGTCGTCCTCACCAATCGTGGAGATCTGAATCCGGAAGAGTTTGAAAAGCAGCGCCCGGAAATTGTCGCTTCCCTCCTCGAGAACAAACGCTCCCTCCTCTTCGCCGAGTGGCTGCGCGTCGCCCGCGAGGCG
>CAZSMN010000360.1:0-3720 GCA_964607615.1 uncultured Chthoniobacterales bacterium | reverse complement strand
TCGTGACCTGCCAGTGGGCGACCCGCCCGTCCTCGATCTGGCCGCGGGTCTCGACGACCTCGAACCAGCGGAGGTTGCGGAGGGTTTGCGATGCCTTGGCACTCGCGTTCTGGACGGCGTCTTCGATGCTGTCGGGAGAGGAACCGACGAGCTCGACCTTCTTGTAGATGTGGTTGCTCATGACCCAACGGTCGCGCAGGCGGGGTGCAAAATGCAAATCTGCTTTTCCTCCGGCCGCACGTGGATAGATTTCCCTGCCCATGCAAACAACGCTCCTACTCCTCAAGCCCGACTGTATTGCCGGACGCAAAGCCGGTGAAGTGCTCAAGCGCTTCGAAGACGCGGGATTCCAGATCCGCGGCTGCAAGATGTTCCAGGCGACGCCTGAGCTCCTCCGCGAGCACTACGCCCACATCGCCTCGAAGCCGTTCTTTCCGGAGGTCGAGACCTTCATGCTTTCCACGCCCGTCATCGCCCTCGCGCTTGCGGGAGACAATGCGGTCGACCGCGTGCGCGATATCATCGGGCCGACGGATTCCAAGAAAGCGGCCAAGGGGACGGTGCGCGGCGACTTCGGCGTCGACGTCATGGTGAACATTGTCCATGCCTCGGACAGCCCGGAGAATGCGGCCATCGAGCTCGAGCGGTTTTTCAAGCCCGGCGAGCTTTTTGACTACGAGATGGCCTACACGACCAAGGCCTGAAGCGTCCTGCCGGCCCGCCGGGGAGCCTTCCCCCTGCCCGGCGGCCCGGAAGCGGCCGACGCCGCCCGGAACTTCCGAGGATCGTCAATAAGAGAGTGGAATTCCGAGAACGGCTTCGCTACTGTTCGGCCAGATGAACCGCCGCCGTTCACCCGTAGCTGACGAGGAGTGGCAATCCGGCGGCGACGGACTCGCCCGATGGATCCTGCCGGCGCTGATCCTCTCGCTGCTTCTGCACGGCCTCCTTTGGCTGTGGGCGAACAACTACCGCATCGACCGGCTCAGCGACGGCTACTACGACCGCATTGTGCCGCGCACGTTCCATCTGGAGCGCGCGGAGATCGATCCGAAGCTCCTCGATCCGGCACCCGATCCCGAGACCCGCGCGGCGTCCGCGCCGGTTGCGGTGAAGCTTCCCGAGGAGAAGGTCTCCTTTGAAAAAATGATGGGCGACCGCCGTGAGGCTCCGGCGGCACCGAAGCTTGATGCCTCGGCTCTCGCCGACACGCCCTCGGCCGAGGCGACTTCGTTTGCGACGACGATCCAGGCGGCGCAGGCCGCCGGCGTGCGCTCGCTCATGCCGGACGACAAGGCGCTCACCGAAGAGCTGCTCAAAGACAAGCCGATGATCACCGGATCCGCCCTGATCGAAATGCCGGATCCGGAGAATCTCGGCGGGGCCACGATCACCCGCCAGGGCGCCTCGTCGGGCGACGTGCCACCCGGCTTCAGCGATCTTGACCAACTCCTCGCCCAGACCGGCCCGCTCAGCCCCGAGACGGCACCGATCCTCATGCCGACCGATTTGCTTTTTGATTACAATCAGGCCGACCTCCGCCAGGAGGCGGTCACAAGCCTGTCCAAGCTGGGTCAGCTCATCCGCAAAAACCCCAGGGCACGCTTTGTCATCGAGGGTCACACCGACTCGTTCGGCACGAAGGAATACAACGACGACCTCAGCCTCCGGCGCGCCAATTCCGTGAAGGATTTTCTCACCACCACGCTCGGCCTTCCGCCCGAATCCATCGAGACCCGCGGCTTCGGAAGCTCGCGCCTCATCGCGCCGGCCGACGGCACCATCGAACAACAGCAGATCAACCGCCGCGTGGAGATCGTCATCCGCGCACCGGCCGACCAATGATTTCCACCAGCGAACGCACCCTTGAAAAATCCGCCCGCGACCTCTCCGAGCGCGCGCGCAAGAAAGGCGACCCGATCACCATTTTCAAGGGGTTCCGGAAAATTGAGGAGCAGCGCCTGCGCATGTGGCACAACGCCGGCGGTGGCGGACGCGAGGTGACGCGGCAGCGCTCCGATCTGGTCGACATCCTCTTCCGCGAGCTTTTCAACGGCGTCATCGAACGCCTCGGCAACAAAAGCGTGGCAGAGCGCGTGGCGGTTGCGGCCTTCGGCGGCTACGGGCGCCGGGAGCTCACCCCCTTCAGCGACGTCGACATCCTGTTTCTCCAGGCGAGGTCCGGAACCGACAAGGAGGTCGAGGAGGTGATCCGCCAGACGCTCGTCGCCCTCTGGGATATCGGCTTCAAGGTCGGGCACGCCACCCGCACGATCGCGCAGGCCGTCAAGCAGGCGAATGACGACATGGTCACCAAGACCTCGATGCTGGAAAGCCGCTACCTCGCCGGCGAGCGCGAGATTTTCCAGGAGTTCAAGGAACGCTTCCAGGAACAGTGCGTGAGCGGACGCGAGGAGGAATACATCCACTGGAGGCGCACGAACCAGTTCGAGCTCCGCATCAAATATGGTTCGAGCGTTTTCCTCCAGGAGCCGAACGTGAAGAACGGAATCGGCGGCCTGCGGGACTATCAGAGCCTCTTGTGGATCTCGTATTTCCGCCTCGGTGTCATGACAACGGCGAAGCTGGTGGATGCCAAAATCCTCCGCGACACCGAGCGCCGCCTTTTGGAAAAAGGCTACGATTTCCTCCTGCGCATCCGCACGGAGATGCAATATCTGAACGGCCGCGGTGCGGATTCCCTCACGCTCCAGCTCCAGGGCCGCGTGGCCACGTCGTTCAACTACCCGCAGAAGAACATCCTTCGCAAGGTCGAGGCCTTCATGCGCGAGTATTACAGCCACACGCGGAACATCCACCTCGTCACCGAGGCGGCGCTCGGCCGACTGCTGCCTGCGCCGGTGAAGAAAAAGACGGGTCTGCTCGGGAGTATTTTTGTCGCGAAGACAAAGCCGGAAAAGTTCGACGGATTCATCGCGAGAAACGGGCAGCTCGAGCCCGAGTCGCGCGAGATTTTCAATGACGATCCCTACCGCATGCTGCGGGCGTTCCACCATGCGCAGGTCCGGCAGCTGGAGTTCCATCCCGAGCTCAGCGACCTGATCCGGCGCCGGCTTCCGCTGGTGAACCGCACCTTTCAATATGCACGGGCGGCGCGGGAGACGTTCTTCGCGATCCTGTCGCGCAAGGGCGAGGTTGGACCGGTCCTCCGGCTCATGCACAACCTCGGTTTTCTCGGGCGCTACATGCCGGAGTTCGGTGCGCTCGACTGCCTCGTGCAGCACGAGTTTTACCACCGCTACACGGCGGACGAGCACACGCTGGTGTGCATCGAAAAGCTCGATGGCACGCTTTTCTCCTCCGAGGACCGGCTCCGCGGCTACCGGCAGATTTTTCAAAAGCTGGAAGATCCGGCCATCCTCTACCTCGCGCTCCTGCTGCACGATACCGGCAAGGCTGCCAACCAGCGGAGCCACGAGGAGGCCAGCGCGCTTCTCGCCCACAAGGTCGCCCGCCGCCTCCAGCTCTCACCCGAACGGCGGCGCATGCTGCTCATTCTCGTCGACTCGCATTACGTCCTCTCAAAGATGTCGCAGACGCGGAATCTCGAGGATCCCGCCACGACCGAGGAGTTTTCGAAGATCGTGGTGAACCGCCACAATCTCGACGCCCTCATGCTCCTCACGCTCGCCGACGGGATGGGGACGAGCGACCAGAACTGGTCGGATTGGAAGGAGGGCCTGGTTTGGACCCTCTACC
>CAZSMN010000359.1:0-3723 GCA_964607615.1 uncultured Chthoniobacterales bacterium | reverse complement strand
ACCGACGACATGGATTTGTTGACGGGGATGCAACAGGCCGGCAATGCGTTTCATAAGGATTGGGGGACAGTGGGGATTCTTCCAAAGCAACCTGGAAAGCCGTAGTCCCCCCTTGGGGGTATTTTTCAGCAGAGGTATTTTTCGGAAAGACTCTGCCCACGGTGAAGTGCTAAGCTTTGCTTTGATGGAGTCCTGCACCGCAAAAAGCACCCGCCCCCCGCAACCACTGCGCGACGTTTCCTGTGTGGTGGTGGAAGATCAGGGGCTTTTTCTCGAAATGCTCGGCGAAATGCTGAACATGCGCGGCGGCCTTCGTGTCCACGCCGGCGCACTGACCGTCGCGGAAGGCAAGGTGGCCTGCCAAAAGCACAAGCCGGATCTGCTGATCCTCGATCTCGACCTGCCCGACGGTGACGGCCTGACGGTGGCGGAGTTTTTGATACGGCTGAATCCCTCTGCGCGGATCATTATCGTCTCGGGCCACATTAGCGACTTCGTTTGCCCGGTTTGGCTCAACGAAAATCTCCAGGCGACCATCAGCAAGAATGCGACGTTCACCAATCTGCGCGAGGAGCTCGATGAGGTGATCGAGGTAAAGTATCACGGCCAGCGACGTCCGCTGGCACATGTTCAAGAGAGCTGTCTGCTCACGCCGCGCGAGGCGGAAATTTTCGCGCTTGTCGGGGAGGGGCTTTGCACCAAGGAGATTGCGGCGTGCCTTTTCCTTTCGGAGCACACTATCAAGACCCACCGCAAGCACATCGCCCGCAAGCTGGGTACCACCGGACTTGAGATGGTCCAGCGCGCCAGCGCTCGGCAGCGGGCGTTCCATCTGCCGGAAGCCGGACGCCCCTGAATTCCGCCCGACCCATGAGAACCATGTTGCAGAGTCGGCCTTGGAAGTGATTCTGGAGCATGATTGGACCAGCCACATCTCGAAGCGACTTTCGTGCGGAGGAAATCAAAGCCGACGCCCGGGTCCTTGTGCGGGCACTGGCGACAACGCCGAACCTTCGCCCCTCCAAAATCGCATTTTGGGATTGGGACCTTCTGTCGAATACCATGACGTGGTCGGACGAAATGAAGATCCTCTTCGGGTTGGTCCGCGAGGATCCGGATGCGGCTTTCGACCCCTGGGCAGCGTGGCGCTCGGCTCTCCACCCCGAGGATTTGCCCGCCACCGAGCAATGCCTGGCTCTCGCCGTCCTCAACGAAACGCCGATCGCGATCAACTTCCGTGTCGTGCTGCCGGACGGGTTGATCCGCCATATCGAGGCTGACGGCGATATTGTGCGCGAGAGCGGGGGACGGGCCGTCCGTATCGTGGGTTCCTGTCGCGACGTGACCCGGCAGAGACACGCCGAGGATGATCTGGAAAACCGGAGGAAAGAGCTCGAGGACTCGCTGGCCGAGCGGACCTCCGAACTTAATAGCGCGAGGCGTCTTCTCGAGCGCAAAGCCTACGAGCTGACCGAGAACATTCCTGTGGGAACCTACACCTTCGTAAAGCGCCCCGGTGAGCGTTTGGGAAAATATGAGTTCATGAGCGAGCGGTTCATCGAGATTCACGGGCTCAACCGCAGCGCCATGGAGGCGGACATCCGGAACGGCATGGCCGTCTTGCACCCGGACGACGCTGAGGAATGGGCGCGTCTGAATTTGGAAGCCATCGAAGAGGAACGCCCGTTCCGAGGGGAGGCGCGCCATCTGGTCAACGGCGAATACCGTTGGATCGCAGCCGAGGACATCACGCGCAGACTACCCGATGGAACCGTGGTCTGGGAAGGCGTGGCAACGGACATTACCGACCGGAAGATTACCGAGCAGAAGCTAGCCGAGAGCGAGGCCCGCTACCGCCTGCTGGCCGAAAACAGTGCCGACGTCATCTGGCTCATGGACTTGGAAACCATGCGGTTCACCTACGTCAGCCCTGCCGTGGAGAGGCTTCGGGGGTTCACGGTGGAAGAAGTTCTCGGCCAGAGCGCGGAGGAGGCGATGACCCCCGAGTCTTTTCGTCTATTTCAAGACATGATGCCGGGAAGACTTGCGGCACTCGAGGCCGGCGACGAATCCCTCCGCACCATGACGCACGAGCTTGTGAAGCCCCACAAGGACGGGACGCTTGTGACGACCGAAGTGACGACAACCGTGGTCGGCGAGCCGGGGTCCCGACCCTTGCGAATCCTGGGCGTCAGCCGCGACATCACGGAGAGAAAGGCAATCGAGGCCGCTCTGGAGGCCGCGAGGAGGCGCGAGAAGCAGACCGAGAAGAAAATGCGCGCCACGTTGGAGCTCAAACTCAAGACGAGCCTGAATGCCGCCGCCCTGGCCCATGAGATCAACCAGCCCCTCAGCCGCATACTTTTGCGGGCGCAGATCAATCTCGAGCGCTCCAAAGGGCGCGACGACAAGATGCTGCGCGAACTTATCAGTGATGCCGAAAGTGTCGTTTCAACCATCGACAAAATGAAGGTCCTGCTGCGCAACGTGGAATCTGCGCATGAACCCGTCGATCTCAATCAGGTGTTGGAAAGCGCAATCCACCAGCTGAAGTCGTCAATACGCGCCACGAAGGCCAGAGTGATGCAAGTCGGCTTCGAGAAAAGGAGCATCGTGAGTGGGGATGCCGTGCAGTTGAAAATGGTCTTCGTGAACCTGATTCAAAACGCGCTCGATGCGGTGGCAGCCGCCGGGAAAAGCGACAAGCGGATCATCGTCGAGCTCATCATTCACGATGACTTCGTCGATATTGTGATTGGCGACAGCGGGACAGGATGGCCCGGGGGTACGCTTGACGACATGTTGCTTAACTCGAGCAAGCCGCGGGGCTCCGGCATTGGCCTTTTTGTTGTGAAGACAGCTGTGGACAACCATCATGGCCGGGTCTCTATCGCGCGCTCCCCTTTGGGCGGCGCGGAGTTCTGCGTCACCCTACTTCTCGCGAAGAAATCTCCTTCTGCGGATTGAAAGAACGCCCTTTGCGATATGGCTGCCTTGGCCCGGATAGAAGGTCATGAACGAAGCGGTCGAAGCTGGACGGGCGGTAGCTTCGTCTGCATCGTCGAAGGCCAACAGCGGGGGTGGGAGCAATGGATCTGAGGTCAGGATTTCTGTCCACGGTTAAGAGACGCGCCCAAAAGTGGGTTGAAGCGAACAAGTCGTATGACGTGGCGGACAAAAGATTGAGGAGTTTGTTCGCGATGGCACGGCGACGCACCCTTTTGCGCGGAAGGGTGCGTCAGATGTCCGCAGTTTCGAGTCGTGCCTTCAGTGTTCGCCAGTTTGGCATCAACGCTGAGAGGAGCCGGAAGAATGCAGGACCGTGGTGCGGGTGGCGGAGGTGGCAGATTTCGTGGGTGATGACGTAATCGATGCAGGCTGAGGGAGCCTTGATGAGCTCGGGGTTCAGAAGAATAACGCCGTTCTTGCACGCGCTGCCCCAGCGCTTGGGCATTGCTCGCAGCCGGGCTGTTGGTCTGGCGAGCCCACGGTGAGCGCACCAAGGCTCCCATTTCCGGACACGCTCGATGAACTGGACTTTGGCCCTGTCACGATACCAACCGTCTAGAAGTTCGCGGATTTCTTGTTCGCGCGTGCGGGAGGTCGTGGCGACGATGAAACCGCCGCGCATTGCTATCCGCTCTGTCGGACCTCTCGCGATTTTGAGCCGATATTGCCGACCGAGGTAACGGTGGGTGGCGCCGTTGACGAATCTGGGGAGAG
>CAZSMN010000358.1:0-3724 GCA_964607615.1 uncultured Chthoniobacterales bacterium | reverse complement strand
TCCGCGCGCAGCTCGGCAAGGAACGCGGCGGACGCCCCGCCGCTCAGGATGTCATCGACGAAGTCCTTTCCGCCTGAGGCGTTCCGGCGTCACGCGTTTGTCCGGCTCGAACGGTCGGCGGCGGACGTTGCGGATGATCCGGAAGTGAAGGCATGGGTTGTGCGCGATCGGCCGCTTGTTGTAAGGCGGCCGTGTATCGATCCCGATGGCGCGGTTCTCTTCCTCGGGCTCGCCCTGCCGCCTTCGCCGGTGAAAAAGCGGATTGCTTTGGAGATGCCCTGCGATCGCGTTGAGGAGATTTTTGATCCGCCGCTTTGGTCGGATGCGTCGTCTGGTGAGAGTCGGGATCTTACGGCCCTTGGTGCGGCTGTGCTCGCGGGCGGCGGTGCCCTCCGGGCCTTCGGCAGCCATGCCTGGCAATATTTCACCGGCCTCGCGTATGTGACGCCAACGTCCGACGTCGACCTCCTTATCGACGTCCCCGATGCGGCCCGCTGGGAAACGCTCCGGCAGGTTCTGCCGCCGTCCCTTCCACCGGGGATCGACCTTGAGATCGTTCTTCAACGGGACGCGTCGTTTTCCTGGCGGGAATTCTGCGATCCGAATGCCCGCCTGCTTTTCAAGGGAAACTCCCGTGTTTGGATGGGATACAAAACGGAGGTCCATGCCTGCCTGCCTGACCGATAACCTTCCGCTTGCGGCGGCCATCGCACGCGATGTGTCGCAGGCGCTCCGGCAGGAGCTGACGACGTATCCAAAGCCCGGACTCGTGAGCCCGGTGGATTGCGGAAGCCATCCGGACATGGACGCGGTATGTTTTGAAGATTCCATCGTATGCTTGGAACCTTTCTTCGCGCGGCTCGCTGCGGCGGGAGCCGACGGGGCCGGCCTTTCCACGCTCCAGCAGATCGGCCTTGAGGCGGAGGCAGCGATGCTGGCCGCGACCGGCGGACGCAACACGCACCGGGGCGCAATCTTTTCCCTCGGCCTGCTGGCGGCGGCTGCGGGTTGGAAGACGGGAAACGCCGGCAGGCGACCGCTCGGGGACATTGTCCGCGGCCGGTGGGGTGGGGAGATCCCGGAGGCCTTGCATCTTGCGGAGGTGAGCGACGGCATCGCGATGGCGAGGCGTCACGGATGCCCGGGTGCCCGTGGCGAGGCAAAGGCGGGCTTTCCTTCTGTTTACCAACACGGCTTGCCCGTCTTCCGGGCAGCGCTGCGGGTTGCTCCGGAGCGCGCCGCAGCGGTGCAGACGTTTTTTACACTGTTGCTTCACTGTGAGGATACGACGCTGCTCAAGCGCGGAGGTGCCGAAGGACGGGCGTTCGCCACCGCGGCGGCCCGGAGGTTTTTGAACAAGGGTGGTATTTTTCAGGAGGGCTGGGAGACTGTGGCCGAAGGGATCCATCACGCATTTGTCGCGCGCAACCTGACTGCGGGTGGTGTGGCCGATCTCCTCGCAGCAACGCTTTTCCTCCATAAGCGGGAGGCCGGCGAATGAGCTTCGGGATTATCTGTCCCGGCCAGGGAGCGCAGGCGCCGAACCTGTTCCAGAAGTTTCCCTTCTCGGACAAGGGCGAGGCCTTGAAGCGCCATGTGCTGGAGGCCGGTTGCCTCGAGTCCGACGTGGCTGCCTGGCTGGGCGATCCGACAAAGGCTCCGGACAACATTTTTCAAAATCATTTTTCGCAGCCGCTTCTCTGCCTCTACCAGCTGATGGTCTGGGAAGAACTCCGGGACGATCTCCCCGCGCCGCGCCTTTTTGCCGGCTACAGTGTCGGCGAGTTGTCGGCCTATGGGTGCACCGGCGCGATGACGCCGGAGGAGATCGTTCGGCTTGCAGGTGTCCGTGCCCGGTCGATGGATGCGGCGGGCGCGGGCGGGATGGTTGCCGTGAGCGGATGGCCCGTCGAATCGGCGGCAAAGCTGGCAGGCCCGCTTGGCGGGCATGTGGCGATCGTTCTCGCGCCGGACCATTGCGTCATCGGCTGCGGACCTTCTCTGGCCGGGGGGATCTGCACCAGCCTGCTGGCGGCGGGTGCGGCTGCGGCCGTTTCGCTGCCGGTGAGGGTGGCGTCCCACACGCCGCTGATGGATGCCGCCGTCGGGCCGTTCCGTCAGGCGCTGCAAGCGGTCACCTGGCAGCAGCCGGTCGCTCCGGTCCTTGCAGGCATAAGCGGCGCGAAGATCTCCAACGAGGAGCAGATGAGGGAGACGCTTCCGGAGCAAATCCACCGGACCGTCCGCTGGGACCTCATTGAGGAGCGGTTGGAGGAGTCCGGCTGCCGGGTCGTTCTCGAGCTCGGTCCCGGAGCCCAGCTGGCGCACGCGAGCCTCTCGGGAAAATACTCCGGCGATGCGCGGTCGGCCTCGGAGTTCCATTCCACCGCCGGGATCATCGAATGGGTTCAAAAGGCTCTCGAACGGTTCGGATAGCTATCCGGTTTGTGCAAGAAGAGGCCGTTTGTCCGAGGTGTGGGTTGACTCGCTCCGGCGATTTGAGCAAAACCTCATCGGCCGATTCGTTCCTGCCGACCTTATCTTATGGTCTCGTTTAACCTTCCCGCCTGCATCAAGCTCCCGTCCCCCGTGCTCCTTGCAGTCCTCCTCGGCGGCTGCGTGAACCCGATCAACCCGCTCGGACGCTTTGATCCCGCACCGAAGGTTCCCGGCAAGCTCCCGGCACCGAAGAGCGCGGAGAAGTTTGCTTGGGGCATCTCGACCGCGAGCTATCAATACGAGGATCCGGCCGTGACGCCGGGCCGCCCGGAATTCTTTTCAACCGATTGGGACGTTCTCGTCGCGCAGAAGAAGGCCCCGCCGCGAGGGAACGCCCTCTACAGCTGGACGGAGTTCGAAAAAGACCTTGAGGCTCTGAAAAAGATCCGGCCCACGCACTACCGGTTCAGCATCGAGTGGGCGCGCGTCGAGCCTCAGCCCGGCGTTTACAATGAAGAGGCGATCCGCGGCTACGTGCGGATGGCGAAGGAACTCAAGGCGCTCGGCATCGAGCCGGTCATCTGTCTGTGGCACTTCACGTTCCCGGACTGGCTTTACGACAAGAAAAATCCGGGCCGCTCGAACTGGCTCCACCCGATGGCCCGCGAGCGCTGGAATGCCTACGTGGACAAGATGGTCCGGGCCACGTCGCCTTACACGAAGTTTTACGCGCCGCAGAACGAGCCGAACGGCCAGATCACGACGGCCTACATCGTCGGCCAGTGGCCTCCGGCCATGTCGCTTGCGTTCGGGCACTACTGGGAGGCCATCGAAGCCAGCACCGGAATGTTCCGCGATGCGGCCGCGCGCATCAAGGCGATCAAGCCTTCTGCCAAGGTGGTCAGCGTCGAGGCCCTGCCGTGGTGGGAGCGCGCTCCGTTGGACCCCGGCGGGCTGATCTACAATACGATGATCCACGGAAATACCGACCACCTCGACCGGATCTATGACGTGTGCGACATCCTCGGGATCAACTACTACTACTCGCAGGCGCCCGGTCCGATCTCGCTGCTCGCCGGTCCGTCCATGCGCGGGAAGCATTTCACCATGATGGGGTGGCGTATCGACCCCAACGGCCTCTACAAGGAAATTCAGCGCGTCGCGACGCGCTACGGCAAGCCGATGATGATCACCGAGAACGGTATTGCCACAAGGGATGATGCCAAGCGCGAGTGGTATATGCAGAACCACCTCGCGGCCATCGCCCGCGCGATCCGCGACGGCT
>CAZSMN010000357.1:0-3742 GCA_964607615.1 uncultured Chthoniobacterales bacterium | reverse complement strand
GAAAACGTACCCCTCAAATCAGGTGGCATCTGGGTTCGGAATTTTGTGCCGGGGACAAATCTTTACCAGGTATCAAATGATCCAAAGTATGCCGCGGAACAAATCGAGAGGAGCTGGCGCGAGAATGAGGAGGAAGCTCGTGGTCTCGTTCGTTTCCCTCCCGATGTTCGTGAGCTGAAGAACAGAATCGCGCGCCAACAGTCGAAGCTGGACGGGTTATTGGCAGCCGCCGCATCGGCCGAACCAGCCACACGCACGATCGCACAAACCGGCGAGGGCAACCTCTTCTTGGAGTCGGAACTTCCCTTCAATCTTCAAGGGGAGATCGATACGACTGCAGTCCGTGCAGCCCAGATCGAAGAGAAGCAGGCTGCGGAGGAGGCGGCGCGCCGCGCAGAGGACTCGCAGGGGGGGCTCTTTGCCCGCCAGCGGCCGCTGTTCCAAGAGGATCAACTCCCCTTCCGGCTGGAGGGTGGCACCGAGGGCGCCGCTGCGAGCAGACCACGGACGCCCTCCGGCGGCAACCAACTGGCCTTCGACTTCACCAACCCGATTTCCCGCATGGGGCAGAGCGCTCCCAGCGCACCGGCGCCGGAAGAGAAGTCCGAGCCGGTCGAGCAAAAGCCGGAGGATGAGCGCATCGCAGACTTCGGCGAGAAAATAGGGGGCGCTCGTAAGGACACTGCCAAGGCTACCGGCCCGAAAGCCAAGATCACATCCTCCGAGCCGGAAGATACCCGCCCGGGATGGATACGGAAGTATGTCGCGATGGAGAAGATCCGCCGGACCAATGGCCGGTACGATGCGGCTGTCGGTCGGTATGTTTACGACTATGAGAACACCGGCAAATGGGTCCTTGGTCGCAAGGATGGGGTGAGCGTGCGTTCGCCGGAGTTCGACAGCCAGGCAGAGGCTGAGGTCGCGATTCCGTTCATTGAAGTCTCCCGAAATCACGGCATCGGCCAGCTTCGCAAGTCGGAGGGTCCGGCCGAGTGGGCAATCTACCGGAGGCTCGGAGAACGCGCCCGGCCGGTGGTGAAGCGCGGGTTCTCCAGCGAGGAGGAGGCCAAGCAGTATCTACTGGCAAACCCTACGGAGATCATCGAATACAAATTCCCCTTCCCCGAACGTCCGTGGCTGGACCGCTTGCAGCGGATCGGCGGGCGCGAACGGACCGGCAGCGTCACACCGCGGATGTTCCAAGAGACGTTCGGATTCCGCGGCGGGGAGTTTGGCAACTGGAACATGGGAGGCGACGGGCAGGCAGCCTTGGATGCCGCATACGATGGCCTGCTCGACCTCGCGGAGATTCTTGGCGTCTCTCCCAAGGCGCTGTCTCTCAACGGCCAACTCGCCATTGCCTTCGGAGCCCGCGGCAAGGGTGGGAAGGGCGCCGGTGCCGCCCATTACGAACCCGGCTACAAGGTGATCAACCTCACGAAGATCAAAGGCGCCGGTTCGCTGGCGCACGAGTGGTTTCATGCTTTTGACCACTACCTGGGCGAGATGGATGGAAAGGCCCAGCACCGCCGGACGAATGCGGCAGAGCGCGGGACAGATCCGGCCTTCTTCCGGGATTCCTACGCCTCGCACGGCTTCCTCGACAAATCCGGTGTGAGGGAGGCCCTGCGCGATGCGTTCCGGTCGATCATCAACAAGATGACCGCACGGGAGGTGGAGATCGCCGTGCCCGAGGATTCGGTAAAGAAGAACCTCGAGCGCCAGACCGAGCGCGTGCGCTACACCCTCCAGCAACTCCGCCGCCAGTTCGAGACGTATCCGGCCTACAAAAAGAAGCCTGCCCCAACGGCATCGCAACTCGAGGAGTTTGATCGCATCGCCCTGCAGCTGGCCAATCTTCAAGTCGGAGAAAAGATCATTGTCGCGGTGCCAAATTCCCGCTGGTCCTTCGGCAGGGATTCGTATCCGGAACTCGAGGAGCTGAATGCCCTCTACAAAAAGGTCACCGGCTCCAGCTTCGCCCGTGCCGACCAGAATAGCCAAGGCATGCAGCTTTTCTGGCAGATCCGCACGGCGCTGGACGCCCGCGCCCGGGTGCAGGCGGCTGCTGAAGGCGCAACCGAAAAGCGCACCCTCGCCAGTGACTTTCTCATTGAGGCCCGCAAGATCGACGAGGCCCGCACGTCGCCCTACTGGTCCACTCCACACGAGATGGGAGCCCGGGCCTTCGAGGCTTTCGTTGCTGACAAGCTGGCGAACTCCAGCCGCCGCAACGATTACCTCGTCCACGGCACGGACAACTCAGCCTATGCCCTCCTCCAGATGAAGCCCTATCCCGAGGGCACGGAGCGGACAGCCATCAACACCGCATGGCAGGGACTCTGGGACATCATTGAGGAGGCTTCGAGCGGCGACCGTGTCGCCCTCCGGTCCCGCACGCGGCCGGCCGCCATTGCCGCACACATCTACGGTCCGCCGGTGGCCGTTGTGCCTCCGGACATCATCAAAGCACGCGAGGGCGAGCGGGCATCGGATGCCGCCCGGCGGTGGCTGGCTGAGAACCCCCAAGACCGGCTTATCCGGCCAGGCATCGGCCCCGTTCTCTACGACAACCGTTCTCTTCGCGACACTCTGGGACATGGTTTTTCCGGTCGTAAGCTGGCGGCCCTTGCTGCCGTGCCCGCGGTCATCGAAAAGGGAGTGGAGCTCGACGTATCGATGGACGAGAGCGGCAGCCCTGTCGAACATCGGCTCATCGCCTCCCCCATCCGCATCGGCGAAACGCCAAACATCCTCTTCGTTCGGCTCCGGAAAGACACAACCTCAAATGCGGCACCGCGCTTCTATGTGCATGAGGCGGTGCTCTGGGATGAAAAAAGCGCACCCAGTTCCTTCAAGACCGGGGCCGCATCCGAAGAAGTTGGGCTGGCCGGTGGAACTGGGCGCATGGTTAGGATACTCCAAGAGAGGCTCGCCGTCAGGGAAAATCCGTCACTTTTCGCCCGATCCCGCCCGACGCCCCAGCGGTGGTTTGATTTCGGAGTAGACGGATCGCAGAGCGACAAATACCAGATGCCGCTCACGCTGGCGGATGGCATGCGCGGTGCGAGCGACGCCGAGAGCGCGATCTTCTACAAACACCTCGGGTTGGCCTATTCCATCGCGAGCAAATACCAGAATGCCGGCGAGCTTGCCGACATCCGGCAAGAAGCCCTCATCGCCCTCACGCTGGCGGCTCGCACCTTCCGGCCACAGCGGGGATCGTTTGTCACGTGGGCGGGCACAATCATCCGCAACCACCTCAACGGGGTCTATCGCGCCCGACCGGAGGAGACCGATTCGCTCGAGGCTCCCATCGGAGATACCGGCCGCACGTTGGAAGACATCGTGCCCGGCGAAGGTGCGACGCCCGCCGAGACCGCCCAAACGAACGACACCGCCGAGCGCATCCGCGCCGCGGTCGCTTCCCTGCCCGAGGACATGCGCGCCGTGATGCAAGCCCGTCTGGCCGGAAAGACGCTCGAGGAGATCGGCCGCACCCGTGGGGTGACAAAGCAGACCGTGGCGGGAATGGAGAAGATCGCCATGGGGCTCCTGCGGCGCCGGCTCAAGGCACAGGGCATCGATGGGGTTCGCGCCCGCACCCGCCCGAGCGAAACAGATACCCGCTACCTCGAGCTCGCCAAAGATCCCGAGGCGAACCGCGCTGAGTTGCAGCGCATGGTCGACAATGCTGCGGACCGCGCGGGGTATCGGTCGGTAGTAACTCACCAGACGCACA
>CAZSMN010000356.1:0-3752 GCA_964607615.1 uncultured Chthoniobacterales bacterium | reverse complement strand
CGAGTGGAACAGGAGGTAGACGGGGTTGTTCGTCACGCGGAACGGACTAGCAGGCGAAACGCGAGGCGGGAAGCAAAAGTGTTCCATCCCCGGCGGGTCTTCGGCTAATCAATACCCGATGACCATCAACCAGCGATCTCCTCTCGCGGCGTATGTCGTTCCGTTTGTGCTCTTCATGGCGGGCCTCGCTCTCGTGTCCGCAGCAAAAGCGGTCGGAGGAAAAGAGGCGCCGTTCTTCCTTGCCCGGCCGGAGTTCTGGGTCTACCCGCTCCAGACGCTCGCGTGCGGCATCGCGTTGATTTTTTTCTGGCGCAGGTATGAGTTCGGCTCCGGCGGATGGCTGGCGGCGATCGGGGTGGGAGTTCTGGCGCTCGCGATCTGGCTCTCCCCGCAGGTGCTCTTCGGCGCGGCGCCGCGGCTTGTCGGATTCGATCCCACCGTGTTCGAGAGCGATCCGCTTCTTTACTGGCTGACGGTGGTCGGACGTTTCACCCGTCTGGTCATCGTTGTTCCCCTCATTGAGGAGATTTTCTGGCGGGGCTTTTTGATGCGCTACCTGATCCGGGAGGATTTCACGAAGGTCGCGTTCGGAACGTTTCAGAAAGGCTCCTTCTTCGGGGTGGCGGTGCTGTTTATGTTTGTCCACAGCCCGGCTGACTGGCCCGCGGCGTTGCTGACCGGCATCCTTTTCAATGCCGTGGCCGTCTATACGAAGAGCCTCGCCGCCTGCATCGCGGCGCACGCCATCACGAATCTCGGGCTCGGCCTTTTCATCATGACGACGAAACAGTGGGGCTTCTGGTAGACCAGTGAAAATCGGCCTCATCCAGCTCAATGCCACGGTCGGGGATTTCGAAGAGAATGCCCGCAAGATCCAGCGTGCGGCCGCGGAGCTTGAGGCCCGCGGCGCGGACATCATCCTCACCCCGGAACTCGCCCTCTGCGGGTATCCGCCGCAGGATCTTCTTTTCAAATCCGACTTCGTGCCCGCCCAGCTCCGCGTTCTAGAGGAACTCCATCGCTCGGTGGGGCGTGCCGCGTGGATCATCGGTTGCGCCGATCTGAACGAGCATCCCGTGGGCCGGCCGTTTTTCAATGCGGCGGCCGTGCTGGAGGCCGGCAAGCCCGTCCGCATGGTCCACAAGTCCCTGCTGCCGACCTACGATGTCTTCGATGAGGCGCGTTATTTCGAGCCGGCCAAAGAATCCCTGCCCTTGGAAATCGGCGGTCGGCTTCTCGGGATCACCATCTGTGAGGATATCTGGACGCCGGCCTTTCTTCCGCGTGGGCTCTACACAAGGGATCCGGTTCACGATCTCGTTGCCGCAGGCGCAGGGGCGATTCTGAATCTCAGCGCCTCGCCCTTTCAGATGGGCAAGCCGGAGCGGCGTCTGGAGATGATTTGCAATCAGGCGGCGCGCCATCGCGTCCCGTTTTTCTACTGCAACGCAACGGGCGGAAACGACCAGCTTGTCTTTGATGGTAACTCGTTCGTCGCAACGGCCGACGGCGCGGTTTGGCTCCATGCGCCGGGATTTCAGGAGGGGTGGTTTCTTGCGGATGTCGGTGACATGAACCACGCGACCACCTTTGAGCCGCTCGTGACAGACGGCATTCCTCACGCGCCCGGACTTTCTCTCGATCCCTGGACAACGCCGGCGGTGGCGGATGAGCTGGAAGGTCTCCGGTCCGCGCTCGTTCTCGGCCTTCGTGACTACGTCCGGAAATGCGGCTTCCGCTCCGTCGTGCTCGGGCTCAGCGGTGGCATCGATAGTGCGCTGACGGCCTGCCTCGCCGTCGATGCCCTCGGCGCGGCGAACGTTCTCGGCGTGGCCATGCCGTCGCCGTATTCCTCCGGTCACAGCGTCGAGGATGCGCTCGAGCTGGCCTGCAACCTGGGCATCGAATGCCTTCAGATTCCGATCGCCCCGGGCTTCGCTGCTCTGAAGTCCCAGCTGAGCGAAGCGTTCGCCGGCGTCGCTGAAGATGTGACCGAGGAAAACATGCAGGCGCGCCTCCGCGGGCTCACGCTCATGTCGCTCTCGAACAAGTTCGGCCACCTCCTGCTGACGACTGGCAACAAAAGCGAGCTGGCTGTCGGCTACTGCACGCTCTACGGCGACATGTGCGGCGGACTCGCGGTGATCTCCGACCTTCCGAAAATGCTCGTCTACCGGCTCTCCCGGTTTCTCAATGACAGAGCGGGGCGCGAGCTCATTCCGGCGCGGACGATCGAGAAACCGCCGAGCGCCGAGCTCCGGCCCAACCAGACAGATCAGGATACGTTGCCGCCGTATGAAGTGCTCGACGAGATTCTGCGCCTTTACGTGGAGGAAAACCTCGGCGTGGCGGCGATCAGCGCGCGCGGGTTTGATGAGGCAACCGTCCGCTGGGTCGTGCGGCGAGTGGATTTCAACGAATACAAACGCGAGCAGGCGGCTCCGGGCCTCAAAGTAACAGCCCGGGCCTTCGGCATCGGACGCCGCATGCCGATCGCCCAGAGGTTTACCTCCGGCGGATGACCACTTTCCACATCCTGGCGCCGCTTCTCCTGCTGATCCTCCTCGGATTGGTGCTTGCGAAGGTGCGCTTCCTCGGGGCGGCGTTCATGGCGGACCTCAACAAGCTCGCCTTCTGGATCGCCCTGCCGGCTTTGCTTTTCCGCTCCGCCAGCCATGCGGAAACGCCCGGAGCTCAAACCGTGTCGCTTTTTCTCCTGCTGATCGGAGTCACTCTGGCCACGGCCGCCGTGGGTTGGCTGGCATCGATCATCCTCGGTCTGTCGGCGGAATCCCATGGGACGCTCGCTCAGTCCGCTTTCCGCGGGAATTTGGCTTATATCGGGATTCCAGTTCTGTCCTACGCGTTCGCCGGCGTGGAGGGTGGCCGCGAAGCCTTTGCGACCACCGTGATCGTGATGACGGCCCTGATGACGTTCTACAATGTCTTCGGCGTCGTGGTCCTGCAGGCCAGCCTGCATCGTTTCTCGTGGTCGTCGCTTCAATGGGCGCTCCGCGCCAGCGCGACGAACCCGCTCCTGATCGCAGGTCTTTCCGGACTGGCTTTCGGACTCACGCAGACCAAGCTTCCTCTCTTCGTCGATCGCACGCTGGAAGCCCTTGGCGGCGCAGCGGTGCCGATCGCCCTTCTTTGCATCGGTGGGAATCTCGCCTCGATCCAACTCGGCGAGCGGCTGAAGGGAATTGTAACGGCGGCTGTCGTGAAGACCTTCCTGGCTCCGGCGCTGGTCGGTGTCGCGGCTCCTTTGCTCTCTCTTCCGGTTGCCGATCTGAGAATCGCCCTCGTGCTCGCCGCCTGCCCGACGGCTGCCACCGCGTTTGTCATGGTCCGTCAGATGGGGGGCGATGAGCCGCTCGCGAGCGGGTCGATTGTTCTCAGCACGATCCTCGCCGGCATCTCTCTTCCGGTCGTTCTTTGGCTGACCTCGTAAAATTTTCCTAAGAAATCCCTGCGACGTCCGTTGACCCGGTAGAACGTCATGTCCCCGGAACACATCATCCGTCAGGCGCTGGAGCGCTACGAACGCCCGCTCATCAGCCACGCAAGGGCCATCACCGGCGACCTGGAATCCGCCCGCGACGCGGTTCAGGAGACGTTCCTCCGCCTCAGTAGACAGGATGTGCAGGCCCTTGAGCACCGGCTCGCGCCCTGGCTTTTTTTCGTGTGCCGGAATTGTGCCCTCGACCACCAGCGCAAGGTCGTCCGCTTTACCGACGCGCCGCCGGATGAGG
>CAZSMN010000355.1:0-3758 GCA_964607615.1 uncultured Chthoniobacterales bacterium | reverse complement strand
TCCATGTGATGAAACTTGCAGGGGATGCGCTGGACCGGGTCCGCAAGGATCTGCGTCGCGCGGGAGCCGATTTGCGGCAGCCTGTGGGCCATCCGCGGTAACGAATGGACCCGCTCTGCGAAGTAGCCTTCCCAACGCCCCCATGGGGCGGCCAGCAATCCGGTCCTCGGGGGAGCGATCGCCTTGCGCGATGTCCTCCAAGTTGTGCTCAAAGACGGAGATCTGCCATCAATCAAATGGTGGATCCAAACACCTGATGGAAGCCCAGAGGCGGGTCGAAAAATCCGGCAACCTGCTAATTGTGTTTACGGCCGGCGTACATTGCATCGGTGTCACTGGCTTCGCAGAGGAGAATTAGGACCTCATCGGGAAATGGGTCCGCTATCTGGTGGATTTTGGCATTGATCCTGATGAGCAGCTTTGCGCCGACGACTTTACCGGGCATTTGGTATACGAGGTTCGTAACGAAGGGGAGAAGGTGTTCGGTTTAGCGTAAAGCGACCCTCTGATTGGCGGGGGTGTCAGGCGCGCTAAGCTGCGTGCTAACCTCTTTTCCATGGTTGCCTCCTTAACACGGAAATTCCCATCTCCCTCCACCATTACCATGCCCGGCGCACGCTGGATCGGGGACCGCCAACGCCCCGGCACGGGCGAGCCCCCTTGCCCCTATTTGATCCGCGACTTTGTGGTCGCTGGCCCGGTTCGGCGCGCCACCTTGCGTTGGACGGCACTCGGGGTCGCCGATGTTTTTCTTAACGGTGCCAAGATCGGCACCGAAATTCTGCAACCCGGCTGGAGCGATTATCGCAAACGAGTGCAGGTGATCACCAAAGATCTGACCGGTATGATAAAACCCGGGGGCAACACTCTCGGCGCGATTCTGGCGGACGGCTGGTATTCGGGGCATCTGCTCTGGAAAAACGAGCGCAATCACTACGGAAAACAGCCGCAATTCCTCGCAGTGCTGGAGATCGAATTGGTGGATGGCCGAAAGCAAACCGTAAAGTCCGATGGCGCTTGGCAGCTCGGCTACGGGCCGCTGCTCGGCGCGGACCTCTACCACGGCGAGACCCACGACGCACGCTGCGAAGATCCAGATTGGTGCGCACCCGTATCTGTCCGCAACAGGGCCTTTGGATGGCGGGCGGTGGATGTGTTTCCCGCCTACAAAGGTGCGCTTCAGCCCAAGGTCAACGAGCCGGTGCGCGTGACAGAAACGTTGCTGGCGCAGGCCTTAACAGAGCCCCAGCCCGGGCGCTACGTTTTCGATTTCGGGCAAAACATCAGCGGCGTCTGCCGCTTGAAAATCAAGGGCCGGCGCGGCCAGACGATCACCCTACGTTTCGCGGAGATGCTCCAGGCCGACGGCACGCTTTATGTCGCCAATCTTCGCCTCGCCCGGGCGACTGACATCTACACCTGCCGGGGTGGTGGCGTGGAGGAGTGGTCGCCCCGCTTTACCTTCCACGGCTTTCGCTATGCCGAAGTCACCGGACTCGACGGCAAGCCCGGGCTCGACCTGCTGTGTGCTCAAGTTTTGCACAGCGACCTACGGGCCACAGGTGAGTTCACGTGTTCGAATCCGCTGCTGAACAAGCTCAACCAAAACATCCGCTGGGGCCAGCGTGGCAACTTCCTCGACGTTCCGACCGATTGTCCGCAACGCGACGAACGTCTCGGCTGGACGGGAGACGCCCAGGTGTTTATCGGCACTGCAGCGTTCCACTACGACGTGCGCCTCTTCTTCCGAAAGTGGCTGCACGATCTCACCGATGGCCAGCGGGCGGACGGGGCTTTCCCAGACATCGCGCCCGATGTGCTCTTCAACTTTGGCAACGCGGCCTGGGCCGACGCAGGGGTGATTTGCCCTTGGATGATTTACCAACGCTACGGCGACGAGGAGATCCTGCGCGAGAACTACGACGCGATGGCGCGCTGGATCGTGTATCAGGAAAAGACCGCGACCGACCTCATCCGCCCACGAACGAACTACGGCGACTGGCTCGCGATTGATGCCGTGACGGCGCCGAATGCCCCGGTGCCATGCGATCTGGTGGGAACGGCCTACTTTGCTTACACGACTCAGCTCATGGCGTATATCGCTGGCCTGCTTGGGCATCGGGCGGATGCGGTGCGTTTTCGCGCTTTGCACGCAAGGATTGTGCGGGCCTTCCGCCGCGCCTACGTGACACCATCCGGCCGCGTGGTCGGGCATTGCCAGACAGGCTACCTGCTCGCGCTCGCGTTTGATCTACTACCCACCTCACTGCGACCGGCGGCGCTGGCGCATCTGGTGGACCTGATCACATCGCGCGACTGGCACCTGACGACCGGCTTTATTGGCACACCGCTACTGTGCCCCGTGCTCACGCGATTCGGTCGCACCGATGTGGCATACCGGCTTCTTTTGCAGGAGACTTATCCGTCCTGGCTTTACCCCATAAAGAATGGTGCGACGACGATGTGGGAGCGTTGGAATAGCTACACGATCGAGCATGGCTTCGGCCCGGTCGGCATGAATTCATTTAACCACTACGCGTATGGCGCCATCGGCGAGTGGATGTATGAAGTCATCGGCGGTCTACGCGCTGAAGCGCCGGGTTATGCGAGCATCCTTTTCGCACCCGAACCGGGTGGCGGGGTGGACTCCGCCACGACCGCGCTGGAAGGCCCCCGAGGCCGCATCGAGTGCGGGTGGCAACTCAAGGGCAAAACGCTGACTCTGGAGGTCTTAGTGCCGCCGGAAACGAAGGCCAAACTCCGGTTGCCACCTGGTTTTGTCAGCAAGGTGCCGGTGCCAAAAACGCTACCGCCGGGGCGCCATACGGTGGTTGCGGTGCGGCGGACGTGATCTCTCCAGTGTAACGTCAACCAATCCGGCTTGCATGCCTGTTCTCCTACCTGCTCGCGCCGCGCTTTGTGCGCGTTTCTTCGCATGGGCCTGGCACGACGGGGTGTTTCACGAGCGCGGCACGCTGGAGGCTGGCGGCAGGAGGATCACGGTGTCGCGGCCCTGCGTATTGATTTTGGAGAAGACGGATGAAGGCTGGTCGGTCGCCGTTGGCGATCCCTATGAGCGTAACGGCAGCGTGCGCCTTAGTGTGGATGATGCGGAGGCCGTGCTGGCTTTGCCCGCCGGCGCTTTTCGCGGCGCGACCGTCCACGGTCAGATGTTGCCGCCAAGGCGACCCTGAGCACGTGCCGTTCTATCATTTTTCGACCTCCCGCGTAGGACGAGTGGAATGTCGTGCCGATGGATCTGCCAAGACACTCTGGGAAGGCCCGCAAGACATTCATCCGAGCACCCGATGAGGCGGCATCTTTCGATTTTCTCCACAGTTTTCGTCGTTGTAGCGTAAAGTCATTTTTTGGTGTGAATATCCAGTTGTGAGAGATTCTTTGAGATCTCAAACATCCTGTCATTTATGTCAGACACTTCCCCCTCATCCGTCCCGGCCAAGTCAAAAATTTGGACTGTCGGAACCTTGACCTACACCAGCGGCGGCATCGTTGTGCTCTTCCTCTGGCTGCTCTGGGGAGACTTCGCCTGGTCCATGCGCGAGCGCTCGGTCGGACCGATGGCCTCGTGGTATCTCAAACATATTGGCGTCCCCAACCTGCTCTTCGGGTTGCTCATGAGTTCCTTTCCCGCGCTGGTCGCGCTTATACTCGGCCCGATCATCAGCGTGAAGTCCGACCGTCATCGCGGCAAATGGGGGCGACGCATTCCCTACCTCATGCTGACCACGCCGATAGCG
>CAZSMN010000354.1:0-3768 GCA_964607615.1 uncultured Chthoniobacterales bacterium | reverse complement strand
AAGGCGATCGACGTCATGGACGAGGCCGGTTCCCGCGCCCGCATCGCTGCGATGACGCGCCCGCCGAATGTGAAGGATATCGAAGCCGAGATCGAAAAGATCCGCGGTGAGAAAGAGGCCGCCATCAAGGCGCAGGATTTTGAGAAAGCCGCCGCCCTCCGCGATACGGAGAAGCAGACCAAGGACCGTCTGGAGGCCATCCTCGGCGAATGGCGCGCCAACAAGGAGGAGAAGCAGGTCATCGTCAGCGAAGACGAGATCATGCAGGTGCTCTCCAAATGGACCGGAGTTCCGCTCTCGCGCATGGAGCAGCAGGAGACCGCCAAGCTCCTCGCTATGGAGTCCGAACTCACCGGCAAGGTCATCGGCCAGGACGAGGCGGTTGTTGCAATCAGCAAAGCCCTTCGCCGTTCACGTGCCGACCTCAAGGATCCCCGCCGTCCGATCGGTTCGTTTATTTTCCTCGGCCCGACCGGTGTTGGAAAAACCTTCCTCGCGCGCACGCTGGCGGAGTTCATGTTCGGCGATGCCGACGCGCTCATCCAGATCGACATGAGCGAGTACATGGAGAAGTTCACCGCGTCCCGGCTCATCGGGTCGCCTCCCGGCTATGTCGGACACGAGGAGGGCGGTCAGCTTTCCGAGGCCGTGCGCCGGCGTCCGTATTCGGTCGTTCTTTTCGACGAGATCGAAAAGGCCCACCCCGACGTGATGCACCTCCTGCTCCAGATCTTGGAAGAGGGCAAGGTGACAGATTCGCTCGGCCGCAAGATCGATTTCCGCAATACGATCATCATCATGACCTCGAACGTCGGCGCGGAGCTCATCAAAAAGCAGACCACGCTCGGCTTCGGTGCGCCCAAGCTTGATGACAACTACGACAACATGCGCGGGAAAATCCTCGAGGAGACCAAGCGCGTCTTCAAACCGGAGTTCCTGAACCGCCTCGACGACATTATCGTCTTCCACACGCTCACGAAGCCGGACCTCGTTCGCATCGTGAACCTGGAGATCAACAAGGTGATCAGCCGCATCAAGTCGAAGGATGTCCATCTCACGCTCGACGATTCGGCGCAGGAGCTCCTCATCGAGAAAGGCTACGACCCGACCTACGGCGCCCGGCCCATGCGCCGCGCCGTGGAGAAATACGTCGAAGACCCGATGGCCGAAGAGATCCTCCGCGGCAACATCAAGCCCGGCGATACCGTCCGTGTGAAGCGCGATGGCGATAAGCTCGATTTCGCAGTGGAATCCAGCAAAGCCGTCCCGGCCTCTCCGAACGCCGGCTGAAAAAATTCGGCTTCCCGGCAGGACTTACGCGTTCAACGCTTGTCGCAAGCGCCGCGCGAACCGGACGCGGTGTACTTTTCAAGGTAGCAGGAAAAGCCGCCCAGATCGACGCGGCGGCTGAAGGTCTTTTTCAGGCGGCGATCGCGCGGGACAATGGCAAGCGGATTGACGAAGACGAGGCGGCCGCCTGGAGCAAGGGCGGCAGCAGCGGCGTCGAAGAGGTCCTGCATCAGACCATGGAGATTGGCGATTTGGACGCGTCGCCCAAGCGGAGGATTGGTGATGATGGCCGACACGCTTCCGGGTTCGATGAGGCGGCTTTGGAAGACATCGCGGAAGTCGCTCGCGGCGAGGGTCACTCGATCGGCCGGGATGCCAGCTGACGCGAGGTTCGCGCCCGTCTTCTCGATCGCGGCCGCGCTCCGGTCAGTGCCGATCAGGTGGCAGCCGGGGGCGAAGCGATCGGCCTCGACGAGTTCCAGGCCGGATCCGCAAAACGGATCCCATACTCTTTCCGAAGCTCGAATCTCGGCAAGTCGTGCCATGCAGGCGGCGAGGGGAGGGTGCGAGGCGGCGGGGACATCGCCCGTGCGATAGGCAAAGCGCGGATCGGGCCGGAGGCGGGGAATCAGTTCGATGAGCCCGCTTTCCGGCCGCAGGTCGACCTGCCAGAGCGCCTCGCGCGAGTCGTTCAGCAGAGCCGGGCATTTTTCGTATGCCAGATCGCCGATGCGGCGGATGAGCTGCCTTTGGTGCCCTCGGTCGGGAAACTCGAGCCGGTAGCGCACGCGGCCGTCGGTGAAGGTTTCAAAAATCCGCCGTGCGACGGCCGAGGTGAGAAGATCCGCCATGGCCACCGCCGGATCTCCCCCGCGCAGCAAGGATCCCGGCACGAAGCCAACGCTGGCGAAACAGCGCAGCGAATAAACCTCCGCGAGCGTGAGGGGGCCGGTGGCCCTGGCGATCACGAGGCCGGGGTGACGCCGGACCTCTTCGAACGGAAGCCCCTGGGCGCTGCGCTCGGAAAGCTCGCCGGCGACAAGATCCTCCAGCCCCGAGCGGCAGCGGAAGTGGATACGGAGACCGGCACCGGGCTCAAGAGCGGTATCCATCACGAGCCGCCCGGGGGACTCGGTGCGGGCCACGTTGGCCTCGACCTTGCGCAGGGCGCGAAGGTCCCCGCCGCCAGCGAGTTCGCTCCGGGCCGTCGTCCCGCCGACCTTCTCCAGCGCGCGGCCGGCATAGTGTTTTTCGCGTTCGGAATCCGTCGACCGGAAAATGGCGAGCAGCTCGGCCTCCGCAGCGCCGCCGAGTTTCGGCAGGGCGGCCATCGCGTAACGGCGGATCTTTTCCTCGGGATCTTTCAGCAGGCCCTGCAGCCATTCCTTCGCCGCCACCCGTTCATCGGGCGTTCCGGATTCGGAAAAAACCACGCCGACGGCGCGGACGACCGCGACATTTTTCAGGCGCAGCGCGGCATCCGAGCGGTTGAACGTCGCCACTTCGCCGTGCCAGAGTTCGTGGCAGCCGAGCTGGCGGAGCTTTTGGTAGTGGGCCTTGGCCGGGTTTTCCTTCTTCACGTGGTTCGTCGCCCCGGAACACAGCCCGCAGGGATTCCCGGAAGTATGAACGGTTTCCTGCCCGCGAGACGATGGAATTCGCTGCCGGGGAATGGTGGCGAAAAAGAGACGGGGAGGCCGCGTCCGGCTCTCCCCTTCCGGCACGACCTCCCCGCTATGGCTAAGATCTCCCTGCAGGCTCAGGAGAAGCAGCTCTTGTGCCATCTGCCGGGCCGAATCGCGCGCGGCAGGCCTGGCTGTCGGTCAAAAGTGCTCCAATCCGACGTGAGGGTGAGTTCCGTCTTGTCTCCGGCGCCCGTGTGCGTTTGCTTAGACCTCGCCGACAGGGCGGCCTCCGCACCGTTTCCATGAACCACCTTCCGACCCTTTGGAAAAAAATCCGGACCCCTCTGCTCCTGGCAGCGATCGGTGCCGGTGTGGTGATTGCCGGTGGGATGGCGCTGAATCAGCGCGTGACGAGCGGGTTCGAGGAGGAGGCTCGCCAGACCGCGCAGGCACTGGTGCAGTTCCAGTCCGACCAGCTCGCCGGGCGGCTTCTGCAGGTGGAGGCGGAGATTTCCTTTGCGATCGAAACGCTGCCGCTTGCCGACCTTCTGGAGGAGGCGCGTCGGGAGGAGGCCCTCGCCCGCGTGCGGAAGTTTTTGCAGCTCTACCGCGGTATCGTCGAAGAGGTGATCGTGCGCGGTGCCGATGGACGCGAGGTTCACGTCCAGGGGGCATCGTCGGAAGTACCTTTTGAAAAGACTCCGGCCGGCGGGGCGAAGAAGAGCACGATCGTCATCGGGGGAAAAACGCAGCCCGCGGCCGACGGATCGACCGTATCGGCCGAAATCGCCGTCTCGCCGCGCAATCTCGCGGAGCTCTATTTTTCCAACTTCACCCGCAGCGGTTCGAAGTA
>CAZSMN010000353.1:0-3778 GCA_964607615.1 uncultured Chthoniobacterales bacterium | reverse complement strand
GTGAAATTCCAGAACGCCATTCAGGACCAGGCCGCCAAGCTCACCGACGCCCGCTTCCGCGTCCTGCCTCTCGAACCCTCAGATTCCCAGCAGCCCGCTCCTCCCGCCAAACCCCAATCCTGATTTTTATGAAGTACCTCCTCCTTGCCCTCGCCGTCTCGTCTTCCGTCGCCTTTGCCGCGGATGATCCCGTCGTCGCGCGCTTCGGCACCACCCAGATCCGCGCCTCGCAAATCAAGCCCTACCTCGGCTCGCTTTCCGAAGCCGACCGCCAGGCCCTCACCGCCGACCCGGCTCTCCTGAGCCGAGCCGTGCGCACCCTCGTTCTTCAGCAGGCCCTCTTCAAAGAGGCCGCCGCTGCCGGGTGGGACAAAAACCCCGACGTCGTCAAGGAACTCGAACGTCTCCGTCAGTCCGCCATCGCCGAGGGCTACCTCCAGTCCGTCGCCAAGGTGCCCGATTCGTTTCCGTCCGAAGCCGACCTCAAAGCCGTCTACGACGCCCGCAAGGATCAGCTCCTCGTCCCGAAGCAGTTCGAAGTATCCCAGATCTTCATCGCCGTCCCGAAGGATGCCGACAAGGCAACCGCCGACGCAGCGAAAGCCAAGATCGATGACGCCGCCAAGAAGGCCAAATCCGGTGACTTCGCCGCCGTCGCCCGCGACATGAGCGAGGAGCGCGAAACCGCCTCCCGCGGCGGCAGTGTCGGCTGGCTCACCGAGGCCGCCCTTCAACCTGCCATCCGCTCAAAGGTGACCTCACTCACCAAAGGTGCTGTGAGCGACCCTGTCCGCCTCGACGACGGCTGGTATGTGATCAAAGTCAGCAACATCAAAGAGCCTTACACCGCGACGCTTGACGAGGTCCGCGCCAACCTCACCGCCCTCCTCCGCCGCGAGCGCGAAGCCGCCAACCGCGAAGCCTACATCGCCCGCCTCCAACAACAAAACCCCGTCACCCTCGACGAGATCAATCTCCCCAAGCTCCTCGATCCCAAGGCCCCGTAAGAAACCCTCGATCGCCCCACCCCGCCGTCAAACCGATGGCGGGGGAAGCTCAGGCGGCTTGGATTTCCTTCCGAACTTCGGCAGGAGCTTGCGGAAAATCTTACGCGTTTCCTGAATCGGCAGATCGTCGATGAAATAGGCGATCGCAGCCTTCCCGATCGCATACGTTCCTGCGCCGGCGACAAAGCCGGAAACCGCATTGCCCCACACCGGTACAATGCGCACCACCGCCCGAGCGCCTTCGCGCAGCGCGAGCCCGACGCCGATATTAAACCCGAGCGCTCCAATAAACTCCGCGACAAGCCGCGCGTTCACCGGACGTCCGGTCGTGTGCACAATCAAGCCCACCATCAGCGTCTGGAGCGTGGTCAGAATCGGCAGATCGGCCAGCGGAATCGGCTGAACACCGATCACGCCGCAAACGGCGCTGAAAGATTTCAGCAACGATCCCGCAATGTGCGCCTGCGCCCGCCGGGCACCTGTGATGCGTGCAAACTCCAACTGGGCCGGCAGCGGCAGCGCCGCGCAGATCGCTTCATCGCAAAGTGGATCACCCGCCCGTAGAACCTTCGGCACACGGCGGGAAAGGATCGGCTCCGCGGCCAGCCGGGCCTGGAGCGGGAAGGCATCGCCCTCGTCACGCGCGAGACCGATGATTCCCGAGCCGACCAGATTACACCGCTCAACAGCTTCGCGCCAGACGGCATCCGGCATGCCGGCGCTTCCGAAAAAGAGAATCACATCCGGCTCAAAGCGCCCGAGCCCCCCACGCACAAAATCCTCAGGAGCCCCCTCCCTCGCATCGAGGATCTGGATCGCGCCCAGATGCACGGTCTGGTAAGTCCGCCATCCGTTGTCCACCCCTCCGGTCTCCAGCTGACTCGTGCCGAGCGAGGCTAGAAACTCCTGCGGTGTCGGCCCGGGCTCGCCGACAAAAAAAATGCGCGAGGGCCGCTGCTCCAGAAAAAGCTGCCGGATCGGCACCAGCTCGCGAAGGATCGGCTTCTGGAGTCCGCCGGGCAGTTTTTCCACCAACCCGGTCAGGCGGTCATAGACCGTCAGCAGGGATTCACGGTTCAAAATGAGCGAGGTCTTCGAGCACGATACCGGCATGCTCGCCGGGCTTCACTTTGCGGAAGATCGATTTGATGCGGCCGTCCGGACGGATCACAAACGTCGTCCGCTCGGTGCCCATGTATTTTTTCCCATACATGCTCTTCTCGACCCAGACGCCGTAGGGCTCGACGATCTGGTGCCCCTCATCGCTGAGCAGCGGAAACGGAAGTTCAAACTTCTCAATGAATTTTTTGTGGCTCTTCGGAGAATCCACACTCACACCGAAAACCACCGCGCCATGATCCAGCAGGTGCTCATACCGGTCACGCAGCGCGCAGGCCTGCGTGGTGCAACCCGGCGTATCGTCCTTCGGGTAAAAATAGAGCACGACCTTCCTGCCCCGGAAATCCGAGAGCTTCACCGGCGTGCCGTAGCCATATTCGCCGCCCACGGCGATCGAGGAGAAATCCGGAGCCATGTCGCCCGGAACGAGTTCTTTTGCCATACGTGCCGGAATCATTCCACGCTCCGGAGGGCTGCGCAAGTGCGGCGAAAAATCCGGGTTTCCCGCGATTGACTCCGCCGCGCGATCGCGCATCATTCCGCCTCTTTCTCTCCCGTATGATCGAACAACACGTCCTCAAAATCACCCAGGAACTGAAGCTCCAGCCCCGTCAGGTGGCCGCCACAGCGGTCCTTCTCGAGGAGGGAGCCACGGTTCCGTTCATCGCCCGCTACCGCAAGGAGCGCACCGGCGAGTTGGACGAGGTGCAGATCACCGCGATCCGCGACCGCCTGGAGCAGCTCGGCGAACTCGACAAACGCCGGGAGTCCATCCTCTCTTCCCTCGAGGAGCGGAAACTTCTCACGGACGAGCTGAAAGGAAAAATCACCGCCGCCGAGACGCTCTCGACGCTGGAGGATATCTACCTTCCCTTCCGCCCGAAGAAGCGGACGAAGGCGACCGTCGCCCGCGAGCGCGGACTCGAGCCGCTGGCCGAAATCCTCTGGGCACAGGACGCCGCGACCGACCCGGTTGCCGAAGCGGCTCCGTTCGTGAGCGCCGAGAAGGAAGTCCCCGATGCCGCGGCCGCGCTGGCGGGCGCCCGCGATATCCTCGCCGAGCGCATCAACGACGACGCCACCGCCCGCGCCCAACTCCGGGAGCTCTACCTGACCAAGGGCGTGCTGAAGTCCAAGGTCGCCTTCGGCAAGGAAGAGGAAGGGGCGAAATTCAAAGACTACTTCGACTGGAGCGAGCCCGCAGCGAACTCCCCGTCCCACCGCATTCTCGCGATCCGCCGCGGCGAGGCCGAGGGATTCCTCTTCTCGCGCCTCACACCACCCGAGGACGATGCCATCGCGATTCTGGTTCATCTTTTCGTCAAAGGCCGCTCGGCCGCATCGGAGCAGGTCCGGCTGGCTGTGGAGGATTGCTACAAGCGCCTTCTCGGCTTCGCGATGGAGGCCGAGGCCCGCATGTTTTTCAAAAAGAAAGCCGACGAGGAAGCGATACGCGTTTTCGCCGAAAACCTCCGTGAGCTCCTGCTCGCCTCCCCGCTCGGCAGCAAAAACATGCTCGCCATCGACCCGGGATTCCGCACCGGCTGCAAAGTCGCCGTGCTCGACCGTCAGGGCAAACTCCTCTTCCACGACGTCATCTATCCGGAAAAAAGCACGCGCGAGCAGCTTGAGGCCGCCGAGTTCCTGCATTC
>CAZSMN010000352.1:0-3783 GCA_964607615.1 uncultured Chthoniobacterales bacterium | reverse complement strand
ACATCGTCGTCATCATCGACGAGCTCGCCGACCTCATGCAGACCGCTCCGGCCGATGTCGAGAGCGCCATCGCCCGGATCACCCAGATGGCGCGCGCGGCCGGTATCCACATGATTGTCGCCACCCAGACGCCTCGCGCCGATGTGGTCACCGGTATCATCAAGGCCAACATTCCCAGCCGTATCGCCTTCCAGGTGGCATCGAAAATCGACAGCCGCGTCATCCTAGACGAAAATGGCGCGGAGAAACTCCTCGGCCAGGGCGACATGCTCTACCTTCCGCCGGGAACCTCCAAATACACCCGCGCTCAGGGCGTATTGGTTACGGAAGAGGAAATCCACCGCATCGTCGAATTCGTTTCCAAACAGGCCGAGCCGAAGTTCGATTCCGGCATCCACGAAAAGCTGACCAGCACCGCGATCCCCGAGGAGGAAGTCAGCGATGAGGATGAGGAGTTGGTCACCAAGTGCCTCGAAATTATCCGCCAGGAAAACCGGGCCTCCACGTCCATGCTCCAGCGCCGCCTCAAGCTCGGCTACACCCGTGCCGCGCGGGTCATGGATGTCCTCGAACAGCGCGGCATCGTCGGCCCCAAAGACGGCGCACGCGATCGCGAGATTCTCGTCGATCTCAACGAAGACGCACCCTTCTGAACCCTTTCAAAATGAGTCGAAATCAACTTCACCACACCAACGACCTCTTTGTGGGAGCCCGCCTCGGTGCGGCCCGCGAAAAGGCAGGGATTCCGCTCGAGCAGGCGGCGCGCGATACCAGGATCCGCGTCCAGCGCCTGAAAGAAATAGAGACGGACGATTTCTCCGGCTTTGCCCATCCGACCTACGCCCGCCTTTTCCTCCTCGACTACGCCGCCTACCTCGGCGTGCCGCAGGACGAGATCCGTGCGCTTCTCCCCGACCAGGCCATACCCGCCGCTTCGGGCTTCCAATACCTGGAGGCTCTGGGTGATGGATCTTCTCAGCCAACCGCCTCCGGAGGCCGCCGCCGCCGGAGCCGCTTCCACCCGCTCGTGTTTGTTGGGGCCATCGGCATCGTGCTTCTTCTTCTCTTTGCGGGCTTCTCGATCTGGCTCACCGTTCGAAAAATTGAAAGAATCGCCCGACCGGCCGCGGCGATGACCGGCGTGGAACAACCGGAAGTGCAGCCGTCGCCGAGTCCGACACCGGAGCCGACTCCCGAGGCCACCCCCGAGCCGGAACCGCTCCCGCCCGAAGAGGCCGCCGATCTGACGGCCCCGCCCACACCGGCAGATCCGTCCACCCTTTGGGAAATGGCCACCCCCGGCGAGGCCACCCCGCTCCCGAGCCCGACCCTTCCATGAGTATCGCAGAATCTCCCCGCAAAATCGGCATGATCAGCCTCGGCTGTGCCAAGAACCTCGTGGATGCCGAGATCATGCTCGGCGGCGCGCGTGCCGAGGGATTCGAAATCACCGCCGATCCGAACGAGGCCGATGTTCTCGTCGTCAATACCTGCGGCTTCATCGATTCCGCCAAACAGGAATCGGTCGATGCCATTCTGGAATCCCACCGCCTTCGCGGCCTCCAGGCCCGTCCCGGACAGAAGCTCGTCGTCAGCGGATGCATGTCGCAGCGTTTCTCGAAGGAACTCATCGCCGAACTCCCGGAAGTGGATGCCTTCATCGGTCTCGACCAGGTGGCGGACGCGGGAAAGATTTTCCGTCAGGTATTGGAGAAAGAGGACGAGGGAGTGCTCTCGCTGGTGACGCCAAAGTCCCGCTACATCCCCGACTACTCGACCCCGCGTTTCCGCCTCACGCCCGCCCACACGGCCTACGTGAAAATCGCCGAGGGCTGCAACCACCCCTGCAGCTTCTGCGTGATCCCGCAAATGCGCGGCAGGCACCGCAGCCGGACCATCGACTCGGTCGTGCGCGAGGTCCGGCAGCTCGTTGCCGACGGAACCAAAGAGATCAACCTCATCAGCCAGGATACCACCTACTTCGGCATGGACCTCTGGGACGAAAAGGCCGGCCCACGCCAGCCGGTTGATGCGTCCCGCGGAACCACGCTCATCCACCTCCTCGACGAGCTCGCGGAGATCGGAGGGGATTTCTGGATCCGTCTGCTTTACACCCACCCGGCACACTGGAGCGACGGCCTCATCGAGGCAATTGCACGGAATCCCAAAATTGCCCGTTACGTCGACATGCCGCTCCAGCACATCCATTCTGACATGCTGAAAGCCATGCGCCGCGAGACGTCACGCGAGCACATCGAAGATCTCATCGTCCGCCTGCGTCAGGGCATTCCCGGCCTTGCGCTGCGAACGACCTTCATTGTGGGCTTTCCCGGCGAGACGGAAGAGCACTTCGAGTCGCTGATGGAGTTTATCGACACCACCCGGTTCGAGCGTCTCGGCGTCTTCAACTACTCGCAGGAGGAAGGCTCGCGCGCCGCGAAGATGGAGGGTCAGATTCCCACCCGCACGAAGAACCGCCGCCACCGCGAGGCCATGAAGCTCCAGCAGAAGATCGCCGTTGAAATGGCCGAGTCGATGACCGGCAAAGAAATCCGCATTCTCGTGGAGACGCCTAACAGCGGTCGAACGGAAGCCGATGCGCCTGAGGTCGACTGCCGCGTGCTTCTCACCAAACCCTGCGCCGTCGGGGAGTTTCAGAAGGCACGCGTGCTCGGTGCCCAGGTTTACGATCTGGTCGCCGAACCGGTCTGAGCCGCCGGGCGACTACTCGTAAGTTCCCTTGGTTACTCCGACCTGACTGCTCGCGCGGAGGTCGCGCCAGAGCTGAGCACCCGGCGCCCGGCCGGCAAGGAGATCGCGGTAGGCGCGAATCACCCGGCACGCTTCGTCGTAGCTTTCCTCGAGGAGCTCGATACGGAACGTCCGGATTCCCGCCGGGAAAAAGTCCTCGAAGAATCCCGCTCCCGATTGGGGCACCGCATTGAAAAGCGTATTCCGGCAGCCGACATCCGCGCGGAGCGGGTGCTGGCTTCCCACACGGTCTCTGAGATGCACCCGGTGCTTCTCGCACGGACGGCCGCAGTCGGTGTAGTCCTTCCCGCTGGAAAGGTAGGCCGCAAACACGCAGTGCTCCATGTGAAACATCGGCATGTGGTGGTGGATCGTCAGCTCGAACCACTCGGCCGGAGCCTTTCGCACGAGCGAAAGGATCTGAGCGACGTTGAGGTCGTGTGAGATCGTAAGCCGCTCGAGTCCGTTCTCACGGAAGACGCGGGCTGTCACGGGATTGGCCACATTGAGGGAGAAGTCGCCGATCCGGCGGAACCCGCTTCCCGCAAAATGCGAAATCCCTCCGATGTTCCGAACCAGGACACCGTCTGGTGCCGCGTTGGCAATCAGCTTGAAGAAACCTTCCTCTCCCGCCTTTTGAATCCTCGGCGTGGCGAGAAAAATCGCAGCAGAGCCGGCGGCCCTCACTAGAGCAACGGCGTCTTTGTAGCGACGGATGTCCTCGTAATCGGCAAAAACCTCATCGATCCCGCAATCCAAGGCGGCCCGGATGTGTTCCGCATCGCGGCAGAGAACGGTGAGCCGCGCTGCGCCCGATGGTCCTTCCGTTCGCTCCGGCAACAAAGCCTCGAGTGACACCTCCGGCTTCTGCGGGCGGTTCGTACCTGTCAGCGAAAAAACAAGCTCGCGTCGCAGGCGGTTGATCTCGCCCATGGAGAGGATGACCTCGCCTTCCAGCCGCACATCAAGCTCCCGGAGAAAAAACGGAGTCTCCGTGAGCTTTCCGAGCTGAGCCCGCAGCATCCTGGGCCC
>CAZSMN010000351.1:0-3876 GCA_964607615.1 uncultured Chthoniobacterales bacterium | reverse complement strand
GAAGCGTGAACGGAAATTCTCCGAGGTGATCGAAACGATCCGGTAATCGCTGCCGGGTGCGTGCCCGTAGGAAATCGCCCGTTCACGTCCGGCGCAGACGCGGACGGCCCCTTCATCATCCGCACAATAGAACACGTGGCCGGAGGTCTGGGCCACGAGACGCGCGTAGACGGCATCGATGGCGGCGAGGTCCTTGTAGAAATCGAGATGCTCGGGCTCGATGTTGAGCACGATGGCGTGGGTGGGATGGTAGTTGATGAGCGTGCCGTCGCTCTCGTCGCCTTCGGCGACAAAATACTCGCCGTCCGAGTCCCAGCGGGCATTGGTGCCGAGGATCGGGATCTCCGCGCCGACGTAGTGCGAGGGCTTGAGCCCGCCGTGGCGCAGCACGTGGGCGGCCATCGACGACGTGGTTGTTTTTCCATGCATCCCGCAAACGACAATGCCCTTCTTCGCGGCCATGATCGCGGCGAGGGCGTCGGCGCGCCGGAACATCGGGAGCCCCAGCCGCTTGGCCTCGTCGTAGGCCGGGTTGCCGGGTTTGATGGCTGAGGAGTAAATCACGACCTGCGCGTCTTTCACGTCCTCTGCGGATTGCGGTGAGAGAAAACGCAGCCCTTTGCGACGGAGGCGTTCAACCTCGACGGTATCCACGCGATCCGAGCCGCTCACTTCATTGCCGAGGGCGAGGAGGAGTGCCGCAATGCCGCTCATGCCGGAGCCGGCCACACCGATCAGGTGAACGCGGCACGGGATTGGCCCGGTGAGGACGGATTGGAGCTCGGCGGATGTCATTTTTTTGCAGCCTCCCGAACAGCTTTTTCCATGACGTCGGCCACATTGGACGCCGCGCGGGACGGCGGAATGCGCCGCGCTGCCGTGGACATGCGCTCTCTTCGCGCCGGATCATCCAGCAGATTCAGGATGAGCGCGGAAAGGGCTTCGGGGTTGGTTTCCTGCTCGGTGACCATCTCGGCCGCGCCGCCGGCGACGTAGATCCGGCCGTTGGCGGTCTGGTGGTCGTCCGTGGCATACGGATAGGGGATGAGAACCGAAGGCAGCCCGAACTGGGAGATCTCGCTCAGGCTCGAAGCCCCTGCGCGTGAGATCACGACGTCCGCCGCGGAGTAGGCCTCCTCCATGCGATGGTGGAAGGGCGAGACGTAGTGCGGAATCTCGTCGCGGAGATAGTTCGCGGCGGCAAGGCGGTCGTCGCGCTCGCCGGTAAGGTGGATGATCTGGAGATCCTTCCCCGCAAGCAGCGGGGCGGATTTGAAGAGGAGTTGGTTGATTCCCGCGGCGCCCTGACTCCCGCCCGTCACGAGCAGGGTCTTTTTTTCGGGGTCGAGGTGAAACGCTCGGCGGGCCTCCCGCTTGTCGAGAGGGGCGCCGAGATTCCTCCGGACGGGCGTGCCGGTTACCAGACACGAGGCGGCGGGAAAGCGTTCCGCCGCCTCCTCGAAGCCGAGGAGAACGTTGGTCGCGAACTTGGCAGCCAGGCGGTTGGCGCGGCCCGGGATGGCATTTGATTCGTGCACAAAGGCCGGAAGGCCTGCAAGGCGTGCGGCGAGGACCGGAGCCGTCGACGTGAAGCCTCCCATGCCGAGAACCACCGAGGGCCGGTAGCGGCGGAAGCTGGCCCGGCACAGGGAAAGGCTCTCCCACGAACGGCGGAGAAAGCGGACAAACGCCGGCGAAAGCAGCATCGATGGCATGCCGATCGATGGCAGCTTCTCGGAGCGGAACTCCGGCCGCGCCTTGAGGGCGGTGGCATCGATCTCCTTTTCCGAAACGAAAAGCAGAACCTCGTGTCCGCGTTCCTTAAGAGTCTCGGCAACGGCGAGGCCGGGGAAGAGATGACCGCCGGTGCCGCCGCAGGCGATCACGGCGCGGAAGGGGGCGACATCACTCATACACGGGGCTGCACGCGGGCCCGGAGCAGCGCGGGGGCAAATTTCGGAACGAGCGGACGCCCGTGACGGTGGATGTTCACAAGCAGGCCGATGAGGAAGAGACAGACGACGAGGTTGGATCCGCCGTAGCTGATGAAGGGCAGGGGCATGCCCTTGTTGGGCAGCAGAGACGTCGTCACGCCGATGTTCACCGCGGCCTGAAGAGAGATCATCATCACGGCACCGAAGCCGAGGAGCAGACCGAAGCGGTCGCGGGAGTTCGCCGCAACGAGGCAGCCGCAGAGGCAGACGAGCAGGTAGCCCGCGACGGTGAGCAGGGTGAAGCGGAGGCCGAGTTCCTCGCCGATCATGGGAAAAATGAAATCCGTGTGTGCATACGGGAGATACAACATTTTTTGACGGCCTTCGCCAAGACCGAGTCCGTCGATGCCGCCGGAGCCGAAGGCGATGAGGGCCTGCCATTGCTGGAGGCCTTCGCCGAGTTTGAATTTTTCGGGATCGAGAAATGCGAGCAGGCGGCCCTGGCGCTCGTCGATGTGGTAGGCGGCACCGATCACGCCACCGAGGCCGGTGAGCACCATGAGGCCGATCCAGCGGAACGCGGTGCCGGCGACGAACATCACGGCAACGAACGATGCGCCGATCAGCGCGGTGTTCCCGAGATCCACCTCGAGAAGGATCGGGACGAGAAGAATACTGACGACGGCCAGCGGAAAGACGAATCCCTTCAGGAACGAGCGGGATTCCTTTTCGTATTTCGTGAACCACCACGCCGCGAAGAAGAGCGCGGCCACCTTTGCAAGTTCGCTGGGCTGGAGCACGCCGAAGCCGAGGTTGATCCACCGCGAGGAGCCGTTGATGCGCAGCCCGATCGGCGGGATAAAACAGAGGATCAGCAGAACAAAAGCGCCGGAAAACCAGATCCACCACGTCTTTTGCCAGATGTGGTAGTCCGTGCAGGCCGCGACCAGAGCGACGCAAAGCCCGACCCCGAGCCACATGCCCTGGCGCTTGACGAAGAAGTAAATGTCCCCGTGGCTGTCACGGGCAAACGCGCTCGTGCTGAAAAGCATGACGAGGCCGAGGGCGATCAGGCCCGCGACCGTCAGCAGCAGGAGGTGGATGCCGTGCTTCTGCATGGGGTTATCCGGACGTTACGGAACAACCAGCTTCTGGCCGATTTGCAGCTTGGTGGGATCTTCGATTTTGTTGGCCTTGATCAGTTCATTGTAGCTGACCTTGAGCTTCTTCGCGATCGAGTAGGGGTTGTCGCCCTTGGCCACGACGTAGGTGCTGCCCGAAGCCGGGGCGGCATCTTTCGGAGCTGCGGGTGCGGCAGGTTTTGCCTCGGCCGTCTTCGGAGCAGCCGCGGGGGCTTTAGCGACCGGGACCTCCGGAGCCTTGGCGACGACCGGCTTGGCGGCCTCGGGTGCGGCGGGTTTCGCTGCGGGAACGAGGGCCGGCTTCGGAGCCTCTGCGGTTTTTGCCGAAGGAGCGGCGGGAAGCTGAAGGACCTGACCGACGCGGATGGTCGCGCCTGCCGTGAGGCCGTTGGCTTTCTCCAACTGCTCGACGGAGATGTCGTATTTGGATGCGATCCGCGTGAGCGTGTCGCCGGCTACCACGGTGTGTGATTCGCCGGTGGTCGCCGGAGCGGCGGGTTTCGCCGGAGCGGCCGGTGCGGCAGCGGGGGCCGCAGCCGTGCTAACGACTTCCGGCGCCGGCTGTTCTGCCGCCGGTTTGGTGGTCGAGCGTTCGCGTCCGGCGGACGGGGATTTGAGCGAGTTGAAGGCGAAGACGCCGCCAACGGCGAGAAGGTGAAGCACGAGGACGACCATGAAGGCGTGCGAGAGCTTCATATTCGGCTCGGCCTCCGATTCGTAGTCGTCGATCTCCTCGCGGCTCGTCGCGGCCCTTGCCTGAAGGGTGCGGCGCGGCGGGATTCGGCGGGGTGCGTGGCGCG
>CAZSMN010000350.1:0-3892 GCA_964607615.1 uncultured Chthoniobacterales bacterium | reverse complement strand
TCGGGCTTCGGCCAGTAGCCGCTGCTGTATTTCATGCGCGGCCCGAGGACGTATTTGAAAAACTCCGTCGGGACTTCGTAGTGCTGCTCGTTGGCGGCAGCGGTCTTGATGGCGATCGGGCTGGTCTTGAGCTCTTCCACAAAGGCGGCCAGGGCCTCGCCTTGCGCAACGGCGTCTTCGCGCGTCTCCTCGCGGATTTTTTTTGCCAGAAGGTTGCGGATGCCGAGGCGGATGGCGGCGTCGGGCAGGAGGTCGCGGGCGAGAAGGTCGTCGATGGAGATCATGAATTTTTGGGAAACCAGGGAAAGAAGGCGCTCGTGCGGCGTTGGTAGTCACGGTAGGCGTCGCCGCGGGATTTCAGCGAATGGGCCTCCGAGGGCGGGATGCCGGTCACGCACGTGAGAAAGTAGAGCATGAGGAGCGGGCTCACAACTCCCACCCAGCCCCAGGGCGATCCAAGGCCCACGACAAAGTAGGCGACCCAGATGAGCCATTCAAAAAAGTAATTCGGGTGGCGCGAGTATTTCCAGAGTCCGAATTCGCAAACCCGTCCCTTGCTGGCAGGGTGGGCGCGGAACATCGCAAGCTGGGTATCGGCGATCGCCTCGCCACCGATGGCGACCAGCCACAGGACGAGACCGGCAATTTCGAAAACACCGATGCCTCCCGACGGATTGGTGCACGCCAGAGCAATCGGCACCGAGAGGAGGCCGACGAGCACAGCTTGAAGCTGGAAGAAGCCGAAAAACATCAACCACGTCCGCTTAGGAAACTGCGTGCGGAGGGCCGCGTAGCGGGGGTCTTCCTCCGGGTGGTGCGACATGACGCGCTTGTAGAGATGAACCCCGAGACGCAGGCTCCACGCGCAGACCATCGCCGCCACGAGGGCATTCCGCATCGGGTGCCCGCCTCCGTAAAGTCCGTAGAAGATAGCCACCGGGGTAAAACAAAACGACCACCAGATATCCACAATGCCGGCATTGTTCATCCGGCGCGCAAAGAACCAGACGACGACCATGATGAGCATGGCCAGCACCGTGCCCGCGATGACGAGGGGAACCGGGTTCATGCGAAGGGCAGGCGGTAGATATCCGACGTGATCGAGAGGTTATCCGGTCGCGAGTAAACGGTCTGCGCCACGGTGATGTGGCGCGTGCCGAAAGCCGCCTCGCAGTAGCAAAGGTAGTAGCGCCACTTGCGGATGAAGGTCTCGTCAAACCCGAGCGCGCGCACTTCCTCAAGAACGGCTTCGAAATTTTCCCGCCACATCCGGAGCGTCTTCGCGTAATGCGGTGCCATGTCCTCGTAGTCGTAGAGGTTCAGATCCCCACAGGCGGCCATCGCCTGCGCGATGCGGGCGTTGCACATGAGCAGAGAGCCCGGGAAAATGTGCTTCTGGATAAAATCAACCCCGTCCCGCAGGATCGGGTATTGGCCGTCGGGGCAGAGGATTGCCTGCAGAGCGACAAGCCCGCCGGGTTTGAGAAGTTCGTCGATCTTCGCGAAATAGCCGTCCACGTAGCGGTCGCCGACTGCCTCGAGCATCTCGATCGAAACGATTTTGTCGAAGCGGCCGCGGAGCGTGCGGTAGTCGGCCAGGAGGAGCGTGATCCGGTCCGAGAGCCCGGCCGCGCGAATGCGCGCCGAGGCCTCGGCGAACTGCTCCTCCGAAATCGTCACGGTCGTGATGTGGGAGCCATAGGTGCGGGCGGCGTGCATGCTGAAGCCGCCCCATCCGCTGCCGATCTCGAGAACCTCATCCTTCGGGCCGAGCTGAAGCTTGCGGCAGAGGCGGTCGTATTTTTCGATCTGCGCCTGCTCGAGCGGTGTGTCGGCTGTTTCGAAAAACGCGCTCGAGTAGGTCATCGTCGGGTCGAGCCAGAGGCGGAAGAAATCGTTACTCAGGTCGTAGTGCTCGCGGATGTTCTCGCGGCTTTTGCTGAGGCTGTTCGGCCGCCGGAGGTGGAGCATGCGGTTCGCCCACGAGAGCCAGTCGAAGAGTCCGGTGCTCCGGCTCTTGCGCGTCTTGAGCGCCTCGGCCTCGTCGGCGTTAAGGATGAACCATGCGATCAGGGCCGTGAGGTCCGGCGTGTCCCACTCCCCGGCCATGTAGCTCTCGCCGAAACCGATCGGTCCCGCCACCACACAGCGGCGGAAGAAATTCTCATCCCGCACCTCGAGGGTTGCGGTCCGACCCTTCCCGAGACCGCCGAAGACACGCCGCGATCTATCGGGCAACACGACAGTGAGCGAGCCGTTGCTCAACTTGGCAAAACTTGTGAAAACGAGATTCCGGAAAAACATCAGACGTGAGAGACGGTCGGAGTTACGCACCAAAACGCGCCTCCGGCCGGCTTTTTTCGAGACAATCCGCGCACTCGCACCGCTTGTCCAGCCGCGCGTGAAAATCCGCCGGGCAGAATCCGCGGTTGCCGGGGGGGAGAAGCTATGCTCAAATCACCGTTTGCCCATGAATGTTGTCCTGGATCCCCAACCCAATTGTGTCGTGAATTTGCAGGTCGAGCTCCCCGCCGACCAAGTGACACGCGAATGGCAGACCGTTGCCAAAGATTTTCAGCGCCACGCCCGCATCCCGGGCTACCGCCCCGGAAAAGCCCCTCAGTCGTTGATCGAGTCCCGCTTTGCGAAGGACATCCGCGAGGAGCTGCAAAACAAGCTCCTGCGTGAGAGCCTCAACGAGGCCATCAAGCAGAAGAACCTGCGCGTTCTGACGGTCTCGGCCGTCGAGGACGTCCAGATCGGCGCCGACAATACGATGCGCTTCCGCGCCAGCGTGGTGACCGCGCCGGAGTTCGAGCTGCCCGATTACTCCTCGATCCCGGTCGAGGCCAAGAAGCGCGAGGTCACGGACGAGGACGTCCAGCGCTGGCTTGAGCAGTTCCGTGAGCCCCACGCATCCTTCGATGCCGTCGAAGGCCGCGGCGTGGAGATGGAAGATTATGCCGTGATGACCTACGAGGGCCGCCTTGACGACAAGCCCCTCGCCGAGGCCCTCCCGAAAGCGCCGCCGCAGCTCCAGGGCCGCCGCAACGCATGGATTTACGTAAACCCCTCCTCTCTCATTCCCGGTTTCGCCGAAGCCGTCCTCGGGATGAAAATCGACGAGGAGCGCACGTTCACCCTCGACGTCCCGGCGGATTTCCCGCTCGCCGACCTTCGCGGGCAGAAGATCACCTACGCCGTCACGCTTCACGGGATCAATACCAAGACCCTGCCGCCCCTCGATGACGCTCTTGCGGAGAAAATCGAAGCCGGCAAGACCCTCGAAGGTTTGAAGACCGAGATCCGTGAGCGACTCGAGAAGCTCGCCGAGCAGCAGTTCGAAAACGACAAGCGCAACGGCGCGATCCGCCAGCTCCTGACGAAAGTCACCTGCGAGCTTCCCGCCCACGCCATCGAACGTGAGGTCTCCTCGATCCTCCGCGATATCGTGCAGGAAAACCAGGTCCGCGGTGTCAGCGACGACGAGCTCCGCCAGCACGAGGACGAGCTTGTCGGCGTCGCCCAGCAGAGCGCCCGCGAGCGCGTGCGCGGCAACTTCCTCCTCCTCCGCATTGCCGAGAAGGAAAAGCTCCAGGTCTCCGAGGCCGATCTTATCATGGCCATCAGCGAGATGTCCCGACGCTACGAGATCCCGGTCAAGAAGCTCATCAAAGACCTCCAGTCGCGCGACGGCTTCGGCCCGATCCGCGAGCAGATTCTCATGGGCAAGGCCCTTGATTTGGTCGTGGCCAATGTTACCCTCACGGAGCCAGCGGAAACCCCCGCGGCGAGCTGAAAATGAATTCTATGCTGGTTCCCATCGTTGTTGAGCAAACCGGGCGCGGAGAGCGCAGTTACGACATCTACTCGCGGCTCCTCAAGGACCGCA
>CAZSMN010000349.1:0-3918 GCA_964607615.1 uncultured Chthoniobacterales bacterium | reverse complement strand
GCGAGGACGTCGCCGTAGGATCCGCTGCCGGGGCTGGTGAGGACGATGAAAAGCTCGGGCGAGTTATCGCCGTCCATATCGGCGAGAAAGGCGCGGGCGACCGGGATCTCCGTGGACACGGTGACCTTGTCGTTGGTGCTCTTTAGGCCGTCCGGCTGGAGGGTGACCGTGTTTTTCTCCGGCGTGTTCGGTGAGGAAACGCGAACAGAGAAGCCACCGCCATCGAGCTTTTGATCAAAGGGTGCGGCCAGGCAGGGTAGCGCCAGCACGGCGGTGAGGAGGGCAGGGAGGAGCAGGGACTTCATGAGAAGCAAAGTGGCGTCGCGGACTTTTTGAATCAAGACCTTCGGCGCAGGGCGCGGCCGGCAAAAGCGAAGCCGCCGAGGCCGAGGAGGGCCCACGTCGAGGGCTCTGGGACCGTCGTGACCGTGATGAAGGTGCTGCCCTCCGCCGGGCGGTAGTCCCCGTCGTTGTAATTGATCTGGTAAGTGTTGAGCCCGAGCGCGAAGGTCGCGCCATCCACCAGGCCGCTGAAGTGGGCACCCATCGCCACCTGCCAGTCCGGGTAGTTGATGAGCAGGAATTTTGTCCCGAGCGCGAGGACCGTGTCGTTGACAACGCTGAGGTTGAGGGTTGTTGAGTTGTTGCTGATCGTGAATTCCCTGGCGCTGTTGTCGATGAGGATCGCGTCACTGGTCAGCCCGGTTGCGTCGAGGGTCATCTGGAGCTTCGCGGTCGAGCCGAGATTCAGCTCGTTTGTCGTATTCAGCGTGTTGTTCCCCGACCCCGAAAATGCCAGCGCGCCGCCCATAGCCAGATGCCCGTGTTGTCCGCTGTCCTGTCCGATGGTGGCGTTGCCCGCGATAACAAGCGTGCCGGCTGTTTGAACGGTCCATTCCATGTTATTCTTGACGGTGGAACCCTGCCGCACTGTCACCTGCGATTCCTGTTGGTTGATTGTCCCGTTGTTGGAGAGGGTGGCATGGCTTGTGACGTCCATTGTCGCGTTGCTGCTCAGGTTGAGAACGGCTTGGAGGTTGCCGACCACGAGGGTTCCGGTTCCGCTGCCGGGAAAAAGCACCTGCACGTTCACTGTCATCTCGCCGACATCGTAGCTGTTTCCCGCAACGGTCATCGTCGCGCCGTCCCGGATATCAAGCGTCGAGGTGGTGAGCCCGCCGTTGACGCCGAGGGAGACGGTCGCGTTGCCCTTCGCGATGAGACTGTCGGTGTGAATCGAGGCACCGGACGCGATCGATGCCGAGCTGTTGTCGAGTTCCGTGTTGTAGATCACGTCGATGCGCGTGTTGTTGTCCATCGTGATCGAGCTGCCCTGGAGCGTGATGTCGTGGGTCCGGAGCTTGGATTGCCCGACCAATTGCAAGGACGAGTTGTTGGTGAGGGTCATCTCGCTGCCGGTCCCGGCGTTGCTTCCCCAGCGGAGGTTGGAGGTGTCCAGGATGAGCGACGAGTTGTTGAGGATCGCGTGGTTGGCGTCCGTATTGAAGTTGAGCGTCTCAACGGGGAAGGTCGGGTTCAGGACCCCGCTGTCCTTGATGCGCAAGGTGCCGCCGGAGGCAATCGTCAGCGTGGTGGCCGATCCCATGTTCCCCTGCCAGCGGGTGATCTGCGAGGTGCCGCTGACGTTGAACGCAAGGGCCGAGGGCGCGTAGAGGTGCGGGGTGATTGCGCCACTGAGCGTGGAATTGGCAAGCGTTAGTGAGGTGTCGCCGCCGTCGAGTCCCTGGATCATGAGTTTCACGTCGCCGGTGGTTCCATTGCCCGTGCTGAAATCCACGTTATCGAGGGCGAAATTTTTCACGATGAACTCCCGGCCGGCGACCGGGTCGAAGAACTCGTCCGTGCCGACCATCGAGGCCGCGACGCGTCCTCCGGTCGAGGTGAACGTCGTCGAGGTGAAGACGTTCGACAGAGCGCTTCCGTTGAAGTCCACACTCTGGTCAACCGAGAGCACGGTGCCGTTGCCGGTCGCGAAGATGATGGCGTCGTAGTGCGGGGTCGAGTTCGGGTAGATAGAACCGTAGATGTTGGTGATGTTGTTATCGAGCGTTGCGTTGAAGGTCGTCTGCGCCCGCAGGGACGACATCGCACCGAGCGGGAGGAGAGCAGCGATAGCCAGAGCGACGGTTCGGCGAGAGGGGGGCGTTCTCATGTGAGGGATAAGACATGCTTATACTTCCTAAAACCCCGCATGCTGGCTATCCACCTACGGCATTATTTTGAGTTCGTTTTCCGGATAGGTACCGGGATGCAAACCATGGGACCGAATCCCTCAAAACCACTTCGGTGCTACGCTCCGAGGTCGAAGACGGTTCCGTGCCGGATGCCTTTTGGTAAGCACACATCGGCCTCGGTGAACGTCTGAAAATCCGTCGTCTCGAGCGCGGCGTAGCCACCCCGGGTGTATTGGTCGAAGTAGACGAGCCAGCAGCCGTTCACTTCGATCACCGACGGACCCTCGACCCAGCCTTGTTCATCACCGGTGAAGGGCGGGCCTGCCTTTTCCCAGGGTCCCATGGGCCCGCCGCGCGACCAGACGACGCGGAGATTTTTCTGCGGAAGCGGATGGAGCGTCTCGTCCTTCACGATAAGCCCGTGGCGCTCGCCGCTGCGAAAGAGCACGGCGTCGATGACGTTGAAGCCGCCGTCGTAGTAGAGTTCCGCCGCCGTCCACTGCACAAAGTCCCGGGTCCGGCTGCAATAGATGCGATGGTTCATGTCGCCGCCCGCCTCGGTTTCCGGAAAGCGTCCGCGGATCGTGGTGGCCCAGAGGACGAGAAACTCCCGCCGGGTTTCATCGTAAAAAATCTCCGGCGCCCAGGTATTCAGCGCACCCGGTTCGTCACGGTTCACAGGCACAAACTCCTGGGCCGACCAGCTGAGAAGATCTGCCGAATGGGCAAGCCCGAAACCGGGATCCGTCCACGAGCTGGTCCACACCATGTGAAAAACGCCATCCGGCCCTCGGCAGATGCTCGGATCGCGTGTCAGTTTCCCGCCGACCTCCGGAACCAGAACAGGACGGCCGCCGTTGGCTTCTTTCCAGTGCCGCGCATCGTCGCTCCGCAGCAGAAATACACCCTCCTCGCCATTGTTGCGGAAGCAGGAAAATCCAAAGCTCATCGTCGTGTGGTTGGACGATGACCCCTAGCCAAGCGGCGGAGGAATGTCCCGCCTCATCTGTGGCACCGGTCCTCACAAAGGGCTGGATCTTCGCCCGTGCGTGGCGGATGTTTGGCGCATGATCGACGCCATCACCTCCCAGCTCGGCGACAAGGCCGATTACCTCCTCCGGCACACGTCGAAGACGATCTCCCGCGACCTGCTCCACCTTCCGGGTCCGGATTTCGTGGACCGCATCTTTGCGGCGACGGACCGCAACCAGCGCGTTCTGAACAATCTGAATTGGATGTACAACACCGGCCGGCTTGCGGGAACGGGCTACCTCTCGATCCTTCCGGTCGATCAGGGCATCGAACACTCCGCCGGCGCGAGTTTTGCCAAGAACCCGATCTATTTCGATCCAGAGAACATCGTGAAGCTGGCCATCGAAGGCGGCTGCAATGCGGTGGCCTCGACCTTCGGTGTGCTCGGCGCGGTCTCGCGTAAATACGCGCACAAGATTCCGTTCCTCGTGAAGATCAATCACAACGAGCTCCTCACGTATCCGAACGCTTTCAAAGAAATCCTCTTCGGAAAAATCAAGACCGCTTACGACATGGGCGCGGCTGCGGTGGGGGCCACGATTTACTTCGGGTCCGACGACGCGCACCGCGAGATCGTGGAGATCGCGGACGCCTTCGCCCACGCACACGACCTCGGCATGGCGACCGTCCTCTGGTGCTACCTGCGGAATCCGGAGTTTGTGAAAGACAAGGACTACCATGTCTCGGCCGA